>JAYWHJ010000215.1:0-23190 GCA_043777795.1 Polaromonas sp. | reverse complement strand
CCGCACAGCATGCGCGCCACCAGCAGGCCGGTAAAGCTATTGGCCAGGGCAAAGGCCACGCAGCCCAGCACGGCAGCGCTTAAAAAACACAAAATCACTTTGCGCGGACCGTGCGTGTCCAGCCACTTTCCCAGCGGCAGCTGCATCAACGCAAAGCCCAAAAAGTACCCGCCACCGAGCAAACCCAGGTCACCTGCTGACAGCGCAAACTCCACCCGCAGCACGGGAGATAGCGTGGCCGTAATGGCGCGCACCAATGCCGATAAAAAATACGCCAAAGCAAAAGCCAAAAACACCTGCACCGCCAAGTTGCGCGGCAACGTGGTGCTTGCCTGGCTGGACGGTACAGTGCTGGCTGAGGATGGCGCGGTGGTGCTGGAGCTGCTGGAAGAGTTCATGGGGTGTGAGGTAAAGGGGTTCAAGCTCAAGGCGCGCCCACCAGTTTAACGCCGCCCAAAAATGTCTCTACCGCCTGCGTACTCAGCGCGCCTGGGCCATCACCGTCTGCCTTTGGCTGGCCATACACCGAGGCCTGCACCACCACCGAACCGTGGCTCTGGTACTGGCTGTGGGTGGCCTTGTTCACGGCTTTGAGCTCATTGAGCACCTGTGCCAGTTGGCTGCTGTCTGCTACCGCCACCGCCGCCACGGTAAACGTCGCGCCGCCCGCCACACAGCCCACCATCACCATCTGGCGTGGCGCGCCCGCCAGCGGCACCGTGCGGGTAGCCCGGTCGGGTTTGCAAGGCAGCAGCGCCGCAACCGGCAGGCCCTCAAAAGCGACATCGCGCCAGTTAAAGGCGGGGGTGCATCCAACGCCCATCATCAAGGTGACAGATGCTATTAAAAATAGAGCTTTTCGCGCTATTATTTGCTGGGCTAACTCTTGTTTTTGTGCATAAACCATGGGTCTATTATCGTTTGCGCGGACAATCACTGCATGAACTCTTTAGACGGCATCAAAATCCTTGACCTCTCCCGCGTATTAGCAGGCCCGTGGTGTACCCAAACTCTGGCTGATTTGGGGGCGGACGTGATCAAAATAGAGCGGCCTGATACAGGCGACGACACGCGGGGCTGGGGGCCACCGTTTTTGCAAGATGCACAGGGCAAAGACACGGCGGAAGCGGCGTATTACTTGGGCACCAATCGCAACAAGCGCTCTGTCACCTGCGACATCAGCACGCCTGAAGGCCAGCAAATTATTCGTGATTTGCTGTTGCACTGCGACGTGTTTGTGGAAAACTTTAAGGTGGGCGACATGGCGCGCTATGGGCTGGACTACGCCTCGCTGGCCAAAATCAAACCCAGCTTGGTGTATTGCAGCATCACCGGCTTTGGCCAAACCGGGCCGTACAAAGACCGTGCCGGTTACGACTACGCGGTGCAGGGCATAGGCGGGCTGATGAGTGTGACGGGTGAGCGGGACGACATAGGCGGTGGCCCGCAAAAAGTGGGCGTGGCGGTGGCCGATTTGTTTACCGGCATGTATGCCTGCACCGCTATCCTGGCCGCGTTGCGCCACGCCGAGCGCACGGGGCAGGGCCAGCATATTGACATGGCGCTGCTGGACACGCAGGTGGCGATGTTGGCCAACCTGGGTGCCAACTATTTGGTGAATAAAAAAGTGCCGGGCCGCGCGGGCAATGCGCACCAAAACATCGTGCCCTACCAGGTGTTTGAAACAGCGCCGATGGAGAGTGGCGAGAAAGACCATTTGATTTTGGCGGTGGGCAACGATGGCCAGTTCGCCAAATTTTGCGCCGTGGCGGAGCGCAATGAGATTGCCGCAGACATTCGCTTTGGCAAAAACCAGGAGCGCGTGCGCCACCGCGCCGTGCTGGTGCCGATGCTAGAAGAGATTTTTAAAACCCGCAGGAAGGCCGACTGGCTGGGCGCGCTGGAAGCCGCCAAGGTCCCCTGCGGCGCGATTAACAACTTAGCCGAGGTGTTTGCCGACCCGCAGGTGCAAGCGCGCGGCATGGTGCACACTTGGGAACATCCTTTGAACGGCGCAGTCCAACTGGTGGCCAGCCCGATCAAAATGTCGCTCACGCCACCGCGTACCGACCTGCCGCCACCGCTGCTGGGGCAGCATACGGACGAGGTGCTGGGCACTTGGTTGAAAACATAGCACTATTTATTTGATAGCTGCTCCCGCAATTTTTTAGTGGGATAAAGCCCTAAAGCGTATATAAATAAGGTGGCATATGGCCAATTTTGTGTTGGTACACGGTGCCTGGCACGGCGCGTGGTGCTGGAGCCGGGTGCAGCCCGCGTTGGTGCGTTTGGGGCACGTGGCGCACGCCGTCACCCTCACGGGAGTGGGCGAGCGAGCGCACCTGCTCAGCAAAGCCATCACACTAGAGACGCATATCGCCGACGTGATGGGGCTGATCGAGGCCGAGGAGATGAGCGACGTGGTGCTGGTGGTGCACAGCTACGCGGGCATGCTGGGCACGGCGGTGGCCGACCGTATGCCCACGCGCCTAAAGCACTTGGCGTATCTGGACGCGGCCATCCCCGAGCCCTGCGAGAGCTGGAGCGCGCGGCACACGCCCGCCACGCGCGATGGCCGCATCAGCGCTGCAGCTGCCTCGCAGCACCACACCTTGCCCCCGCCCGATCCAGCGGTGTTTGGCCTCGCAGGCGAAGACCGCGCCTGGGTGCAGCGTCGCCAAACCCCGCACCCGGCTGAGCCGTATACCCACGTTTTAGATTTCAACATTCAGCGGGTAGCCAGTGTGCCGCGCACCTTTATCGACTGCGTGAACCCGCCCTTGCCCACTATCGACAGCACTCGCCAGCGCGTGCGCGACCCGCAATTTTGGGGCGGTGCATGGCAGCGCGGCGGCCGTGTGGTGGTGATGGATGCAGGACACGACCCGATGGTCAGCGCGCCCGACGATTTGTTGCGGATTTTGCTAGACTGCGCACAATGAAGCCCGGCCCTGTACCACACACAGAGCGCTCGCAGGCAGCGCCGTGGTGCACAGCACTGCCCGGCGCGGCTCGCAGGCAAGTGCTGGCCCACGCGCTAGGCCTGGCGGCGGGCTTGGCGGCAAGTAGCGGCTCGCTGCTGCTCGCTAGCCCAGCGCAGTCGCAGCCTAAAGAAACCTATTTGCCCACGCCCACCTCTTTGCGTGAGGCTGCATTGGCCGCGCAAAGCCAAGGCGAGCCTTTGGTGCTGCTGGTCAGCCTGCCCGGCTGCGTGTGGTGCGAATTGCTGCGCCGCAACTACTTGGCCCCCATGCGGCAAGAGGGCGTGCATGCTTTCCAAATCACGGTAAATGACCGCCAACTGGCAGTAGCTAATTTTCAAGGGCAGCCCAGCCACGGTGCAGACATCGCCGCTGCCTACCGGGCTACATTCACTCCCACCTTGATGTTTCTCAACTCGCAAGGCCAAGAGACCGTCAAACGCATCGTGGGCGTAGCATCGGCTGATTTGATCGGCGCGCTGATTGACGCGCGCCTGGCCACTGCGCGCCAAAGTGTGCTGCGTTAAGAGCACGAACTTCGTCGGCAAAAAAATGCTCAAGTTCCTCTAAAGCCTCTTGCCGTTGACTTCTAGACCACCAGCGCCAGCAGTTTGCCGGCCAGAGGAATCAGCAGCGAAGCCAGCAGCACTTGCATAGCCAGTGCCAGGCCTGCATAGGCCCCGGCATTGGCATTTACCGCGATGGCCCGCGCGGCGCCGATGCCGTGCGACACGGTGCCCAGTGCAAAGCCGCGCGCTGCCCAGCCTTCTGCGTTGGCGGGTATGCGCAGCGCATCAAACAGATATTTGCCCAGCAACGCGCCGATGATGCCCGTGAGCACAGCAAACACTGCGGCCAGCGCAGCGATGCCGCCAATCTTGTCGGCAATGCCCATAGCCACTGGCGCGGTGACCGATTTGGGCACCAGCGAGAGCAGCACGTCCGGCGGCAAACCCCAGGCCCAGCCCAAAAGCAGGGCCGACCCGGCCGATGCCACGCCGCCGGCGAGCGCGGCCAGCAGCAGCCGTCCCCACCGCTGTTGCAGCTCAGCGCGGCGCAGCCACAACGGCCAGGCCAGCGCCACCACCGCTGGGCCCAGCAGAAAGTGGATGAACTGCGCCCCGGCAAAATAGGTCGGATAGCTCACATCCGTGGCCAGCAGACCGCTGGCAATCACCAGCACGCTCCACAGCACCGGGTTGGCCCACGGGGCTTGGTGCAACCTTTGGTAAAGACTGTGAGCCAGCACATACACCACCAGAGTGGCGGTCAGGCCAAACAGCGGCGTGGCCGACAAGTACACCCATAGTTGCACAAAATCAGCCATGGTCGCTTGTGTCCCGCATCCAGTGCAGTGCCAGCGCCGTGACTACCAAGCCCAAAGCGGTGGACAGTACCAGCACAGCTAGCATGCGCCCGCCGTACTGGGCTACCAGGGCGATGTGGGTCATCACCCCCACACCCACCGGTACAAACAGCAGCGACAAATGCGCAAGCAAAAAGTTGGCACACACGCCCACACCCGCGCGCACACTGGGCCAGCGCAGTGCCACCAGCAACAACGCCATGCCCAGTACGGGACCTGGCAGTGGCAGAGCCAATGCGCGGGTGCTTAGCTCTCCCGCCGCTTGGGCTGCCAGCAGCCACGCCAGACCTTGCAGACCCAGCGTGCCTGTGTACCCGGTAGCCATGTCGATGGCTGGGTGGGGCGCGGCCTTTGGCGCTGAAGAAGGCTGCTCTAGTGGGTCAGGCGCAGGGGTGGTCAAAATGCAGTGCCTGGCGCAGGGTGGGGAGCCTCGGCTTAAAACCGGGGCAGGCCCGGAAAAGCCGCCCCCGCGCGGGAATTGCCACCGCGCACCAACTCTTTGCCGTATTCGGCGCAGCGCTGCAGCGTGGGAATGACCTTGCCGGGGTTGAGCAAACCCTTGGCATCGAAGGCGCGTTTGACGCCAAACATTTGCTCGTTCTCGCTGGCGGAGAACTGCACGCACATGCTGCTGAGCTTTTCAATGCCCACGCCGTGCTCGCCGGTGACGGTGCCGCCCATGGCGACGCTGGTCTCCAAAATTTCAGCGCCGAATAACTCGCAGCGATGCAGTTGGTCGGGGTCATTCGCATCAAACAAAATCAGCGGGTGCAAATTGCCGTCGCCTGCGTGGAACACGTTGGCACATTTCAAGTTGTACTTTTTCTCCATCTCCTGGATGGCCAGCAAAATGTCGGCCAGGCGTTTGCGCGGGATGGTACTGTCCATGCACATGTAGTCGGGGCTGATGCGGCCGCTGGCGGGGAAGGCGTTTTTGCGGCCGCTCCAAAACTTCAAGCGCTCGGCCTCGCTGTTGCTCACGGCAATGGCGGTAGCGCCGCAGCGCTCCAGCACCGCTGTCATGCGGCCAATTTCTTCGGCTACTTCTTCGGGGGTGCCGTCGCTCTCGCACAGCAAAATCGCCTCGGCCGTCAGGTCATAGCCCGCGTGCACAAAGTCTTCTACTGCGGCGGTCATGGGCTTGTCCATCATCTCCAAGCCGGCGGGGATAATGCCTGCCGCTATCACCGCCGCCACTGCATCACCCGCCTTGCGAATGTCGTCAAAGCTGGCCATGATGCAGCGTGCCAGCATAGGTTTGGGCACCAGTTTGACCGTCACTTCGGTGGTGATGGCCAACATGCCCTCGCTGCCGATGATGATGCTGAGCAAGTCCAGTCCCGGCGCGTCCAGCGCGTCGCCGCCAAACTCGACTGGCTCGCCTTCGATGGTGAAGCCCTTGACCTTCAAAATGTTGTGCAAGGTCAAACCGTACTTCAGGCAATGCACACCCCCTGAGTTTTCGGCCACGTTACCGCCGATGGTGCAGGCGATCTGGCTGCTGGGGTCGGGCGCGTAGTACAGGCCTTGGGGCGCAGCTGCCTCGCTGATGGCCAGATTGCGCACACCGCATTGCACTACGGCGGTGCGGCTGAATTTGTCGATCTTCAGAATTTTGTTGAACTTGGCCAGCGACAAAGTGACACCCAAGCGGTGCGGCATGGCCCCGCCAGACAGGCCCGTGCCCGCGCCGCGTGCGACGACGGGCACGCCCAGCGCATGGCAGGCTTTGAGCACGGCAGCTACTTGCTCCGTAGTCTCAGGCAGCACCACGCACAGTGGGCGCTGGCGGTAGGCGGTGAGACCATCGCACTCGTAGGGCACGGTGTCTTCGCCGTGCCACAAAATGGCATGTGCTGGCAATGCGGCTTGCAATGCGGGCAAAATGCGGCCGAGCTGAGCGATTTTCTCGGCGCGCTCGCCGGTTTGCAAAATTTGGGGACTGACGGCTGCGTTCATGGTGCGGTTTTTAAAAATCTGTACAACGGACTTTAGGGCATTTGCGCGTCCCTGGCTTGATGAATTTTCACAACAGCTTGCAAACCACTTGTCTTCAAGGCGCAGCAACAAAGCCGGCTTGCAGAGGTGGGCTTACTTTTTGCAACAAATTGCTATTAAATATATAGCTGCTCCCGCCACATTTTTGGGGGCTTGTGGCATAAATCACTATAAGTGTGCAAGTTACCACGTTTGCAACGTACTATTTGCGCGAGGGCTGCCCAAATGACGGAAAAACGCCATAAAAAATGTTACCTTGGATGCCTTGGAAAAAATTAATTCGGAAGCAGGAGCTAGTGTGTGATGGCGGTGTATTCAGTAATTCGCGGTGGTATGTTGGTGTGCGCAGCGTTGGCGCTGCTGCCCGTGTGGGCGCAACAGTCAAGCACCCAGATCGTGAGCAAACCTACGCGCATGCAGCGCTGTCAGGCCGAGATAGGGGATGTCAAAGGGTCAGCCCGCACCGTGCAGCTACGTAAATGCCTGATAGATCGCACAGAGGGTGAGCGCTTGCTCACGCGCGATTGTGGCCGCCAGTACCGCGCTCTGCCCAAGGGACATAAAGCAGACAAAGTAGCGTTTCAAAAGCAATGTGTCGCCAACGGACTGAACGCCGGGCATCAGACATTGCCGCGCCGCAAGGTGCCTGCGCCCGAAGTACAGGCGTCGGGCGCAGCGGCCAGCCAGCCTACAGCGAGCAAGGCACAAGCCACCTTCGCCGCTGCTGCGGTCGCTACCGCTGCACCGCCTGCAGCAAGCAAAGCAGTGGATAAGCCGACGGCCAAAGCCCCAACGCCAGCGGCCAAACCAGCCCCCAGCGCAGCAGCCCCCGTAGCCAGCAAAGAGTAGCCGCCGCAGAGCGGGCGACCAGCCGGCCTAGGCGGCCACGCTGCCCTGCAGCCACTGCGCAAACGCCGCGCATTCCCATCGGTCCAGCGTACCGGTGCGCCAACACAGGTAGTGCGCATGCGGGCTAGGGATGTTTACCGGCGACAGCCTCACCAGCGCACCGCTCTCCAGCCAGGGCGCGCCCAGCTTGGTGCGAATCAAGCCCACGCCCAGGCCCAGCGCAGCGGCATCGCACATCAGGCCAATATCGTTAAAGCTGGAGCCATCTACCGGCTCGGGCCAGTCCAGCTGGTGCGCCGCAAACCAGGTGCGCCAAGGCTCCAGCGGGCTTTTCAGCAACTTGGCTTTGGCCAAGTCTTCGGCGGCATCAAACGGGCCATGGTCGCGCAAATAGGCGGGCGAGGCCATCGGCGTGACCACGTCTTTGAACAAGCACACATGCTCCACATCGGCATAGCGGCCGGTGCCAAAGCGGATCGTCAGGTCAGCGTCTTCAGCCACTACGTCCAGCAGCGGAATGCTGACCTGCAAGGTCAAGTCAATCTCAGGGTAGGCATCGGCAAAAGCTTTGAGACGCGGCATGAGGATGGAGCGCGCAAACGTCGGTGTAACGGCGACCTTCAGTTTGCGTTTGCCCTGCGGCATGTCTTTACCCGGAAAACGCTCCAGCGCCGCCAAGCCCTCCCGCACCTGCGCCAGATACTCGCTGCCTTCAGTGGTAAGCGAAAAGTCGGCCCGGCCAAACAGCCGCACGCCAATGATTTCTTCCAGTTGCCGAATCCGGTGGCTCACCGCGCTGGGCGTGACACACTGCTCCTCGGCTGCCTGCGTGACGCTGCGCAGGCGCGCGAGGGCTTCAAAGGTGAGCAGGCATTGGATGGGGGGTATGCGACTGGTCATGGGGGCAATATACACCGTGCCTAAATTTCAGTTACGGGGCCGATGCGGTTGAACAAACCACACCACCAAGCACAGCGCCAGCATCCCCATGGCGACCCATGACAACGCGCGCCATAAGGGTGGCGCAGATTTCAGCACGCTGACTTCGCTGGCAAAAATAGTCTCGCATGCACCATTGCCTGAGTCCGTGCGCACGGTGCTAGTGCCACGAAAAAAATCCATTCCAGCCTTGTGCCGGTATTCCACTAATTGCCCTTTGATGACGATTTGATCGCCAATACGGATATTGCGTAACTTGCGCGCCATGGCAGGGCTGTCGGTGAGCAGGTGGTTGTTAGATATCTGGCTTTGGTTGAACGCCTGGAAAGCCTCGCTGGATTTGGTTTCAAAATTACACGTCCATTGCCCGCTGGAAAACGAGATCGGCAAGTACCTGCCATCTGTGGCATTGCTGCCCCACACGACGCAAAGATCCACCACATTGAGGTGGTCGTTCGCCGCAGCGTGGATCCAGTCCCACCACGCATCGGCGTTGTGTTTACTGACCACGAGGCCGCGGATCTCGTAGTCGTACAGCGGCTTGATGCTGTAGTCCACTTTGCCCGCTTGGACTTGGTAGGCCGTGCCAGTAGCGCTGGTTTGCAACGGCTCTTGGACAAGCTCGGGTAACACGTAGTGAGGTTTTGGCAGTGCAGCGCTTTTAAACAAAGCCAATACCAGCAATGCCGTACTGCCCCAACCCGCAATTCTGAGCAGCATAGGGACGTGACGCCTACCTAAACACCACCGTCTTATGCCCGTTAATCAGCACCCGGTGCTCGCTATGCCATTTGACGGCGCGGGCTAGCACCTGGCTTTCGGTATCTCTGCCGCGGGCGGTGAGGTCTTCTACCGTGTCGCTGTGGTCGCAGCGGGCGATATCTTGTTCGATGATGGGGCCTTCATCCAGGTCGGCCGTCACGTAATGGGCTGTCGCGCCGATGAGCTTGACGCCCCGGTCATGCGCCTGGTAGTACGGCTTGGCGCCTTTGAAGCTGGGCAAAAAGCTGTGGTGGATGTTGATGGCGCGGCCCGCCAGGTTGCGGCACATGGTGTCGCTCAAAATCTGCATGTAGCGTGCCAGCACCACCAGCTCGGCACCCTCTGCGTTGATGATGTCGATTTGCTTGGCCTCGGCCTGCTCTTTGGTAGCGGCAGTGACCGGCAGGTGGTGAAAGGGTACGTTGTAGCTGGCCGCCAGTTGGTAAAACTCGCGGTGGTTGCTGATGATGGCGCGGATGTCCAGCGGCAACATGCCGCTTTTCCAGCGGAACAGCAGGTCGTTCAGGCAATGGCCTTCTTTGCTGACCATCAGCACGGTGCGCATCGGGGCGGCGGCGGCATGCAGCTTGAGCTGCATGGCGAATTTTTCGCCAAACACGGCGAGCTGGCTGCGCAGTTCACCCTCTGCCAAAGAGTCGCAGGCAAAGCGCACCCGCATAAAGAACAGGCCAGTGGCGTGGTCATTGGTTTGGGCAGCTTCTTCGATGTTGCCGCCGCGCTCCAGCAGAAAGCCCGACACGGCGTGCACGATACCTGTGCGGTCGGGGCAGATTAGGGTTAGGATGTAGGTCGATTGCATGGCTGTATTTTCGCTGATTTTGGGGTATTTTGAGGTCTATTTTATAAGTGTTTTTAGCCTCTAGCCCAACAAACAATCGCGGGAGCAGCTACTATTTATATAGCGTTTACCAGATGAAGGAGACCCGCCATGGCCTTTAACGACTTTACGATGGACAACTTTTGGTTGCCCTACACTGCCAACCGCCACTTCCGCCAAGACCCGCGCGTGCTGGTAGCTGCCGAAGGCATGCACTTCACTACCCAAGACGGCAAAAAGGTGCTGGACGGCATCAGCAGCCTTTGGTGTGTCGGCGCGGGGCATAACAGGAGGCCCATCAACGAGGCCATCAAAAAGCAGCTCGACACGCTAGACTACGCCACCGCGTTCAACGCCAGCAACGACAAAGCTTTCAAAGCCGCCGAGATGATTGCCCATATGGCACCGGGCGACCTGAACAAGGTGCTGTTTTGCAACTCTGGCAGCGAGGCCGCCGACACTGCGATGAAATTGGCGCTGGCATACCACCGCGCACGCGGCGAGGGCCACCGCAATATGTTCATTGGCCGCGAGCGTGGCTACCACGGCGTAGGGTTTGGCGGCATGAGCGTGGGCGGCATTCCAGCCAACCGCAAAGCCTATGGCACCTCGCTGCTGCCGCGTGTAGACCATATGCGCTTTATCCATGACCCGGTGCAGCACGCCTACATCCACAACCAAGAGCCGGTGTGGCGAGAAGATATCTTGACTGAGCTGGAAAACCGCATCATTCCGCTGCACGACGCTAGCAATATTGCAGCGGTCATTGTCGAGCCGGTGGCGGGCAGCGCAGGCTGGTACTTGCCGCCCAAAGGCTACTTAAAGCGCTTAAGAGAGATTTGCGACAAGCACGGCATCTTGCTTATTTTTGACGAAGTCATTACCGGTTTTGGCCGCCTGGGCGTGAACTTTGGCGCTGACTACTACGGCGTGGTACCCGACATGCTGACCTTTGCCAAATGCGTGACCAATGGCGTGATACCGCTGGGCGGCGTGATTTGCCGTGAGACGATTTACCAAACCTTCCAAGACGTCAACGCCAAGTCGCCCGACCACGCCATCGAGTTCATGCACGGCTACACCTACAGCGGCCACCCCGTGGCCTGCGCTGCTGCGATTGCCACCTTGAGCTTGTTCAAAGAAGAAAACCTGTTTGAGCGCGCAGGCCAGATGGGCCAGGTACTGGGCGATGCGATGCACAGTGCCTTGAAGGGTTTGCCTAACGTCGTCGGCATCCGCACACTGGGCCTGGCCGGTGCGGTAGAGCTTTCCAGCATTGCCGGTGCACCGGGCAAGCGGGCATACGACATCTTTCTGGACTGCTACCACCACGGCGTAATGGTGCGCGCTGCCGGCGACAACCTGGTGCTGTGCCCGCCGTACATTGTGGACAAAACGCAGATTGAACAGATGGTGGGCACATTGGCTGCCAGCATTAAAAAGCACGCTTAAAA
This sequence comes from Polaromonas sp., assembly GCA_043777795.1. Lineage (GTDB taxonomy): Bacteria > Pseudomonadota > Gammaproteobacteria > Burkholderiales > Burkholderiaceae_C > JAAFIP01. The sequence continues at coordinate 12,003 of JAYWHJ010000215.1, read as the reverse complement.
CGCTGTCGCCACCACCGCCAACCTGAACCTGTTTCAGTTGCGGGAAGGCTGCTTGCCCGTGTCTTGCATCTGCTGTTTGAACTGAGCGCAATAGTCCTGGCCTGTGTCTTCGCGCGGCCAAAGCTGGGTGCGCACGGGCGTGTCGGGTGCCAAGCGATGCAGCTGAAAGGGCACGCCCAAGAGCGGGTCCAGGTGGCCGCTACCGGCTATTAACACCACGGTTTTTCCCTCTGCCAGCGTAGGGCGTGCCTCGCTTAGCAAGGTGTTGGCCATCTCCAGATCACGCGCTACCTGGGCGCGTGCCATGGGCTCTAGCTGCGCAGTGGCTAGCATGTTGCAATGGCCCGTGCGGATAGCGTCGAGATGGCCTTGCCACGCCTGCGGTGTAAACAAACTGGCATAAGCGGGTGCTTGCATAGCGGCTCTGAGCTTGGAGGCAGGCAGATTGCCACCTACTACCGGCACCCCGGCGCGCACTGCGGCCATGATGGCGGCGCGGTAGTGTTCCCAGGGCCAGGCTTGGGTGTTCCAGCCCAGCGCGGCTTGCACCTGCGCCTCGGTGGCGTTGAGCTCCCGGATATTGGTACGTGCATGGGTGTTGGCCATCTCCAGTACCAGCGCACCTAGCCGGCGCTGGGCAATCAGCGCTTGCACCGCTTGGGCATGCAGGTTGGGGTGGCTAGGCGCGTCGTGCTGCTCGCCCAGCAGCAGCAGTTGCGCGCTGCCGCCAGCCAGCGTGCCGCAAGCGCCAAGCGCCAGGCACGCTGCGCCTAGGGTCAGGCGAGCACCTAGCGGCCAGAATCGGGTAATTGTCTGCATGCAAGGATGGTAGTTGAACCGCAAAAGTCAAAGGGACAGTCAACTATTACGGCGTAGTTTTTTGCGCGCTGAAACGTGCAAAGTTTACAAAATCAAAGTATGTGATAACGGGCACCAAACTGGTGGCCGTGCAGTACAACAGCAACCACCAAGTGGCCTTGCGCAATAATGCAGCGCGCAAAGAGCTAGACAAACTGGCCACTACGTCTATGCCAGCGTCTGCCGCTGGCAGGCCATCAGCCTTTACTGACACTGAGTTGTGGAACGTGATTTGGCAATAGGCCATGCACCACCCCACGGCGTTGATGGAGGTGCCGCGCGAGGTAGCTTACCGCCCGACGCAAATGCGCCGCTTGCCAGCGGTCGCGCCCAGCTTGCTGGAGCCGCGTCACACCACCCTGATGCGCTTTTTGCTGCAAGACAATTTCACGTTGGAGCAGCTTACCAGCTTGACCGAGATTCCGATCTACCAGCTGTGCCAGGACATTACCGCCTTGGTACTGACCCGGGCTGTGCGCGCGGTTTTACGGCTCACTGCACAGGCTCAGTGCAAAATCACAGGGTTTTGGGCCAGTTGGGTATAGCACTCCAGCGCGTCTTCTACCTCATCTTGGGTGGGGGTTTTTTCTTGCCACGCGTTGATCTGCTGCTGGAACAGTTCGGCCCAAGACCCGTCCAGATACACTTCTTTGCCTGAGCGTTTGTCCACAATCTCGAAACCGTGGCGCGCCAGGCGCAGGCCCGAGTTGTCGGTGCTGCCGTTGGCACCGGGCACGGATTTGCCTTGGATGGCGCTGTTCAACGCATTGTTCATGGTGTGGCTGCCCCGACCATGCATAGCTACTTCTACCGCATCTTGTGCTTTGGATGAGTCCTGTGCCTCGGCCTGCAGATGTACCACCACATAAGAGTCAGAGTCGTAGAGCATTTGCATATAGGTTTGTCCTTTACCGCTTTTTAAGCGGCATACACATGATGTAGCAACGAGCGAGCCAATTTCAAGGTCGACAGGGTTTTTCTGCAGAGATTCACGAAAAACGCCACAGTTACAGGGTTTTAGCGCAGCGCTGGGCTGCGTAGCTGTAGCTCCAAGGTGTCGCCATTGGCCTCGGTTTGTTTCATGCGCACGGGCAAATAGCCCAAATTAGGGGCTAACCAAAGCTCTAGCCGCGAGTCAAACTCTTTGCGCGGGTTGCGCACCACATGCAGCGCCAGAGTCTCGCCCGCAGGTACTTGGATTTTTTCGGCGGTTTGCATCACAAAAATCCAAGTATCCGCCTCATTGGTGCTGACCACTTGCAGCGTTAGCTGGCCTGCTTGGGTAAACTGCTCTGCGCTGCCCGCAGCCATGGCAGCTAGCTGCATCCACATGCTCAGACGGTCCTGCGCGCCGGATTGCAAAGGCGCGCTGATTGTGCTGCCAGAGAAGGTGATTTTGCCCGTGGTGCGCTGAAAGTGCGCGGCTTTCTCACTGCGCAAACCGCGTTTGTCAGAGTAGCGATCAGGTTGCAAACCGTCTGCGCCCAGCTTGCCCACACTACTCTGGGAGAGCACCGTAAAACCCAGCATGCTGGCCTCCAAGCGCAACTGGTATGCGCTGCTATCGGTGGTCCATTTCAGTGTGCCAGAGCCGTTTCGGGGTTGTCCACCACTGATTTGTTGCGCGTTGTAGCTCAGCTCGCTTGAGGCGGGAAATTGCAGCTTCAAAGCGCTGCGCTGCGCGTTGTCAGCCTCGCGCTTGACCAGCTCGGCGGCGGTAGGGGGGGGTGTGGCGCCGGCAATGGTGCTGGTGCTTGCTTCGGGAGCAACACTGGTGGGCGTAGTGGGCTCCAGACTGGCCACGGGCGATGGTTCATCAAGCGAGGCCAGAGGCGGTATGGTGGGTGTAGGGGCGGGCTCCACTGGAACAGGTTCTATTTTCGCTATTACTTCAGGAGCTGCCCCCGCAACAGTTGCTTGGGCTAGAAGCGGATTGGGCTTCAAATTCGCTGGCAGGGGCACTTTTTTGCGCGGGGCTTTCGGTGCGGGCTCCGTGGCGATGGGCGTAGCTGTTGGGGGTGCTGCGGCAGGGGCGTTGGGAGCTGCCTCAATCTGGCGGGTGCTCAGCGCCGCAGTGGACGGTGCTGCCGCAGTCAAGGCGGTGGTGTAGCCTGATAGCAACACTCCGTGCGCTAAAACCACGACCAGCAGCAAGGCCAACAGGGCGCGCAGTGGCATGGGGAAAGTGGAGGCGCTGGGCATACGGCCAAATATACCCCGCTGCTCTGGTGCAGGGCTTTGTGGGTCTGTAAGCAGCTTTTGCGGTACCGATGTAAAAGACAGGTGCGCTATTATTTAAATAGCTTGTGCCGCAATATTTTATTGCGCTAAAGGCCTAAATGGCACTGGATTATCCAGCTTGCAGTGCACCCAGGTCACTGGACAGCTGCTGCGCGCAGCGCTTTAGGGGCGTGGCCACCGCGCCGTCCCACGCCGCATCAAAACTGGCGGTAGAGCCAAGTGAGACCAAACCCAGCGCCAAATGCCCACTGGCATCAAACACCGGCGCGCAAAAGCCTGCAATACCGGGCAGCAAGGTGTCACACACCCGGCCCAGGCCGTGTTGGCGGGTTTGCGCGAGCAGAGCGTGGGCAGCGGCCAGAGTGGTGGGCGCGTCAGTGCGCAGGGACGTGGCGGCTATTTTGGCCAGCGCAGCTACCTCGGCCTTCAGGCTGGCGGCAATCGCCTCGGGCGGGGAATAGGCGGCAAAGCAGCGGCCGGTGGCGCTGGTCAGCAGGGGCATCACGTCGCCAAGGCGCAAGTTCACCGTGACAGCCTGGGGTGACTCTTGCCAGTGCACGATGGTGGGGCCGTGGTTGCCCCAAACCGCGATGGCCAAAGTTTGCCCCACCTCGCGCATCAAATCGTCCATGCGGGCGCGAGCTAATTTCACCGCATCAAGCCTTTCTAGAGAAGCGAGTCCTAACTTTAATGCGGCGGGACCGAGGTCGTAGCGGGTGTTGTGCTCGTCTTGCACCACCAGTCCCAGGCGCTGAAAGCTTACTAAATAGCGGTGTGCCTTGGCCGCGCTCATGCCCGCCGCCACGCCCAAGTCGCGCAGCATCATGGGTGCGCGGGCGCTGGCCAGCGCGTTGAGTAGCGCAAAACCGACCTCCACAGACTGGATACCGGCTTGGGGTTTGGAGGGCATGAGGAGTGTGGGAAGGTGGCGTAGAATTACGCAATAGTAAACGAATTTACCTAAACGTAATTTTGAACATGCGCCACGTTGCAGATAGTCTGCCCATGCAGGCGCACCGTGCGCGCCGCAGTCACACACCACCCACAGGAATTGTATGAAACTCGCTACCCTCAAAGACGGCTCCCGCGACGGCCAACTGGTCGTTGTCTCGCGCGATTTAAGCACCGCCCATTACGCCACCGGCATCGCCAACAAGCTGCAGCAGGTGCTGGACGACTGGGGCTTTTTGTCGCCGCAACTACAAGACCTGTACGACACCCTCAACCAAGGCAAGGCCCGCCACGCGTTCCCGTTCGACCCCAAAATGTGCATGGCCCCGCTGCCCCGCGCCTACCAATGGGCAGACGGCTCGGCTTACATCAACCACGTGGAGCTGGTGCGCCTGGCGCGCAACAGCACGGTACCAGACAACTACTACACCGAGCCGCTGATGTACCAAGGCGGCAGCGACGACTTTATCGGCCCCTGCGACAACGTGCCCTGCGTGAGCGAGGCCTTTGGCATCGACTTTGAGGCCGAGCTGGCGGTGATTACAGGCGACATCAAAATGAGCAGCACGCCCGAGCAGGCGCTGGACGGTATCCGCCTGGTGATGCTGGCCAACGACGTGAGCCTGCGCCACCTGATCCCTGACGAGCTGGCCAAGAGCTTTGGCTTTTTGCAAAGCAAGCCTGCCACCTCGTTCAGCCCCGTGGCCGTGACGCTAGACGAGCTGGGCGAAGCCTGGGACAAAGGCCGCCTGCACCTCACCGCGCAAAGCCAGTGGAACGGCCGCACGGTAGGCATGTGCGACGCAGGCAAAGAGATGACCTTCCACTTCGGCCAGCTCATCGCCCACCTGTGCAAAACCCGCAACGTGCGGGCTGGCTCCATCATCGGAAGCGGCACCATCAGCAACAAAGCCGTCGAAGTCAAAGGCAAAAAAGAATGGACCAAAGGCTACAGCTGCATCGCCGAAAAACGCGCCATCGAGACCATCCAAGACGGCAAGCCTTCTACAGACTATATGAAGTTTGGCGACACGATCCGCATTGAGATGAAGGGCAAGGACGGGCAGAGCGTATTTGGGGCGATTGAGCAGGAGATTGTGCCCCTCCAGGCAGTCCTTGCATGAGCCAAGGGCGGGTGCTTGCACGGAACCCTCAAACTGGGCGGTGTGGATAGCCAGACTGGCGTGCGATTCGGCAACAAAGAAACAGATTGGTTGACCAATCTGGGGAAAACCAATAAGATTGCATTTGATTACATCTCGCTTGCTGGGAAGTACGGTTAACCCATATTTTTTTACAATGACGCACGAAACGCTTAGGTCAACCGCTATCACTGCACTAGCGGAGTATGTCGGAATCGCTGCTGAATTTTTTGTCGAGGATGCGATCGATGAAATGGTTAAAAATCAGGCATTCAGCAAAGATCCGAAGCTGCAAGAGATGTATTTCTTCGTATGTTTGGGTAAGCTGCTGCCTCCCGACGTGCCCTACGCTACGCTCAAAATAGCCATCACCAAAGCCATCGCCGCCAAGTCTTAGCCAATACGAGCCCAAGACTTCGACCACCTCTACCCCCACACTGTCATAAATTATTTGAGGAGTTAAACCATGAAGTCGATCCGTTCACGCCTTGTCGCAGGCCTTAGCCTGGTCATTGTTTTTTTCTTGCTGCAAGGCGCTATGGTTTGGTGGAGCCAAGCCAGCGCTAAACGCGATGTGGTCGATGTCACCCGCAAAAACACCATAGCGTCCTCGCAGCTGAGTGAGTTGGCCGTGTTAGCGCAGCAAATTCGCCGCTATGAAAAAGAGTATTTTGTGTATGTAGGCAACGCGGAGCGTCGCACTGCCTACACCAAAGAGTGGAGCGATACAGCAGACAAGATTGACAAGCGTTTGCAAACTATGCGTAGTAATGCCGACAAGGCCTTTGACGCCACCGATTTGGGTAAAGTGGGCAATTGGGCAGGCGCTTCCGAGTTTTACGGCTCTGAAATGCGCAAAATTTTTGGGGTAGTCACTGACCAAGCGGCCAAAGTAAGCGCGGCGGCAAATACTCCCGTTGCGCTAGCGCCTGCCGCCAAAGGTACAGCCCCTACGACCGCCCCCAGCGAACCAGTCGTCGCCATGCTGGCACCTGCTGAGGTCAACGTCATGATCGGGGCAGGCAAAGACCGGTTTTCAGGCGTGCTGATCAAGGGCATAGCAGAAATGACAGCCGAAAAAACCAAACAAACTTTGGCTCTCGCGAACGTTGCTGAGACTGAATTTAACCAACTGTTGGGCGCCGTTTTGTCGACCGTGGCGGTTGGCATCTTGATCGCTTTGACGCTGATGTTTACGCTGCCCAAAGCAGTGACGGTTCCGCTGGTGGCACTCACCGCCGCGGTGGACAATATGAGCAAGGGCAATTTGGAGGCCAAAGTCGATTCCGGTGGCGTTCTGGAGTTTGAAGGCCTGTCCAAGGCATTGGAGCGCATGCGTGTAGGCCAGCAGGTCCTCGTCGCCAGGATGCGCCGATAACTGCATCTTGGTCACAGTCATGTGCGGCGGGGCAGGTGCAAGCTACAGGCCCTTTTGACTATTACCTTGCCACCATTTCGCGCGGATAACCAGGTGCTGCACCTGCTGCGCGAGGATAGTGTGGAGCGGGCGATGGAGCGTTTTCCTGATGCGCCGAGCATTTATCAGCGCAGTATTGCGGCGCAGGCCAAGCTGTGGCGCCAACCCTTACACAACCGCAAGTTCGGCGCTATTTCTCAAGGAGCGCAAGCGCCCGGGCATAGGATGCAGCGGGAGACTGCACATTAAAATGGACCGTCTGCCAACCGGCTTGGAGTGCCCCTTCTATGTTGCGCAGTTGGTCATCAACAAAAACACAATCTGCCGGCAAAAGACCTAATGCCTGGGTGCACTGGGCATAGGCTCGGGGGTCGGGCTTGAGGATGCCTGTATAAGTGGCATCCAAAATGACGTCAAACAAGGCAATGATGTCCAGCTTGGCGCGAAACCCTGCTCCATAAAACAAATCAAGCTCATTGGACAAGATGGCCAACCGGTACCCCTTGGCCTTGGCCTGATGGATGGCGTCTATCGCCTCGGGACGAATCACGGCCCGTGGCTCTGCCCCCCGGGCGCGCTGCACCAGCGTTTGCATCTCGGTCCAGTTTTCCCCCACCAAAAGCCCCACTTCACGGGTGCGTGCATGCCAATAGTCTCGCTCGGAGATGTCTCCGGCTTGCATCGCGCGCCATAAGTCATCGGTTGAGGGATCAAATGGCCCGCGCCAGGCCAGCGTACCAGGCGCTAAACCCAGTGCACGCTCCGTCTGCTGGTGGGTTTCAAACAAGGTACGGCTGATAACGCCGCCAAAGTCCAGCACCAGAGCGCGGGTCATGCGGGCACCTTTTTGACCAGTCCTTGGGCCAACCATTGGTCAAAGATACCCAGCACATGCTGCGCAAAGGCGTCGTCATTGATATGGGCCTGCACCCGGCTGACTTTGGCTGCGCCCCAGTCGCACAGTGCCATTTCGTCCATCATGGCTTGCAATCCTTGCGGGTCATGCATAGGCGCACCCGGCCGGTCCCATTCCTCGATGCCCAGCAGGGGCAATACCAGGTGGGCGGGCCCTGTGGCTGCACGTAATCGCGATGCCAGCTCACGGGCAAATTCACGGCGCATGGGTGCATCTATGCCCACAGACGCTATTAACCGATTATGGGCATGCGCGGCTCTGCCGCTAAAGCGCGCAGGTGCACTACCCCAGGCCGGGTAATCAACCAAGTCGGTGGCGCCGGGCGCCACGATCATGGGCACGCCTCGCAGGCCTGCACCCATCAGCCTGTCCGGCCCGGCGGTCACTACGGAGCCCCCCATGTGGTTCACCATCTCCTGCAAGCTAAAGTCCATGACACAGGCGAACTGCCCATGCGCCGCCAGCGATTCAAATGCCCTGCCCCCCATGCCGGTCGTGTGAAACACTGCTAAATCAAACCCGCGCTTTTCCAGCTCAGGTTTGAGATACACCATGTACTTCAAACAACTCGATCCGAGTGAAGTCATACCCACCACAGGCCGGTCAAATTGAGGCACACGGGCTTGGCGGCAAGCGCCCACCACGGCGCCGGCGGCCTGCGCCAGAGCAGACTTGCACAGACTATTTAGGCCATACAAGCCGCCTGCCCACAGCACCATGATCAAATCTGGGGGGATACGCTCTGCCGGAAGCAGGGGAGAAAACGCCACTGTGGACAGCACCACTTTAGGCACGCCCAGAGGCAAACTGCTGGCGACGTCGAGCGACAAATCAGTTCCCATCGTGCCCCCAAGCGCCAGCAGGCCGTGCACGCGCCCGTCGCGTTCCAGTTGCTGGGCTAGGGCGCGGGCCCCTTTGGCCATCAGCAGCATCGCCGAATTCTCGTCTCCGCTTTGCATGACCTGCTCCAGCGTCACCCCCGCAGCTTGGGCAACTTGGACGTTAGAAATATCTGGATGCAGCGCGCCCTTGGCAAGCACCCCTACGTCCATTACCAAGGCTTGCGCGCCGGCCAAAAGTACCTGTTCGCGCAGAAAGCCCATTTCATCGCTTTTAGTGTCGACCGTGCCGACAATCAAAATCACAGGCTCTGTGCCGCTCATGCTTTGCCCTCCTGCACCGCTGCAAATGCGCCCTCTAGGGCTTGGCACAAGAAATCCACCTCTTCCATAGTAATCACCAAAGGCGGAGACAAAATCAAATTTGGCCCCGAAATGCGCACCATCAGCCCCGCTTGGTAGGCAGCTTTTGCCACACGGGCAGGGATATCGCTGCTGCGGGCCATGGGAGTGCGCTTGAGCTTGTCACTGACCATTTCAATGCCGCACATCAGGCCCACGCCGCGCACATCGCCCACAAAACCGCAACTGTCGACCAATTTAAGCAAACGTTTTTGCAAGTACGCCCCCACACGGGCAGCGTTGCCAGGCACATCCAAAGACTCAATCTGGTTCAAGGTAGCTAATGCAGCTGCGGCAGCGACTGGATGGGCGCTGTAGGTATACCCGTGCGATACCGAAGCTGCTCCTGTGGTGTCGGCGTCAAATACATCAGCAATACGGTGGTTAATGGCTGTAGCGCCCAACGGCACATAGCCCGATGAAATGCCCTTGGCAAGGCACCACATGTCGGCTTTCACGTTCCACAAGCGGGTGCCAAACATTTCACCGCTGCGGCCAAATCCGGTCACCACCTCGTCGGCGATAAGCAGCACGCCGTATTTATCGCAAATTTGGCGCACCAAAGGCCAATAGTTGGGAGGAGGCACTATCACGCCTCCAGCTCCCTGCACAGGCTCCGCGATGAATGCGGCCACCGTGTCTGGCCCCTGAAAAATAATCTCTCGCTCCAGCAGCTCAGCGCAGATTTCGCCCAGGCGAATCGGGTCATCGGTGTAGGGGTTGTGGTACAGCCAAGGCGTATCGATGTGGAAGCACCCTGGAAGGAGAGGCTCATAAGGCCGGCGAAAATTTGTGTTGCCGTTGATACTCATGCCGCCAAAATGCACGCCATGATAGCCTTGGCGCAAGCTGATGAACTTAAATCGGTCAGCTTGCCCCTTGAGCTTCCAATATTGGCGAGCCACTTTGAGGGCGCCTTCCACTGCATCCGAGCCGCCATTAGAAAACATGACAGTAGCCACGTCTTCGTGCTGCATCATCTGCACCAAACGCTTGGACAGCTCAATGGCACGCATGTGTGTGGTGCCGCGAAACACGTTGTAAAACGGCAGCTCGTCCAGCTGGGCCACGATGGCGTCGCGCACGGGTTGGTTACTGTGGCCTAGATTACAAGCCCATAGCCCGCCTACGCCATCGAGCATTTTATGGCCGTCCACGTCCCATATCCAGCAGCCCTCCCCTCTGGCGATGATGTCGGGCGCAGAATTTTTCATGGCGCCAGGATGGGCCATAGGGTGCCACAGGTATTGCGCGTTATCTGCCTTGAGTTGTTCGTTTTTCATGTCTATCTCTTTCAAATTTACAGCTGAATCCAGGCCGTTTTCAAATCCATATATTTGTCCATGGCGTGCAGTGACTTGTCGTGCCCGTTGCCCGACTGCCGAACTCCACCCAATGGCACGGTGATGTCTGGCCCCCCGTAGGTATTGACATGCACCACCCCGGCTTTGATGGCCCGCACCATGCGATGGGCACGGGAGAGGCTGCCCGTCCAAACAGCAGATGCCAAACCGTAGGTGGAATCGTTGGCCAGTCGGACGGCATCGCCCTCGTCGTCAAATGCCATCACGGCCAGCACAGGTCCAAACACCTCTTCGCGGGCCAGCGCCATGTCTGGCAGCACTGCGTCAAAAAGAGCGGGAGCCATGTAAAACCCACCCGCCACGGGGGAGATGACCTCACCCCCTACTCGCCAGCGAGCGCCCTGTTCACGTGCTGTCTGAACCGCTTTTTGGTTTCGGGCAAGTTGCGCTTGGCTTGACACCGCTCCGATGTCGGTAGAGACATCCAGAGGGTCTCCCACGCGCAAACTGGCCGCTATTTTTTGCAGCTGCTCCACGAACTCATCATGCACAGCACGCTGCACCAAAAGGCGTGAACCAGCCACGCACACTTGGCCGTTATTGCGGAAAATACCCATAGCCGATACCTTGGCGGCCTGCGCCAGATTGGGAGCGTCGGCAAACACAATATTGGGTGACTTGCCCCCCAATTCGAGATAGACCCTCTTGAGGTTGGACTCTGCTGAGGCTTTGAGCAACAGGCGGCCGACGGGGCCTGAGCCCGTAAAAGTGATGATGTCCACATCCTCATGCCGGGCCAGCGCATCTCCCGCCACAGCGCCTGTGCCAGTCACAACGTTCAGCACGCCCGCTGGTAGGCCAGCATCAAGGCACAACTGGGCCAACAAAAGCAATGACAGCGACGCCTCTTCGGAGGGCTTCAGGACCACAGAGTTGCCTGCTGCCAAAGCCGGCGCGATCTTCCAGGCACCGATCATCAAGGGAAAGTTCCATGGCACGATGGCGCCCACCACGCCAACAGGCTCTTTGTGGATCAAGCCTAGCGTACCTTCAGCGGTGGGTGCAATTTCACCGTAGATTTTGTCCACGCATTCAGCGTAATAGCGAAAAGTGCCCGCTGCGCTGCCCGGCTCGGCTTTCCAGGCCATGGCTATTTCTGTGCCGTTATCGCGCACCCCCAAAACCGCTAATTGGGCGTGGTTCGCTTCGATAAGGTCCGCTATGCGATGCAGCACTTTTTTACGCTCAGAAGGCGCCATCCGCGACCATATGCCTTGCTCAAAACTGCGGCGAGCCGCAGACACGGCTCGGTCAACATCCTCTGGCCCAGCAGCAGCCAAGCTACACAAGGTAGTCCCATCAATAGGCGAGATAACCGGTAAGGTTTTTCCAGATAAGGCGGACACCCAATGGCCGTCCAAAAGCAAGCCTTGGTTGGCGATGGGCAAGTGCCTCAGGGTGTCAATGTGTTCTTGTTTCATGTTCGATGGATGGCAGACCTGACCACGATGGATCACAAAATTTATTCAAAGTCCTCATGGCTGCGCACATCCTACTCATAAGTGGCCATTGCGGGTATCAAGTTTAAGCATCCCTTACTACGGGTTTTCACGACAATGCGTTCTCTGCAACAGCGGTCACACTTGTCAATCCCTCGACTACGCCTTCGCCTGATGCTGCCTTTGTAATGATCGAACCTGTCCCTGATTCCTTCAATTTTCAAATGTTGGACACCGACGATATGGACCAGCATGCATTGGCGCAAAAGGGTTGGTCACTGCAATACGAGCAGCTGTCAGCCGGCCAATTTAGGGGGCGCATTCATCGCGTCTTGTTACCCGGCGTAACTCTGCTGCGCGAAGACACCAGCCTCGCACTGCGCCAGCGAGGGCGCCTTGATGACAGTGTCTATGGTTTTGCCATGGCTTTGCAC
>JAYWHJ010000214.1:0-8438 GCA_043777795.1 Polaromonas sp. | reverse complement strand
AGGCTGTCCAACCACTGCTCAATCTCCAACGCTTTGGCGGCATTTTGCTCGCGTGTTAGCTCAATACCTGCTTGAATTTCACCCAGCACTACAGCGCTCAGGTGCAGATTCTGGCTTGGCACAGACTGCACCCACGCCACCACCGCGCCATGCGGCTTGGTTTTACGCAGCTCAGAGATAACGTTGGTGTCTAGCAGGTACACAAGCAGTCTTACAGCAAACGGCAGGTAGCCAGCTTAAAACACGGGCGCTGCACGTCGGCGCTGGCGCTTTGCCATCTCGCTGTGGCTGGGCAAAGGCAACCCGTCATCAAACTTGGGGCCTTGGTACAGCAGCCAGTCTTTAATGTCCACCGCCTCTAGTTGTTTGAGTCGCTCCCATTGCTCCACAGGCAGCAGCACCGCAGCCTGTTTGCCGTGGTAAGTCACTACCTGCGGCCCGATGGTGAGCGTCGCATTGAGGAATTCGCTAAAGCGGGCCTTAGCGTCTTGTACGGGCCAAGTGTTCATTGTGCTCTCTTAAACTAGTTACAAGTCTAGTCAGTTTATGCGCTACTGTCAAGGGTGCAGTTCATTCCAAATTTTCAATAGCAAGGCTTCATATTCCACGTCGTTCGGTTCGATACGATGTAGTTTGGCATCGGCGCACTGAGCTTCAAGCGAGGGCTTGCCGCCGAGTTTTAAGCATTCAGTGGTCAACGTTGTAGCCAGACCGCTGTTGCCACGCAGAAATTGGCAATATCCCAAATTACCTAGCAGCATGACACGCGTTTCGGTTGAAGCGCTTAGTTGTAGTCCGCGAGTTAGTACAGTTATTGCCGCATCGAGAAAATCATTTCGAATTTTAGTGTCGAGCCAACTTTGTTTACCCAACATAACTCGAGCGAAACCAGCACCGTTAAGTCCATTTGCCACCTGCCCGCGCACGGCAGGGGCCGTGTCATTGCCAAAACGCTGGTCGATGGCATCGTAGGTGGCAATTGCATCCAAGGGCTTGTCTAGCTGGCCTTGGGAAACGCCCTTCGCAAAGTAGAACTGTGCGACACGTTGAGACGGCACATCTGCGAAGGAAAGTTCGATGGCCTTTTCGAAAGCAGCCAGCGCAGACTGGTAGTTTTTGTTGGAGAAATAATCTAACCCTCGAGCGTAATAGTCGTCCGCGGTAAAACTGGACTCGGCCTTGGTTTTAAGTGCTTCACTTGCAGCCCGCACAACTCTTGCGGCCTGTTCGTTGATAGTTTGGTCAGTGGATTCGGGTGAGGCAACTTTTGATGCTTGCAAAACCGTGCGACTTGCCTCATCAATGGACGCCGAGGCTGTTGCGGCTCTTGATGCTATATCAGCCTGATGACTATCAATTTGCGCAGAAGCTGTTTCCACTTTAGTGCGAAGCTGCTCGATATCTGCGTTTAGCTGAATTGACCGTTGATTGAACCACTTTTCAGCAGCATCTCGCGCTTCGCTCTCAGCTTTGCTTTTAGCGCTAAAGTAGGTGATAAAGCCAGCACCCAAGACCAAGATGGTAATCAGAATACTGGTGTAACTAATGTAGTTACCCACGGCAGTCGTTTGGTTGGCAACGGCAGCCAGATGGTTGGCGTGTTGAGCGGTGGTAAGCCCTATATCGGCCAGACGCTTGTCCTGGGAATCCAGCTTGAGGCTAGATGTCTCCTTTAAAACCGCAAGATCTTTGTCCATGGCGCGGATTTGATCTTGGAGTTTGTCTAGATCAGCTTGAAGTGCAGGTTTGGCTGCTGCACAGACGGTGCAAAACAAAAGAATTACTGCTAGTAGGCTGTGCTTGACAATTTTTATTATTGGCATGTGGGTCTTTATTTGTATTGCAGCTAATTTTGTCTAGCCGTGTTTTATTGCTACGGTTTTCAACGTCGTAAACCCAAACAAAGCCTCAAACCCCTTCTCCCGCCCATACCCAGACGACTTCACACCGCCAAAGGGCAGCTCCACCCCACCGCCTGCGCCGTAGTTGTTCACAAACACTTGGCCCGATTGCACACGCTTGGCCATACGTAATTGGCGCGCGCCGTCGCGCGTCCAGATACCTGCAACCAAGCCGTAGCGCGTGGCGTTGGCCAGCTCTACCGCATGGTCTTCGTCTTTGAACTTCATGGCGCACAGCACGGGGCCGAAGACTTCTTCCTGGTTCAGGCGGTGGGCAATAGGCACGTCGCGCAATAGCGTGGGGGCTTGGTAGAAGCCGCTCTCGGGGGCAAGGTCTACCACGCGGCCTTGCGCCACCATGGGGATGCCCGCCACCTGCGCATCGCTTAAAAAATCCCACACCCGTTGCTGTTGACTTTGGCGGATCAGGGGGCCGACGTCCAGGTCCATGGCGGCGGGGCCCACGCGCAGGTTCTCGAAGGCTTGGCCCAGACGCTCCAACAGGTTTTCGTAGATCAAGTCGTCTACCAGCAAGCGCGAACCAGCGCTGCACGTTTGCCCCGCGTTTTGCACAATGGCGTTGACGATGGTGGGAATGGCGGCGTCCAGGTCGGCATCGGCAAAGACGATCTGCGGGCTTTTGCCGCCTAGCTCTAAGGTGACGGGGCAGTGCCGCTCTGCCGCTACCTGCTGGATGATGGTGCCCACGTTGGGGCTGCCAGTAAAGCTGATGTGGTCAATGCCCGGGTGGCGCGCCAGTGCGTCGCCCACCTCGTGGCCGTAGCCAGTGACGATGTTCAGCGCACCGGCGGGAAAGCCGACCTCAGCAGCCAGTTGGGCCACTCTCAAGATCGACAAACAAGCGTCTTCCGACGGTTTGACCACACACACATTGCCCGCCGCCAGCGCGCCGCCCACGCTGCGGCCAAAAATCTGCATCGGGTAGTTCCAGGGGATGATGTTGCCCACCACGCCATAGGGCTCGCGCCAGGTAAAGACGCTGTAGCCTTCTTGGTAGGGTAGGGTCTCGCCGTGTAATTTGTCGCAGGCGCCGGCATAGAACTCAAAGTAGCGGGCCAGGGCCGTGGCATCCGCCCGCGCCTGCTTGGTGGGTTTGCCGCAGTCGCGTTGCTCCAGCAGGGCCAGCTCTTGCGCATGCTCAGCCACCTTGTGCGACAGGCGCATCAGCAGGCGGCCGCGCTCAGTGGCGCTGAGCTTGCTCCACACGTTGGTGTAGCACTGGCGAGCCGAGCGCACCGCCTGGTCTACATCGTCGGCATTGCCACGCTGGATATCGTCAAACGGCTGCCCGTCAGAAGGGTCAATCATCTGCAAAGTACGGCCAGATGATGAAGGTGTGGAGCGGTTATTGATGTAATGGTTTTGCATGGTGTAATTGACAGGTAAATAAGCCTCTGGCGCTTTAAAATATTGCGGGAGCAGCTACTCAAAATATAGCAAATAGAACCATCTAACAGGAATGACGACGCATTGGGTGGGCACGGCGCATATCCAACTAGAATCTGACACAAGTTTAAGCCCTTGTACAGCGCTTTTCACCACAGCCAACCCGGGGAAGTACCAGCATGCAGATAGATACCGTGACCCGCATTGAGTCAGTCGACAAAAAATCATTCCTGGCAAACTATAAATCCAAAAACCAGCCAGTGATTATTGAGAGTCTCACCAAGGACTGGCCTGCGCGGCAAAAGTGGACAGCTGACTATTTTTGCAGTGTGGCTGGTGACAAGCTGGTGCCCCTGTATGGCGGCGAGGCTAAAGGCAATAAACACCAAAATGCGCACTCTGCGCAAATGACCTTTCGCCAGTTCATTGAGCACCTGCAGCAGGGCAATAACACGCTGCGCATCTTCTTCTACAACATCTTGCAGCAGGCTCCCGCGCTGATGAAGGATTTTGAGTTTCCCAAAGTGGGCTTGAATTTATTCAAAAAACTACCTGTGCTGTTTTTTGGTGGCAAGGGTGCCAAAGTGCAGTTTCACTTTGACCCCGATTGGTCTGACCTGTTGCTGTGCCACTTTGGCGGCAAAAAGCGGGTGTATTTGTTTGGCCCGGAGCAGACCAAATATTTGTACCGTGTGCCTTACTCATTCAGCGGTGTGTTTGAGATCGACATCGACAACCCCGACTACCAGCGCTTTCCCGCGCTCAAGCATGCCAAGGGCGTGATGGCCGAGCTAAAGCATGGCGACACCTTGTACATCCCGCCGGGGTTTTGGCATTTTGTGGTGTACGACGACATGTGTTTTTCCATGACGCTGCGCGCCTTCCCGCGCGTGCCTGCGCATTTTGGGCAGCTGGTCTACAACCTCGTATACCTGCGCACCATCGACGCGATGATGCGCCGCTTTGTAGGCCAGCCCTGGAACGACAAGAATCGGCAGCGCGCATTTGACAAGAGCAACGCCACGGTGGTTTGACTGTACGGGGGGCGGGTTTGAGGCTATCCTCTTTGCTTGGTGAGAGCGCGCTCGTTGGGTTTGAATATTTTGCTCGCAGTGGGTTGACTGGGAGCAGCCCGGGAACTTGGGCTGCCAATATCTTGCGAAAACACGCGGGCTTTTTGGTAGTCATCTGAATGTGGCTACCGCGCCTTTCTCCAGATTTTTCATCCCAAGCTCGCCAAGCTGCCGCTGACTTTGCGTTGTGTCGCTCTGCTCGGCGTTGAGGTGTTCATTTCGCATGCTTTTTAGCTCTCTAGCGCAATAAAATATCGCGGGAGCTGCTACTCTTTCGATAGTAGTTGTCGCCCAAAAAACGGTTAAAAAACCAGCCACGATAGCGCCTACAGGGGCGTAGTTGCGTAACTCACACAAGATAGCGCCCCGTCATTGCCCGAAATGGCGCGACCGCACTGTATCGCCGCAGCATGACCAAGGCAGTAAAGGCATCTTCCTGCAAGATATCAAGCTACCAAAACAGATAGCAATTCCTCAAGGCTTCTGCAAAGCCAGCGCCTCTTGGGCACGCCGCATGCGCTCTCGGCTGTTGCCCAGGTGTATACGCATCGCAGCACGCGCTGCCTCGGCGTCTTGGCGCTCTATGGCGGCGTAGATCTCTTCATGCTCACGGTTCACGCGCTGCAGGTACTGCGCCAGGTGGTCCACCACAATTTTGTACGCATTGATACGGGTGCGTGGGATGATGGTGGTGCCCAAATGGCCCATGATGTCGCTGAAATAACGATTACCCGTGGCCTGCGCAATCAGCAAATGGAACTGAAAATCTGGGGACACGGTATCGCCCGCCTCGCCCACGTTGGCCTCAAATGCGTCCAGCGCCACGCGCATGGCTTTGAGCTGCGCCGGGGTGCGCCGCACCGCAGCCAAGCCAGCAGACTCGGTCTCCAGGCTGATGCGCAGCTCCAGCACCGCAAGCACGTCCAGGCTGGTAGAAAACTGCCCCGGATCAAGCCGAAACTGCGCGCCGTCGGGGGGCGAGATGACAAAGGTGCCGATACCGTGGTGCGTCTCTACCAGGCCCGAGGCTTGCAAGCGCGACAGTGCCTCGCGCACCACCGAGCGGCTCACGCCATGCTCTTGCATGATGGCCGACTCCGGCGGCAGCTTGTCGCCAGGGCGAATCTGCTGGCTGCGAATGTCCGCAGAAATAGCCTGTACCAACAGCTGCGCCTTGGTGCCACCCGCTGGAGCGCCACTGGGTTTCGTGGCGATTTTTGTCGCCGCTGCATCGGCTTGAATTTGGGGTTTACGAGTGCTTGACACGGTCATGTGCGTTGTATCATAATCGACCGCATGTTGTCTGACAACCAATTTTTTCTAGAAGTTTTCTATTTTCTGTATGGCTAGTACTCCGATCACCCAGCCCTTCCATCGCCTGCTACTTACAGGAGCGGCCGGCGGTCTCGGCCAGGTTTTGCGCCAAGGCATGCGGCCGTTTGCCCAAAATCTTAGGTTGTCTGACATCAACCCTTTGGGTACCGCCAGCGCTGGCGAAGAGTGCGTCCCCTGTGACTTGGCTGACAAGGCAGCCATGCGGGCCTTGCTCAGCGGCGTAGATGCTGTGGTGCACATGGGCGGTGTGTCCACCGAGGCTCCTTTTGAGCAAGTGCTCGAGGCCAACATCAAGGGTCTTTTCCACTTGTACGAGGGGGCCAGGGTGCACGGCACGCGCCGCATCGTGTTTGCCAGCTCTAACCATGCGATAGGTTTCCACAAGCAGGGCGAGGTGATTGACGGCGACTGCGCCAAGCGCCCAGACAGTTACTACGGGCTGTCCAAGTCCTACGGCGAAGACCTGTCCCGCTTTTATTTTGACCGCTACGGCATTGAGACGGTGTGCCTGCGCATTGGTTCGTCTTTTCCAGAGCCTAAAGACCGCCGCATGCTGATCACTTGGCTGAGCTACCGTGACCTGACCGAGCTGGTGCGTTGCGCCTTGTTCGCGCCCACGGTGGGACACACCATTGCGTACGGCGTGTCGAACAACCGCGACAAATGGTGGGATAACTCCAAGGCCGCGCATTTGGGCTTTGTGGCGCAAGACAATACCGAGGCCTTCCGCGCCAAGCTGGAGGCCGTCCCCGCGCTGAGCGAGGCCGATCCAGTCAAGCAATACCAAGGCGGTGCATTCGTCAAATTTGGCCCGTTTTAATTTTCGTTTTTTTTCAACCTGTCAGGAGCTAACCATGAAACTCAATACCATCGTTTTCGCGGCTGCCGCCGTGTGCGGCGTAGGCTTGGCCCAAGCCACAGAGTTCCGTTCGGCCGATACCCACAACGCCGACGACTATCCCACGGTCGCGGCCGTCAAGTACATGAGCACTTTGCTGGAGCAAAAAAGTGGTGGTAAACACAAAATCAAAGTGTTCAACAAACAAGCCTTGGGCAGCGAGAAGGAAACCATTGACCAGGTGAAGATTGGTGCGCTGGACTTCACCCGCGTCAACGTCGGCCCCATGAACGGCATTTGCCAACTAACGCAGGTGCCCACTATGCCCTTCCTGTTCAACTCAATAGCGCACATGCGCAAGTCGTTGGACGGCCCCGTGGGCGAGGAGATTTTGAAGAGTTGCGAGACAGTCGGCTTTATCGGCCTGGCCTTCTACGACAGCGGCGCACGCTCCATTTACGCCAAGAAGCCAATCAAAACCGTGGCCGATGCCAAGGGCCTGAAAATCCGCGTGCAGCAAAGCGACCTGTGGGTGGCCCTGATCAGCGCCATGGGGGCCAACGCCACGCCCATGCCTTATGGCGAGGTGCTGATGGGTTTGAAGACAGGGCTGATCGACGCAGCCGAGAACAACATTCCCTCGTTTGATACCGCCAAGCACTACGAGTCGGTCAAATATTATTCCCGCACCGAGCATTCGATGGCGCCTGAGATTTTGGTGATGTCCAAGGTGATTTACGATAAATTGCCCAAAGCCGAGCAAGACATGATTCGTGCTGCCGCCAAAGAGTCAGTGGCATTTCAGCGCCAGAAGTGGGACGAGCAGGAGGCCAAGTCACTGGCGGTGGTCAAGGCAGCGGGGGCTGAATTTGTAGACGTAGACAAAAAATCTTTCCAGGCAGTGATGGGCCCGGTATATGACAAGTTCATGGTCACCGCTGACATGAAACGCCTCGTTAAAGCTGTGCAAGACACCAAGTAAAACCCTTAGGCCCTCACCCCAGCCCTTTCCCGCGTAGCGGGAGAGGGTGCAAGAGTCCAATAGCTGGGGCACTTGGGGCAATAATGCCGTACACACGCGATGTTCACCAAAATCTGTGCCACCCTGTCCAAAATCTGCCTGGTGCTAGCCGTGATCGGGCTGATCGGCCTCATTCTGTGCGTGCAATGGCAAGTGATTGGCCGCTATGTGTTGAATGACACGCCCACTTGGGCCGAGGCGTTTGCCTTGCTGTTGGTTCTGTTTGTCACCGCCTTTGGTGTGGCAGTGGGTGTGCGCGATGCGGGCCACATTGGCATGGAGTCCATGGTGTCTTTGCTGCCCGATAAATGGCGGCACCGCGTGGAGGTGCTCATCCATCTGTTGGTCGGTAGCTTTGGCGCTTTGATGGTGTTTGGCGGCTGGCAGTGGATGGTGGCCAAGTGGGGCGAGAAAAAACCCATGCTGCCCGTGCCCGACGGCATTGACTACCTGCCCATCGTCATTGCGGGTGCCTTGATCGTCTTGTTCTCTATCGAGCATATCGTGGCGCTGTTACAAGGCAAAGTAGTGGAGCCCGCATGGAGCTAGCCGTATTGGGCATCAGCTTTACGCTGCTGCTGCTGATTGGTGTACCAGTGGCCTTTGCTATTGGCCTGTCGTCCGTCGCTACTATCTTGGTAGCGGGTCTGCCCATTGCCGTGGTGTTCCAAAAGATGGTGGGCGGCATGCAGGTGTTCAGCTTTTTGGCGATTCCGTTTTTTGTGTTTGCTGGCGAGTTGATGCTCTACGGCGGTATTGCCGACCGGATCGTCAAGTTTGCCAACAGCCTGGTGGGCCATGTGCGTGGTGGCCTGGGTATGAGCAATGTGTTGGGCTGCACTATTTTTGGCGGTATTGCAGGC
>JAYWHJ010000213.1:0-3046 GCA_043777795.1 Polaromonas sp. | reverse complement strand
AGGTGGCCTGACCGACAGCACCTGGAACGACAAAACCTGCGCCAACGCACGCGGCGAGATTTTTACCATTGCAGACAAACTGGACAAAGAAGTGGACGTTGTTTTGTCGGGCCACACCCACCAAGGCTACAACTGCGTGCGCAACGGCATCCCCGTCATGCAAGCGTTCTCGTTTGGCCAAGGCATCTCCCAGCTTGACCTGGAAATTGGTGCAGACGGCAATATTGACGCAACTAAAACCCGCGCCGTGAACGTCCCCGTGGTCAACAACAACAACACGCTCACCACTGTGCTGAGCGCCTACCCGATGGCCACGTCTGACCCCGCTGTGAAAAAACTGGTGGACGAATATGTTGCGCTGGTGGCCCCCAAGGCCAACCGCGACATCGGCCAAATTACCGCCGCTATTGACCGCATGGCGGCACCTGGCGGCGACCATGCTGCAGGCCGCTTGATTGCTGATTCACAGCTGTTGGCCACCTCGGCGGCCGACAAAGGCAGCAGCACCATCGCCTTTATGAACCCAGGCGGCGTGCGCGCTGACTTTACCTGCACCACCACACCACCTTGCACCGTGACATTCGGCCAGGCCTTTACTGTCCAGCCCTTTGCCAACAGCTTGGTAGCGATGAGCCTAACCGGCCAGCAGATCAAGAATGTGCTGGAACAACAGTGGACTGGTGCCAACGCAACCCGCGCACGCATCTTGCAGCCTTCACGTGGCTTTACCTACACCTGGGACAACGCCGTAGCCGCTGGCAACCGCGTGACAGACATGCGCCTGAACGGCAACGTCATCGGCTTGACCACGACCTACCGCGTGACGGTAAACAGCTTTCTGGCAGACGGCGGCGACGGCTTCACCACCTTGCTGGCGGGCACCAATCGTTTGGGTGGCGCGCAAGACATCGACGCACTGATTGCCTTCTTAGCGGCCAACCGCCCGTTTGCGCCGACTACCGTGGCACGCATTACGCGATTGAACTAACCACTGCGGATTGGGGATACCAAGAGACTCCCGATTTTGGAGTTTCTCGGCCTGTTCGGGAGCCCTTTGCAGGGCTCTTTTGCATTTCCTCTTGGTTTAGCTGGGACGGGCGAGCGGCGAGAGGCTATTTGCCTGGACGATGTCGATCACCAGCGCTGGCTGGTGATGCGCAGGCTGCATACTCACTACACATTTAATAGCTGCTCGCGCAATATTTTATTGCGCTACAGCCTTATTCATACACCACGCGAGCCTCTCCCGCATGCGCCTGGGCGATCCAGCTAGCGAGCGCGGCGTCGGTGGGGAAGAACTTGGCGCGGTCGTCCAAGGCGATTTCGGCGCTGGCGGTGACCTCGCCCCCGTGACCCGTTGCTGTGCGCCAAATACTCAGGCGCACTGGCAGACCGCGCAACAACTCGCCTTGCTCGGTTTGTTCCTTTTTGGGCGGAAAGTCGCGCACCATGCGGGCTACATCCGGGGCTTTACCGTTAACGTTCACACGCAGGTATTTGCCGAACTTGGCGCGGGCGGTGGGCAGGTCCCAAATGGCATTGACGACGAAGCGGATGCCGCCGGAGAAGCGATCGGGCTGCGCCTTGCCTTGCACGATGATGAGCTCGTCGTCTTTGAGCAGGTTGCGGTTGGCGTTGATCAAGGCTTCGTCGGCGGTGGCTTCTATCGTGGCCGATTTATCGTCCAGCTTGAAGATAGCCAGCTTGCCGCGCTGGCCGTTGATGACGCGCAGGTCGCCAACGATGCCAACCAGAGTTTTCACCTCGCGCGACTCGGGCAGGCCGTCGATTTTGGTTTTGACAAACTGACGCACTTCGCGCTCTACTTCGTCAAACAAATGTCCGGACAAGTAAAAGCCGACGGCGGTTTTCTCAGCCACCAAACGCTCTTTCACGCCCCAAGGGGTGACCTCTACCAAAGGTGGCTCTTGCGTGCTGCTGCCGTGGCCGTCGTCATCGCCCATATCAAACAAGCCGCCTTGGTTGGCGTTGGCCTCTTGCGCCTGGGCGTAGTCCATGGCCAGCTCGGTGGAGGCCATGAGGGAGGCGCGATTGAGTTGCAGGCTGTCAAAAGCACCGGCTTTGATGAGTGCCTCTATCGTGCGTTTGTTGATTTTGGTGCGCTCTACACGGGCGCAAAAGTCGAACAGGCTGGTGAAGGGACCACCACTGTGCCTGGCAGCGATGATCGCTTCTACCGCTTGCTGTCCTGTGCCTTTGACTGCACCCAAGCCATAGCGAATGACCTTGTCACTCACCGGCTCAAAACGGTGCGTACCACGGTTGACATCGGGTGGCTCAAAGGTCAGGCCAAAATTGTCTTGCGCGTCCTGGAACAACAGTTTGAGCTTGTCGGTGTCGCCCATTTCCACCGTCATGTTGGCGCAGAAAAACTCTGCCGTGTAGTGCACCTTGAGCCAACCGGTATGGTAGGCCAGCAGGGAATAAGCGGCGGCGTGCGACTTGTTAAAGCCGTAGCCTGCAAACTTCTCCATCAGGTCGAAAATCTCGTCGGCCTTGGGTTCAGGAATGTCGTTTTTTGCAGCGCCTGCACGAAAGATGCCGCGGTGCTCGGCCATCTCTTCGGCCTTCTTTTTACCCATGGCGCGGCGCAGCAAGTCTGCGCCGCCAAGCGAGTAGCCGCCCAGGATCTGCGCCGTCTGCATCACCTGCTCTTGGTAGACCATGATGCCGTAGGTCTCACTGAGCATCTCTTTGACCAGCGGGTGCGGGTACTCGATCTCTTCGCGGCCATGCTTGCGTGCCACAAAGCTGGGGATCAGGTCCATCGGGCCGGGGCGGTACAGGGCGTTGAGCGCAATCAGGTCTTCCAGCCGTGTGGGGCGTGCGTCTTTCAGCATGCGCTGCATGCCGGGGCTTTCAAACTGGAATACGGCTTCGGTATTGCCTTCGGCAAACAGTTTGTAGGTGGCGGCGTCTTCCAGCGGAATGTCTTCAAAGGCAAATTTTTCTTGGCCTTTGTGTCTTTCAACGATGAAGTCTTTGGCGATTTCTAAAATCGTTAACGTAGCCAAGCCCAAGAAGT
>JAYWHJ010000212.1:0-8444 GCA_043777795.1 Polaromonas sp. | reverse complement strand
GTCAATCCCAAGGTACCAGCGCGCAATGTGCAGGAGTTCATCGCTCTGTCCAAAGCAGCGCCAGATACGGTGCACTACGCATCCTCGGGCAACGGCAGCGCCCAGCATTTGATGGGCGGGCTGTTTGTGTCTATGACCGGGGCCAAGCTCAAGCATGTCCCCTATAAAGGCAGCAGCGGCGCGGCCAACGACCTGGTGGCAGGTGTGGTGGAGAGTAGCTTTGCGGGTGTGCCCAATGCGTTGGCCCAGGTGCCACAAGGCCGTCTCAAAGCGCTCGCGGTCACCACCGCCAAACGCATTCCGCAGTTGCCTGATGTGCCCACCATGCAAGAGGCCGGCGTACCCGGCTATGACGCCTCTGTCTGGCTGGCTCTGCTGGCACCCGCTGGCACGCCGCGCGACGTGGTCGACAAACTCAATAGCGAGATCAGCAAGCTGATGGCCAGCGCCGACACCAAAAAGGCATTGTTTGACGCTGGCGTAGAAGTTGCCCCTTCCACCCCGGAAGCCATGAGCCAGCTCATGGTGAAGGAGATTGACCGCTGGGGCAAAGTGGTGAAAGAGGCCGGCATCAAGCTGGAGTAAGCGGGGTTAGCCATGCTACCTCTGGCGCCAAGGCGGTGTCACAATGCAGTCTCTCTCTACCAACCCAAGGAGCATTGCATGAAGATTGAAACTATCGCCGTCCATGGCGGCTATACCCCCGATCCGACCACCAAGGCCGTAGCCGTGCCGATCTACCAAACCGTGGCCTATGCCTTTGACAACACGCAGCACGGCGCGGATTTGTTTGACCTGAAGGTGGCGGGCAATATCTACAGCCGCATCATGAACCCGACCAACGGCGTGCTGGAAGCGCGCGTGGCGGCGCTGGAGGGCGGTATCGGCGCGCTGGCGGTGGCATCGGGCATGTCGGCCATTGCCTATGCGATTCAAACCATCACCGAGGCGGGCGACAACATCATCTCCGCGTCCACCCTGTACGGCGGCACTTACAATTTGTTTGCCCACACCTTTCCGCAAATGGGCATTGAAGTGCGCTTTGCCGACTACCGCGACCCCGCATCGTTTGGCAAGCTGATCGACGCGCGTACCAAAGCGATTTATTGCGAGTCGATTGGCAACCCGCTGGGCAATATCACCGACATCGCTGCGCTGGCCAAAGTAGCGCATGAACACGGCGTTCCGCTCATCGTAGACAACACCGTGCCCAGCCCTTACCTGTGCCGTCCGTTTGAGCACGGCGCTGACATTGTTGTGCATTCTCTGACCAAGTACCTCGGTGGGCACGGCACCACCATCGGCGGCGCGGTGGTCGATTCAGGCAAATTTCCTTGGGCTGAGCACAAGGCACGCTTTAAGCGCCTGAACGAACCCGATGTGAGCTACCACGGCGTGGTGTACACCGAGGCGCTGGGCCCTGCGGCCTACATTGGCCGCTGCCGCGTAGTGCCGCTGCGCAATATGGGCGCGGCACTGAGCCCAATGAATGCGTTTCAAATTTTGACCGGCATCGAAACCCTGGCCTTGCGCATGGACCGCATTTGTGAAAACGCCGTGAAGGTAGCAACCCACTTGCAAAAGCACGCCAAGGTGGCCTCGGTCAATTACGCAGGTTTGAGCGACCACCCCGACCATGCCTTGGTGCAGAAGATGATGGGCGGCCGGGCCTCGGGCATCATCAGCTTCATGCTCAAGGGCGCACAAGGCCGCGAGGCCGGTGCACGCTTTCAAGATGCGCTCAAGCTGTTCACGCGCTTGGTCAACATTGGCGATGCCAAGTCACTGGCCTGCCACCCGGCGTCTACCACCCACCGCCAGTTGAACCCGCAAGAGCTGGTCAAAGCGGGGGTGAGCGAAGGTATGGTGCGTTTGTCGGTGGGCATTGAGCATATCGACGATTTGCTGGAAGACTTGGACCAGGCCTTGGCAGCAGTGTGATGCGAGACAGCGCTGCATTGCGCAGCGCTGTTTCATGCTCACTCGCTTAGAGTTCGTCCGCGTGAGCTGGACTAACGCTCGTCATAACTGACCACAACCTTCTTAGACACGCAATGTGCCTGACAGGTCAATACAAAACCTTTGTCAATCTCCCACTGCTCCAGCGTGAAATTCTTTTCCATGCGCACCTGGCCTTCCAGTACCTTGGCGCGGCAGGTGCAACATACGCCGCCTTTGCAGGCGTAGGGCAGGTCCAGGCCGCCGCTCAAGGCGGTGTCCAGCACGTTGTCATCAGCTTGCATGCCAAAGCTGTGTCCTTTACCGTCCAGTACCACTTCCAGTGCGAATGAATAGGACTTTTGGCCTTGGGAGTCCATAGAGGTTGCGGGAGCAGCTATCTTTTTAGAAGTGTGCGTGCTTGCAAACCGCTCGGTGTGCACCCGTTCGCGGGCAATGCCAGCATGGGCTACTGCGCGCTCGGCACCCTCGATCATGGTCTCTGGGCCGCAGATAAACACGTCGGTGATCTGGGCTGCGGGAACCGCTTGAGTGAGCAGTTGACTTAGCTTGGCTTCGTCCAAGCGACCGTGAAACAAAGCTACCTCTTGCGGCTGGCGCGACAGCACGTGGATAAGGGACAAGCGCTCGTTGTAGCGGTCTTTCAGGTCTTGCAGCGCCTCGTTGAACATGATGCTGTTGCTGCGCTGATTACCGTAGACCAAGCTAAAGCGCGACGCTGGCTCGCTGGCCAAGGTGTGGGCCATGATGGACAAAACCGGCGTGATGCCTGAGCCGGCGACGATACCCAGGCGGTGCGCGTGCTGACTCGGCTGACTCGCCTGGTTTGGCGTGCTGGCGAAGGTGGCCTTGGGTGTAAAGCGGCCATCGGGCGGCATGGCATCCAACGCGTCTCCCACCTTCAGCGCAGTGGTGGCCCAGGTGCTGAACACACCGCCGTCTACCCGTTTGATGCCCACGGTAATCTCTTGCGCGCTGGCCAACTGGCTGGGCGCGCTGCACAACGAATAACTGCGCCGCACCGATTCACCGTTGATCGTGGCGCGCAAGGTGACAAACTGGCCAGGCGTAAACGCAAACGTATCGCGCAAGTCGGGCGGGATGCCCAAAGTGACCGCGACAGACTGCGTCGTGAGAGGGGCGATGCGCTTGACGAACAGCGAATGGAAGTGGGTGGTGCTCATAAAGTACAGCGCGCCATCAATAGGGCTTGAAGTAGTCGAAGGGTTCCAGGCAGTTGAGGCATTTGTACAGCGCCTTGCAGGCGGTGGAGGCGAAATGCGAGGTCTCGGTGGTGTTAGTGCTGTGGCAGCGCGGACAGGGTACTGTTTGTATGCCAAATGAGCTTCTAGCCCTCTGGATAATTGCGGGAGCAGCTACTAAATCAGTAGTATTTGACTGGCTGGTATGTGCGCCCTCGGCGCTGCACTGCGGTGGGGCTATGCCGTATTCGCGCAGTTTGGTTTTGGCTGTCTCGCTCATCCAGTCGGTAGTCCAAGCGGGGGCCAGCTGGGTGACGATGGTGGCTTGCAAGCCCGCTTGCTTGAAGGCGGCCTTCACATCGTCCTCAATCTGACCCATGGCTGGACAGCCGCTGTAGGTCGGCGTGATGACGACTTCTATATTGCCGTTTATGGCTTGGCGCACGTCGCGCAGAATGCCCAGCTCGCGGATGCTGACGACGGGGATTTCGGGGTCGGGGACTTGCTCTAGCAGCTGCCAAATGTGCGCGAGTGCGGGTTCCATCACCAGGTAGCCTCTGGGTGCGCGCGCGCCAGGCTTTGCATTTCGGCCAGCAGGTAGCTCAGGTGCTCGCTGTGCTGGCCCTGTTTGCCGCGCGGGGTGTGGCCAGCGCTGCTGGGTACATTGAGCGTGGCTTGAGTGATAACTGCACTAGTCGCCGTTTGCCACTGTACTTGCAGTGTAGCTACTTCCACCCCGATACCGGTGTCGATGGCGGCTTTTTCCATCGCGGTGGGTACCCACCACTCTTGGGTGAAAGGCATTAAGTAATCCAGTGCGGCTTGCATCCGCGTATGCGACTGCGCCGTACCATCGCCCATGCGTAACAGCCAGTCGGTACTGTGGCGCAGGTGGTAGCGCACCTCTTTCACGCTCTTGCCTGCGATGGCCGATAACTGTGCATCTTGGGAATTTTTTTGCAGCGCTGTCCACACCAAGGTCATCAACGAGGCGTATAAAAAATTGCGCGCAATCGTGACGGCGTAGTCCATATCGGTCTGTACCGAAGGCGCGAAAGCAGTACGGTGCGGCAGTTCCAGCAAGGTGTAGTTGAGAAACTGCTCCGGGTTGCGAAAATAAGCCAGCTTGTCTTCGGTGCAATCGCCACCGATCAGCTTTGCAGCATGTTGGTACAACATGCGCGCCTGGCCAATATGATCTAGGCCGATGTTGGCCATGGCAATGTCTTCCTCCAGCACCGGGCCGTGGCTGCACCACTGGGCGATGCGCTGGCCGTGGATGAGGGCGTTGTCTGCCAAGTGCAGAATGTACGGCGCTGCCATCACATATGTCCCACAGCGTCGGGAATGTCGTAGAAGGTCGGGTGGCGGTAGATTTTGTCGCTCGCCGGTTCAAACAGCTCGTCTTTGTCCTCGGGCTGGCTAGCGGTAATGTCTTTGCTGGCCACCACCCAAATGCTCACGCCTTCCATGCGCCGCGTGTACACGTCCCGCGCCATGTTGAGCGCATGCTGCGCGTCGGCCGCGTGCAGGCTACCGCAATGCTTGTGCTCCAGGCCCTGCTTGCTGCGCAGGAAGACTTCAAAGAGAGGGAGTTCTTGGGTTGTCATGGTGAGTTGGTGTGTCTAAGGGGGAGGGTAAGCTTCCAGCCGCGAAGGGCGCGAAACTTGGTATTCAAAACCTCAGCAATTCAAGCCGCCTCTTTCAAAGCACGCGCCTGCTGCTTAGCCGCATAGGCCAACGCCGCCTCTCGCACCCATGCGCCGTTCTCGTGCGCCTTCACGCGGGTAGCCAAGCGCTCTGCATTGCACGGCCCATTGCCGTTCACCGTAGCCCAAAACTCGTCCCAGTCGATCGCGCCGTAGTCGTAGCAGCCCTTGGCCTCGTTCCACTTCAAATCCGGGTCGGGCAATGTCACGCCCAGAATGGCAGCCTGCGGCACGGTGGCATCCACAAAGCGTTGCCGCAGGTCGTCGTTAGAGATGCGTTTGATGCCCCAGCGCATGCTTTGGCCGCTGTTGGGGCTGTCGGTATCGGGCGGGCCAAACATGGCCAGTACGGGCCACCACCAGCGGTTCACTGACTCTTGCACCATGGCGCGCTGCTCGGCTGTGCCGCCCATCATGGTCATCAGGCTTTCAAAGCCCTGGCGTTGGTGGAAGCTCTCTTCTTTGCAAATGCGGATCATGGCGCGGGCGTATGGCCCGTAGGTGCAGCGGCAGATTGGCACCTGGTTCATGATGGCCGCGCCGTCTACCAGCCAGCCAATGGTGCCGGTGTCGGCCCAGGTGAGGGTGGGGTAGTTAAAGATGCTGCTGTATTTGGCCTTGCCGGTGTGTAGCGCGTCCAGCATCTGGTCGCGCGAGGTGCCTAGGGTCTCGCCAGCGCTGTACAGATACAGACCGTGGCCTGCTTCGTCTTGCACCTTGGCCAGCAAAGTGGCCTTGCGTTTGAGCGAGGGTGCGCGCGATATCCAGTTGCCCTCGGGCTGCATGCCAATGATCTCGCTGTGCGCGTGCTGGCTGATCTGGCGCACCAAGGTTTTGCGATAGGCGGCGGGCATCCAGTCTTGCGGCTCAATCTTGCCGTCGGCGTCGATCTTGGCATCAAAATGGGCTTGGTGTGCTAGCTGGGCCGCGCTGGCAGGCGCTGCAACGGCTTTGAGCGCAGTAGGTGCTGTTGCGCCAGCGGCAGGGCCGCCCATGGGCGTGCTGTCGGGAATGTCCAATGCTTGGGTGTACATACTAAGTGCTCCACGCCCCGTTTGGCACCATAGCCACCTGCTTGAAGGTAGGGCGAACAACCGAGTATATCAATTAACCAACCAATCGGTCGGTTAATTAGTGGGTTGCTCTAGAGTGCAAAAAACTTCGGGTATCAAATACCGATTGGCCTGACGCCTGTTCCTGTTCGCTGTACTCGGAGGGATCTGCCTGGGCCGACTCGGGGTACATGTTGTGGATGCGTTTATCGCCGCGCACGATCTGGCTCGCATCGATGGTAACGGTGCCGGTGTAGTACAAAGCAGCCAGACACGCACTCAGTCGCTTGAAGGGCAGCCGCGTCAACTGCGCCAGCATGGTCATGGTGCAGGGTTGCTGGCTTAGCAGCCCAATGAGATTCATATGGTCATCATGCAGCCAACTTTGCGGCAGCACCGACAGGCGGCGCAAATGTACAGGCGAGGTGAGGTAGGCCGTTGGCAGACTTGGAGATTGGGCGCGACTGGCGTACACCCACATCAGGCGCTCCAGCGACATGACCTCAAAATCTGTTGGAAAACGCTGCGACTCATTGGGGCGGTGCCGCCAGGAGGCTAAAGAAAGCTCCATGGCATGCGCGGCGGGTGACAGGCCAACCTGCCATTTCGCCAGATCGACCATCGCTACCAAGCGACCCTCAAAGTGCAAATGGTAGGTGCGTTGCACTAAGCCACTTTGGCGATTGGCCACCTGCTCGCCTAAAGCAAAATGGTTGCACAGCTTGGCCAAGACCTCGCTGAGGGCGTTCAGGCCGTTCTTGCAGTCATAGGCGTCGTCCAATGCCACGCTGAGCACCGCATCGATGTTTGCGGGCAGCGGCTGGGTAAAGGCCACAGGACGGCTGCTTTGCTGGGGGTAGATCGTCAATGGGGCGTCTGGCGTATCGGGGTTGCAGATACGCAGGCCTTGGTTGTCGTCCAAGGTGACGCTAGGGCTGTCTATGAGCCATACATCAGCATCTTCAAACGGGACGATCTCCCAGCGCGCGCGCGTACCTGTAGCGGCCAGAACTCGGGCCGTTGCATGCTTAATCTGGGCTTGGCCAAAGCCTAGCAGGCCAAGTCGTAATAAGGGAAGCTCCATAACTCTCTAAGTAATTTTGCATTACGGTCGTTGAAGGTGTAAATTATTCGACCTTCAAGCCGCGAGTACCATACGCCATTTGTATCGGTTGCAGGAAAAAATATCCAAAAAACAACAGCCTAACCCCCCGCCTCTACCAAGAAACCCTTACCCCGGCCCCGCCCCAACACGGCCAGCACCTGGGGCAAGGCTGCATTCAAAGACGCTTTCAAAGTGTGCGGTGCATTGATCACAAACATACCGCTCTCGCGCAGGCCAGGCCGTTTTGCGGGCAGCGGCTTGCCATCCGGGCTGATTTTGACTTCGGGCGCAGCGGGTACTTTGGCTGCATCTTCCTGACCAATATTGAGCGTGGCATGCAACCACGGCTTTTTGGCTTGCTGGGCCAGGGCTTTGAGGCGGCGCGGCAGATCGTGCGACTCGGCGCGCGGTATCACGGGGTACCACACCACATAGGTGCCTGTAGGAAAGCGCTTCATCGCGTCTTGCACAGCCGCATTCACGCGGCCATAGTCGCTTTTCATCTCGTAGCTGGGGTCAATCAGCACCAAAGCCCGTTTGTTGGGCGGCGGCAGCAGCGCGCGCAGGGCGTCAAACCCGTCAGCGCGTTCCACGCTGATCATGCGGCCAGCTTCCAGCTGGGCCATATTTCCATGCAAGGCCGTGGCATCCGCCCCGTGCAGCTCAAACAGCTTGAGCTTGTCGCGCGGCGCAGAGCCCGCGCCGTTGCGCAGTTGGCTGTGCATGACAAACGGTGAGCCGGGGTATACCTTGAGGCCTTTGTCGTTGAAGCTGCCGATGCAATCGGCATAGTCTTGCAAAGCAGGCGCTACGGTTTCAGCAGCTGTTTCCGCAGTGTTTTTTTGGCCTACGGCCTGCTTTGATTTAAAAATGTCCGCCGACAGCAGCTTGCGCACGCCTTCATCCGATTCGGCGCTTTTTTGCGCAAAGTCGCCGTCCAGTCGGTATAAACCTGCGCCTGCGTGAGTGTCAATCACTGTGATGCCCGCGTCTTTTTGCGTCAGGTATTTGAGAGTGGCAATCAAGGTCATGTGCTTGAGCACATCAGCGTGGTTGCCTGCGTGGAAGGCGTGGCGATAAGAGAGCATAGGGTAATGGTAACGCTGAAACGCCAAATTTGACCTAAGCCCTTGATTTTGCTTATAATGGAGAGCTTCGCAGCGCTTAGCTATGCCCGCGGTGAAGACTGAACAATGCAGGCTCCGGGCCGCCCCCTTCGGCGGCTGTACCTGCAAAAGATCAAAAACCCACCTAAGAGGCTCCCATCAGAGGAGCACCGACCGTGGAAAAGGCATGCCCAAACCCTCTTAATTTTAAAGAAAAGAGAAAACTCATGACTACGTACAGCGCTAAACCCGCCGACGTGACGCACGAGTGGTTTGTGATTGACGCCACCGATAAGGTGCTCGGACGGATT
>JAYWHJ010000211.1:0-8466 GCA_043777795.1 Polaromonas sp. | reverse complement strand
AGCATGTAAAGGCCAATCGAGGCGATCTTCAAGCGGTTCATGATGATGAGCGCCGCGCTCACGCCTGCGGCCATCAGCAGATAGTTAGTTAAGACCTGTTCGGTGTAGAAAAAAGCCACGATCAAAATTGCGCCCAGATCGTCCACCACGGCCACGGCCAGCAAAAAAGCCTTGAGCGCCGCAGGCACGCGATTGCCCAGCAATGAAAGCACGCCCAATGCGAAAGCGATGTCCGTTGCCGCAGGAATCGCCCAGCCTTTACCAAAGCCCGCGCCGCCCGCAAAAGCAAGATAAACAAGCGCTGGCATCGCCATGCCGCCGGCCGCCGCCAACACCGGCAGCAGCGCCGCTTTCGGGTTAGACAACTGGCCCTCCAGCATCTCGCGCTTCAGTTCCAAACCGACAAAGAAAAAGAATAGCGCCATCAGCGCGTTCTTGATCCAGTAAGCCACCTTCATCTCGATGCCGCCACCTGTGGGGCCGATGCTGAATGAACTCGACAGCACGGCTTGATAAGCCGGCCCCCAAGGCGAATTCACCACCACCATTGCCAGCGCTGCAATGAACACCAGCAGTGCCCCTGGCACCGCCTCTTGCGGCAAGAAGCCTAAAAACTTTTGATCAGATGTGGCGGAAGCCATGCGAGTGTGCTTTCTATGCAATAGAGATGAGATAGCCAGTGTAGGCGGCGTAGCAGGCCATAAAGACCCAGCCTTCCCAGCGCTGCAGTTTGGTGCCAGTGCGCGCAAAGTAAACCAGCAGGCCGGTGGCTGCGAGCATCACCCAGATGTCAAACGTGGCGATTTGGCGCGGCATCTCAATCGGCTTGATGATCGATGTTGTGCCAAGAATAAACAGCACATTGAAGATATTCGAGCCTACGATGTTTCCGTAAGCCACATCGGCATGTTTGCGCAGTGCGGCCATCACAGAAGTCACCAGCTCGGGCATCGAGGTGCCCACCGCCACAATCGTCAGCCCGATGATCGTGTCTGAGATGCCCAGATTCTTGGCCAAGGCAATCGAGCCGTCGACCAAATAGCCCGCGCCAAAAATCGTGATCGCAATGCCGCCCACCGCCATCACCAAAGACAGTGCCATGCTGCCAGGCCCCTTGCGCGCATCCTCCGCGCGGTGCTCAGCCACAACCGCCGCCTCATCCGGTGCGCGCTTTTCTTGGAGGTACACAAACACCACGTAAGCCAGCAAGCTCGCAATAAATGCGAAGCCCATCAGCATGCCCATACGGCCATACAGCACCACACCCATGCAGGCCAGCGCTGCCGCAGACACCATGAGCGCGTCACGCTTGAAGCCCTTCGGGTTCACAGCCATCGGATAAATCACAGCCGAGAGCCCCAGGATAAACAAGATATTCGCAATGTTTGACCCCACCACATTGCCTACCGCAATGCCGGGCGAGCCGTTCATTGCGGCTGTCACGCTCGTCACCAGCTCCGGCGTCGAGGTGCCAAAGCCCACTAGGGTAAGACCAATCAAAAGCGGAGACACCCCGAGCGCCTTCGCCGAAGACACCGCCCCGCGCACCAGCAATTCCCCGCCCACCAAGAGCAACAACAAGCCCAGTGCAATATTCATCCAAACGGTCATTTTTTTCTCCATGAGAGGGCGCGAAAGCCCTTTTGCCAACGTGAGCGGAGTGTGCCGCCAAAGTAAACGATCGTAGCACCCTTATGGCGCTTACTAGGATTACTGCGAAGCCTGAAACGGCAGGCAGCTGATGCCAAAGCGAGTGGCATAGCCCGCATGCCACGCGAGTAATTTGCTGCCCGGTAGGCGTTGATATCGAAACGATCCAAGTTCATCACCTTCGTCCGAGCCGCCACAAAGTCGCGTACGAACTTGGCTTGACCATCGTTTTGGGCGTAAACCTCGGCCAAGGCACAGACATATCCACCAAATTAGCAAAGAAGTCGTTGATCAATTGGCCTGCACGCTGGGTACAAACACCCTGCTTGGATTCGCCGTGGTTTGCAACAAGCACACGCAGGCCGCCAACGAGCGCCGTCATTTGAGACGCGCTGAGCGTGAGCCGATTTGGGCTCAGTGGTGGTAGGCAGCGACTGACTGCGTTGGCCTAAACGTGCGCAATCAGTGGTGCTTTTGCCCAAAAAATCCATGCCATACTTCGTCTCATATGATCAAATTTCCTATTCGTTCTGCGGGCTATGACTTTAAGCCGATTGATATGCCGATGGCGTTTCAGGCGGCGGAGATTGCGCTGCTTTCGCCGATCACGAAAAACACTTTGCCGCGCTTTACTCTGGAGCGCATTGCGAAGATCACGCAGCCAACGCTGATCCTGTGGGGCAGGCAAGACCGCCTGACTCCGCCATCTAACGCGCAGCTGTTTGCAAAAGATATCAAGGGCTCCAAGCTCGTGATGTTTGGAAAGCTCGGCCATGTGCCGCAAGAGGAAGACCCAGCGGCGACGGTGGCGGCGGTGCAGGCTTTCTTGTCTGGAAAATAGCTTTTTATAAACAAAAGAGGCCAATTGCCAGCATAAAATATGCGCAAAGCGCTATTAATTTTATAGTGATGATGTGGCTGATCTGAGCCTCGCTTGTTGAGCGAGTTTTTTCGAATAGCATCCATCCAAGGTTTTTTGGAGAGCTGGCGAGATGTCGAAAATCAAACGTGGGTTGTGGGGTGCGGCGGCTGTGCTGTTGCTGGCGGTGGGCGCAGCCGTGGCTTGGAATTGGGCGCGGGATCGGCCTGTGGATTCGCTCAAAGGCCGCTGGGCAGCGCCGGCTTCGGGCTCGAAGTTTGTGGATGTGCGGGGGATGGCGGTGCACTATCGTGATGAGGGCCCGCGCGATGATGCGGAGCCGATTGTGTTGCTGCATGGCACATCAGCCAGCTTGCATACTTGGGATGGCTGGGTGGCAGTGCTGGCCAAGACGCGCCGGGTGATTCGGTTTGATCTGCCGGGCTTTGGGCTGACTGGGCCTTACGCGGGCCAGTGGGCGGGCCAGTGGGCGGGCCAGTGGGCGGGCGAGCGCTATACGGCGCTGAATTACGCGAAATTCGTGGTGGCCACGCTGGATGCGCTGAAAGTCACGCAGCCGGTGGTGCTGGGTGGCAATTCGCTGGGTGGTCAGATTGCTTGGGAGACGGTGGATTTTCTGCGAGCCACGCAGCCGCAGCGGGTGGCGAAGCTGATTTTGGTGGATGCGGCGGGCTATCCGTTTGAGCCGAAGTCGGTGCCGCTGGGCTTTCGCATCGCGCGCATCGAAGCGCTGGCACCGCTGATGAACAACCTCTTGCCGCGCGGCTTGATAGAAACGAGTGTGCGCAATGTGTATGGTGATCCTTTGAGGATCACGCCGGAGCTGATTGACCGCTATTACGAGCTCACGCTGCGCGAGGGCAACCGCCGCGCCCTGGGCCAGCGTATGCAGGAGCGCCTGGCGCAAGAGCCAGAGCGCATTGCGAAGATCACGCAGCCGACGCTGATTCTTTGGGGTGGGCAGGATCGCTTGATACCGCCCGCCAGTGGAGAGCGCTTTGCCAAAGATATCGCCGGCTCTAAGCTGGTGATGTTTGACACTTTAGGCCACGTGCCGCATGAAGAAGATGCCATGGCCACCGTTGCTGCGGTGCAGGCGTTTTTGGGCAGGAAATAGCCGACTTTTAGGAGAAATGGGGCTCTAGACCGCATAAAATAAGCGCAGGGTGCTATTTAATATTTAGCAAATACTGTGCTGCAAGCTACTTGTCTTGCCGAGTTGCCATGGCTTGGGTGCAAGCCATGGCTTGGGCTAGGTTTTAGGAGGCAGAGAATGGCAAAGAAGAGTGATGCAGCACGATGCGCAGTTTGCCGGCTGCGTCTTTACGGTACTGCCATGTTTTGTCAACAGTGGTGACTTTGCCGTCTTTACCGGTGATCATGACGTTGCCCATGCTAGTGGCGGAGTCGCTGTCGATGAACACCGCAGCGTTTTTAGATTCGCACTTGGTCCAGCCATTAAGGGCAAAGCCGGTGTCTTTGGGGAAGTTGGTGTCGTCGCCCACGAAGTAGGCCAGAGCGCCGGCGCGGGTGGTGCGGAAGGTTTCTGGTGTCACGGTCAAGGTTGGCTTGAACAGCACGGGGCCGGCTTGGTAGTTGTAAGCAGTATCGATCACGCGCTCGGCCAAGGCTTTGGCGGCGGCTTGGCCGCTTTTGGCGTGGGTCGTGCTGATATCGACCAGGGCTTGGCACCAGCCTTTTTGTGCAGCGATCACTTCCGCCTCCGTGATCGCTGGTTTGGCCAATGATGGGAGCGAGAGACTGGCGAGAGCGATGGCACTTAGAGCAAGGCGTAGGTTTTTCATGGTGTGTTCCTTGGAGAATGAGAGGTTGAAGAAGCATGGCGGCCCGATTGAAGGCGTTAACTGAGCCGTAGCCATAGGTTGAATTAGAGATGACGCGCTTTAACCCACCATGAAAAACACATGAACATCTACTGACAGATTCATTAACGTGAGATGACAAGAGCCGCCAACAGTTGCTTGCGGTGACAATGAGGCCATGATTCGACATCGCCTGAGCTGGGTTCTGATTCTTTTAGCGACCACGATTATTTTGCAAGCTGTGGGCGCGGCGGTGGCTTTGCGTCAGGCGCAGCAGCAGATCGTGGGCGGTCGCATCGCCAGCGATATCCATCGCAGTTTTGTAGAGTTGTCTGCGACCAAACAGCGCTTGCACACGTGGGTGGCGCAAATCACGCTGGGCGGCGGTGGAGACAGTGCGGAGCGTGATCGGCTGATGGAGCAGATGCGCGAGATCGTCTCTCGCCTGCAAAACCTGACACAGGCGGCGCAAGACAGCAAGCAGGGCACGCAGTACCCGCAAGAGCAGATGCAGCGCCAAGAATCGCTCAATAAACTGGCCCAGAGCATGCAGGTCTTGGAAACCGCGATCTACCAAGCGAGCCCTTTGCAAGCAGATATGCCCGCCAAAACAGCCTGGGAGGCTCTTACACAATTGTTTGAATACGCGGGCGGGCATGACCTAAGGCAATTGATTGGGCAAAGCATCGCGCGGGAATCAGTGGCGATGACGCGTGAGCGGGCGGCAGCAGATGAGGGGCTGGCCAGGATTCGCCTGCTCTGGCTGGGTGGCGCGTGCGTACTGGTCTTGCTGGCTTTGGCGGCCACCGTGTATTTCGGCCGCGCGTTACGCCGCCCTCTGGACGCTTTGACCGAAGGCGCGCAGGAGCTTGCCGCCGGTCAGTGGCAACACCGCATTGCCTTGCACGGCAAAGATGAGTTCTCAGCAGTGGCACGCAGCATGAACGGTATGGCGCAGCAGTTAGAGCAACATCACCAGCAAGAGGCGCAGGCGCGGTCGCAGCTGGAGGACTTGGTCAAGGCGCGCACGGAGGCTCTGGCGCAGGCCAATGAATCCTTGCGCCAGACCGATGTGCGCCGCCGCCAATTGCTCGCGGATATCAGCCACGAATTGCGCACGCCCACCACAGCGATTCGTGGGGAAGCCGAGGTGACGTTGCGCAGTCGCTCGAGCAGTGAAGCGGATTACCGCGAGGCTTTGCAGCGTATCGTACAAACGTCGCGCGAGTTGGGCGCGGTGATTGATGATTTGCTCTCCATGGCGCGCATGGATCTTGAATCCTTGAGTCTGGTGCGTGAGCCGATGGAATTGTCTCTGCCTTTGATGGATGCCTGGAACCAGGCCAGCGCCTTGGCTGCAGCCAGCGGGGTGCGATTGCTTTGCGAGCCTGCGCAGCCGATGGCCGGGCGCGTGATGGGCGACCGCCAGCGCTTGCGGCAGTTGATCCTCTTGTTGCTGGACAACGCCATCCGCTATTCGCACGCCGGTAGCACGGTGCGGCTGGCCGTGAATCAGGTGCAGGCCAGTGATGAGGCACCGAGCCTGTGGCGTATTTCGGTCACGGATGAGGGGATTGGTATTCCTGCCGCTGAGCTCTCCCAAGTGTTTCAGCGGCATTTCCGGGGTGAGCAGGCGCGCCAGCACCGCGCCTCGGGCAGTGGTCTGGGCTTGCCGATTGCCATGACGCTGGCGCAGGCGCATGATGGCCAAATCACACTTGCCAGCCAGCCAGGCCAAGGCACGCAAGCAGAAATTTTTCTGCCTGCTTTGCTACCCTTTGACGAGACGGGGCCACAAACCGGAATGAGCTTATGAACGTATTGATCGTGGAAGATGATGCCCGCATTGCAGACTTTTTGGTGCGCGGGCTCAAAGCCGAAGGCTATCAGGTGCAGCGCGCCGCCACCGGGCCCCAAGGCCTGGAGATGGCGCAGCAAGCCGCCCGTGATGCGGCGGCAGCGATGCCAGCGACTCAGCCGCTGATCATTTTGGATCTGATGCTGCCAGGCATGAATGGCTTGGAGATTTGCCAAAGCTTGCGTGCCTCAGGCGTGAATTTGCCGATATTGATGCTGACGGCGATGTCGTCTCTGGAAGATCGGGTGAGCGGCTTGCGCATGGGGGCCGATGACTATTTGTGCAAGCCTTTTGAATTTGAAGAACTGCTTGCCCGAATGGAGGCGTTAAGCCGCCGAACCCGAGAGTTGCAGCCCAAGCGCACACACCTATTGCAAGTGCACGACCTGGTGCTTGATCGCGACACCATGCGTGTGAGCCGAGCGGGGCAAGTGATCAGTCTAACGGCGCGGGAATTGGCCCTGCTGGAGCTACTCATGAGCGCACCCGGGCGATTGTTCAGCCGCGAGCGAATTCTGGCCAACGTGTGGGGGCAAAGCGAAGACCCGCTCACCAATGTGGTGGATGTCTATATCCGCCGGTTGCGCGCCAAGATTGATGATCCGCAGCCCGCAGCGCTGATCCAAACGGTACGCGGCTTGGGTTACCGCTTGGAGTTGATGCCTGCCTAATCAGCTTGTGGATCAACGTGCGCCAGCGGCTACCAGCATGCGCACCATGGCGCCATAGCCACGTTGGCGAGCCAAGGCCAAAGGTGTGTTGCCGGCGCGGTCGGCGAGCTGCAGGTTTGCACCTGCTTTGATTAGCGCTTCGAGCGTGGCCTGATGGCGCTTGCCGCCGTCGCCCAAGACGATGGATTCGATCACGGCCGTCCAGTGGAGGTTGTTGACATGATCGAGCGGCGCGCCTGCGGCAATCAGCTGGCGCACCACGCCGTCGTGGCCAAGATGTGCGGCAGCGATCAGCGCGGTGCCGTCGTAGCGGCTGGTGGTTTGCTTGGCGCTCGCACCGAGCTGGATCAAAACGCGCAGGGTCTCTTCGTCATCGGCAACGGAGGCGATGGTGATGCCGTCGTAGCGGTCGTTTTCTAGCAAGTTGATGTTGGCACCGGCTTTGACCAAAGGCCGCAAGGCTTCGCGCTGCTTGGCAAACACGGCCACATGAAGCGGCGTGCGGCCATAGCTGTCGCGGGCATCGAGATCGACCTTGGCCGAAGCAGCAGCGTCGATGGCCGCGACATTGCCGCGATGGGCCGCTGCATGCAATGCGCTGAATTGGGCGACCTCTTGCGCGCTGGGCGGGACTTGGGCCGAGGCGCCCAGAGGCGCTTGGACCAGGCCCATGAAGGCCAAGCTGGAAGCCAGCGAAAGCGCTAGGCGCGCCAGGGTGCGGCTGCGCTTGAGCGGGTGGGTTTTGAGCTGAGCTTTCATGGGGCTTCTCCTGGAGGGAATTTACTTGAGCAGCTCTTTGACTTTATCCAGGGCCGCCATGGCGCATTGCTCATCCAAATGGCCGCCGGGTGCGCCGCCCACGCCGACTGCGCCGATCACCTCATTGCCGACGCGCACGGGCACGCCGCCGCCGACCAGCAAAAAGCCGGGGATGTAAACGAGATTCGCAGCAGCAGGATTTTTCTGGGCGTTTTCCATCATGGCTAATGTATTGTTGCGGGCCGATGCAGAGGTGAAAGCCTTTTCGAAGCTGGCGGCTATGGTGTGAGGGCCAGCATTGTCGGCGCGCTGAACGGCGCGAATGGTGCCTGCGCGATCCACGACAGTGGCGGCGACGTTGTGGCCACCGGCTGTGCAGGCAGCGACCGTGGCGGCGGCGATTTGGTTGGCCAGTTCGAGCGACATGTTGCGCTCGGTGCGCACGGCTTGGGCTTGCGCGGTGGAAGCGACTGCGCAAGCAGCCAAAATAAGGGTGGTAGCAAAGTGACGCATGAGATTCTCCGGATAAGACATTGCGGTTCAATCAACCGTGGGAGAACTGTAAAAAAAATGTGCTGCTTGCACCATCCGCACAGCTACGCCAAAGCATCCGTAAAACTACGCGGCGCTAATCTTCCTGCTCGACCAAGCTGGCGTAGCTGCGAATGAGCTGAGCCAAGGAGCCCGCTTCGAGCTTGGCAAACAGGTGGGCGCGATGCGTTTCGACGGTGCGTGGAGACAGATCGAGCGCGCGGCCAATTTCTTTGTTGGTCAGGCCCGCAACGATCAGGCCCAGCACTTCGCGCTCGCGCTCAGACAGCTGCG
>JAYWHJ010000210.1:0-3057 GCA_043777795.1 Polaromonas sp. | reverse complement strand
TGCCCGCCGGGGCTGGAGCCAGGACACTTGGCTGGCCGCCGAGCATATTGCTCCCACCCCCACTCACCCTGGTGCCAAAGGCGTGATTGACGACCACTTGGCCAGCCTGGGCCTGGTGCGCAACATCACCGCGCGCTGCCCGCACTTTGGGTTAATTCCCAGCATGGTGGCATCAAGCTTGCTGGTGCTGACCACCGGCCGGCAGTACTGCGAGCGCTATGCCAGCAGCCTGCATGTCAAAATCATGCCATGCCCCATAGAATTCCCGCCCATGATGTACTACCAGCTCTGGCATGAACGCAGCCATGCCTCGGCCCAGGCCAAGTGGCTGCGCGAGCGCGTGAAAGCCGTGGCCTCCACCTTGGGAGCGGCCTGCGCATGAGCACCCCAGCCCCGCGCCTTGCGCTCAACGGCATCACCAAAGCCTACCCCGCTGTGGTGGCCAACGACAATGTGGCGCTAACCGTGCAGCCCGGCGAGATCCACGCCGTACTGGGTGAAAACGGTGCGGGTAAATCTACCCTGATGAAGATCATCTACGGTGCGGTGCAGCCCGATGCGGGCAGTATCCGCTTTGATGGCAAAACCGTGACGATTAAAAACCCGGTAGATGCCCGCACGCTGGGTATTGCCATGGTGTTTCAGCACTTTAGTTTGTTTGAGACCATCAGCGTGGCAGAGAACGTGTGGCTGGGTTTGAGCAAGTCTTTGTCGTTGCTCGATGTGCAGCAAAAAATCACCGCCAAAGCCGCGCAGTATGGTCTGGACCTTGACCCGCTGCGTCCCGTGCACACGCTGAGTGTCGGTGAGCGCCAACGGGTGGAAATTGTGCGGGCGCTGCTGACGGAACCGCGCTTGTTGATTTTGGACGAGCCTACGTCGGTGCTGACCCCGCAAGCCGTCGAGAAGCTGTTTGACACGCTACGCCTGCTCAGTGCGCAGGGCTGCAGCATTTTGTACATCAGCCACAAACTGCATGAAATTCGCGCACTGTGCAGCGCCTGCACGGTGCTGCGCGGCGGCAAGGTGACGGGGGTGTGCGACCCACGCCAAGAGAGCAATGCATCCCTCTCGCGCCTGATGATTGGCAGCGAGCCGCCGCCGCTGGTGCACCGGCCAGCAGTGGCGGGGGGCGAGGTACTGTCAGTAAATAGTTTGAGCCTGCACCGGGCCGACGAGTTTGGCGTCGATCTGGACGGCATTAACCTCACCGTGCGCGCTGGCGAGGTGCTGGGCATCGCTGGTGTGTCGGGCAATGGGCAAAAAGAGTTGCTGTACGCGCTGAGCGGCGAAGATACGCGGGCCGAGCCAGGAAGCATTCAAATGCAAGGCGAACGGCCCATGGAAAACGTAGCCCACTACACCCCCCAGCGCCGCCGCGCCATGGGCCTGCACTTTGTGCCCGAGGAGCGCCTGGGCCGCGGCGCAGTGCCTAGCATGACGCTAGCGCACAACTTGCTGCTCACCCGCGATCAGGCGGTAGGCATGGGCGGCTGGATCAATGTGAAAACCCTGCGCACGCAGGCCCAGCACATCATCGCGCGCTTTAAAGTCAAAGCCGCTGGGCCCGATGCCCCGGCGCGCAGCCTCTCAGGGGGCAATCTGCAAAAATTTATCGTCGGCCGCGAGATTGAGGCCGCGCCCAAGCTGCTCATCATCTCCCAGCCCACCTGGGGCGTAGACGTAGGGGCCAGCGCGCAAATACGCGCCGAGATTTTGGCCCTGCGCGACGCAGGCTGCGCCGTGCTGGTGGTGAGCGAAGAGCTCGACGAGTTGTTTGAAATTGCCGATCGCCTGCAGGTCATGGCCAAAGGCCGCATCTCGCCCTCAGTCAACATCAAAGACGCCACCGTAGAGCAGATAGGCGAATGGATGAGTGGGCTGTGGCACAAAGCCTCTGAAAGCGAGGCCGCCCATGCTTAAGCTAGAACCCCGCGCCGAAGTCTCGCGCTTTTGGACTTTTGCGTCGCCGGTATTGGCGCTGCTGCTCACCGTCATCATCGGTGTCATCCTCTTCGCTGCACTGGGCAAAGACCCGGTGCGCGGGCTGCAGGTGTTTTTTTGGGACCCGATCAAAACCAGCTACGCACTGGGCGAGCTGATGGTCAAGGCCACGCCGCTGCTCATCATCGCGCTGGGCCTGGCGGTGTGCTTCAGGTCGAACGTGTGGAACATTGGCGCAGAAGGCCAGTTTGTCATGGGCGCCATCTTTGCCGGCGGCGTGGCGCTGTTGGCCGACAAAGACACAGGCCGTTGGATTGTCGTTGCTGTCATCTTGGCAGGCGTGCTGGGCGGCATGCTGTGGGCGGGCATCACCGCGCTCTTGCGTGATAAGTTCAACGCCAACGAGATTTTGGTCAGCCTGATGCTGGTGTACGTGGCCGACATGGTGCTCAGCTACATGGTGTTTGGCCCCTGGAAAGACCCGCAGGGCTACAACTTTCCGCAGAGCAAGAATTTTGACGCGGTCACCAAAATCCCCAAGCTCATAGACGGCTCGCGCATGGGCATTGGCTTGCTGCTGGGCCTGGCGGGCGCGGCGGGGTTGTGGGTTTTCCTGTTTCGTACCCGGGCAGGCTTTGCGCAGCTGGTAGGCGGGCTGGCACCAGCGGCTGCGCGCTACGCGGGCTTTAGCTCGCGCAGGGCATTGTGGACAGCGCTGCTCGTCTCTGGGGGCGCAGCCGGGCTGGCTGGCGCGCTGGAGGTAGCCGGGCCCATCGGCCAGCTCACGCCCTACGTGCCAGCGGGCTACGGTTTTGCCGCCATCATCGTGGCCTTTGTGGGGCGGCTGCACCCGGTGGGCATTATCTTTTCGGCCATTTTGATGAGCATGTTTTACATCGGCGGCGAGCTGGCCCAGTCGCGCTTGGGGCTGCCTAAGTCGATCACCGGCGTGTTCCAGGGCCTGTTGCTTTTCAGCCTGCTGGCCTGCGACACCTTGATGGCCTATAAGGTGCGGTTTTATAAGCCTTTTCGGCCCGCAAGCCAACAAAATATTGCGGGAGAAGCTATTAATAATATAGTAAAAGACACTGCCAAAGGAGGTGCATGATGGAG
>JAYWHJ010000209.1:0-8486 GCA_043777795.1 Polaromonas sp. | reverse complement strand
TGCGCACGCGACAACGTGCACCGCTTGGGTGTCGAGGCGCAGGTGCAGGTGGTGCAGGCCGATTTGTTCCCGCCCGGTAAAGCGCACCTCATTGTGTGCAACCCGCCCTGGTTGCCTGCCCGCCCCGGCTCGCCTATCGAGCACGCGGTGTATGACGAAGGCAGCCAAATGCTGCTGGGTTTTCTCAAAGGCCTGCCCGCGCACTTGGCCAAAGGTGGTGAAGGCTGGCTGGTGCTGTCCGACATTGCCGAACACTTGGGCCTGCGCACTCGGGACGAGTTGACCGCCGCCATCGAAGGCGCGGGGTTGAAAGTGGTGGCCCGTCTACAAACCAAGCCGCAGCACCCCAAGGCTTTGGACAAGAGCGACCCGCTGCACGTGGCGCGCGCCGCTGAGATTACCTCGCTGTGGCGGCTGGCAGTGGTGTAGCCACAAAGGTGGCGGCCTACTCTTGGGCCGCAGTCACTCCGCTGCGCCGCTCACGCGCCCGAGGGCACCAAAAAATCGCGGCTGATGCGCGCGCCCAGCACGTTGATGCGGTCTAAAAACTGCGTCAGGTAGGCATGCAAACCGGTGGCCAGTATTTCGTCAATGCGGCCATATTGCAGCTCGGCGCGCAGCTTGCCCGCCACGCGCTCGGTCTCGCGCGATTGGTCGTTGGCGACCAGGGCCAAATTTTCTACCACGGCGTTAAGGCTGGCGTGCAATGAGCGCGGCATGTCAGGGCGCAAGATCAGCAGCTCGGCCACTTTCTCAGGCTGGATCACATTGCGGTAGACCTTGCGGTAAATCTCAAACCCGCTGACGCTGCGCAA
This sequence comes from Polaromonas sp., assembly GCA_043777795.1. Lineage (GTDB taxonomy): Bacteria > Pseudomonadota > Gammaproteobacteria > Burkholderiales > Burkholderiaceae_C > JAAFIP01. The sequence continues at coordinate 7,671 of JAYWHJ010000209.1, read as the reverse complement.
AATAGCGCTCCAGTGGTAAAAATCGTATTCTTGGTCTTTCTCAACGCCCACTCCGTAAAAGTCGCCCTGTAGCGCATGAAACTTCACATCCACCAAGCGCGCGGTGTTGTCCGAGCGCTCCAAAAATGTGCCCAATCGCATAAAGTGCAGCGCCTCGTCCATCAGCATGGTGCCCACCGTCACGCCCCGACTCAGGTGACTGCGAAACTTCACCCACTCAAAAAACTTGGCCGGATCGGACTCAAAGTCCCCCGCCCTGAGCATGCGGTTAATCTCCAGCCAGGTTTGGTTTTGCGTCTCCCACACCTCGGTCGTCAAAGTGCCCCGCACCGCCCGAGCGTTCTCGCGGGCTGACTTGATGCAACTGACAATGGACGAGGGATTCATCTCGTCTTTGACCATAAACTCCATCACCGCCTTGGGCGTGACGGCTTTGTGCCAGTGGTTGAACAACGGCGTCAGCTCGCTGATCGACAGCACGCCTTCCCATCCGGCTTGCGCCGCCGAGGCGCTTTGCGGCAGCAAGGAGGTTTGGTAATTGATATCGAGCATGCGCGCGGTGTTTTCTGCCCGCTCGGTATAGCGAGACATCCAGAACAAATGGTCTGCGGTGCGGCTTAGCATCTTCTTTCTCCTTGTTTGTGTGGGTGAGGTAGCAGTTGGCAAATGCGAGTGAGGGATGAAATGCGGGGAATTTTTGAACGCAGAGAACGCAAAGGAACACAAAAAAAATTCAAAAATAAAAATCTATTGAACTTAGCTTACCTAGATTTCTTTGCTCCGCTCACTCTCAAATTTTGTATTCTTTGAAGATCTTCATTTTTGTGCTCTCTGCAAAACCTTGGTGACCTCTGCGTTCAAAAACTCCCCGTATTTCTCTTCAAGAGCCATTACTTCTCCAAAATCCAAGTGTCCTTAGTCCCCCCGCCCTGCGACGAGTTGACTACCAAAGACCCGTCTTTCAGCGCCACGCGAGTCAACCCCCCAGGGACCATTTGCACGGTTTTACCCGACAGCACAAAGGGCCGCAAATCGATGTGGCGCGGGGCAATCCCGCTGTCTACAAACGTCGGGCAAGTGCTGAGCGACAAAGTGGGTTGGGCAATGTAGTTGCTCGGGTTGGCCAGCAGCGCGGCACGAAAATCCTCTATCTCTTTGGCGGTGGACGCAGGGCCTACCAGCATGCCGTAGCCCCCGGCACCGTGCACCTCTTTCACTACCAAGTCTTTCAAATTGTCTAACGTGTACTGCAAATCGTTTTGATTACGGCACATATAGGTAGGTACGTTGTTCAGGATCGGCTTTTCACCCAGATAAAACTCGATCATCTTCGGCACGTAAGGGTAGATCGACTTGTCATCCGCCACCCCGGTGCCAGGCGCGTTGCAGATCGTCACATGGCCCGCTTTGTAGGCATCTAGCAGCCCTTTGCAGCCCAGGGACGAGTTGGGGCGGTGTACGGCGGGATCGAGAAAATCGTCGTCCAGGCGGCGGTAGATCACGTCTACCCGCTGGGGGCCGCGCGTGGTGCGCATGTAGACAAAGCGGTCTTTGACAAACAGGTCTTGGCCCTCTACCAGCTCTATGCCCATTTGCTGCGCTAAAAACGCATGCTCAAAATACGCGCTGTTGAGCATGCCAGGGGTGAGCACCACGACGGTGGGGTCTACCGATGAGTCGGGCGACACCGCGCGCAAGGTGTCCAGCAGCAGGTCGGGGTAATGCGCCACGGGGGCGACTTTATTTTGCGCAAACAGATCGGGAAACAGCCGCATCATCATTTTGCGGTTTTCCAACATATAGCTCACGCCGCTGGGCACGCGCAGGTTGTCTTCCAGCACGTAGTATTCGCCGTTGCCTGCGGCATCGGGCGCACGCACGATGTCGATACCCGCAATGTGGCTGTAGATGCCGTGCGGCACGTCCACGCCTACCATCTCGGGGCGAAACTGCGCATTCTTCATCACCTGTTCGGCGGGCACAATGCCAGCTTTGATGATGTCTTGGCTGTGGTACACGTCGTGCACAAAGCGGTTCAGCGCCGTCACTCGCTGCACCAGGCCGCGCTCCATGCTGGCCCATTCGTGGGTGGGAATGATGCGTGGAATCAAATCAAACGGGATCAAGCGCTCAGTGCCCGCGCCGTCCTCATCCTTCTCGCCATACACCGCAAAGGTAATGCCCACGCGGCGAAAAATAACCTCGGCTTCCTCGCGCCGCGAGCGCATCACATCGCCCGGCTGGCGGCTTAGCCAACCATCGTAGCTTTGGTAGTGCGGCCGCACGCTGGTGGCCGTGGCGTGCATTTCATCGTATTTGTCTGTGTTGCCCATCGTTTTGTCTCCATGACACAGCATAGCAAGTTTTGTGCCTTGCGTGTTGGCGCTAGGGAATCTGATGGTGCCAGTAGCGCCTATTTTTCTGCCGCTCGCAGAGCACCAACTGCGCTTTGTCACTGCGCCAAGTGGCCGCGCCGCAGCGTGGGCTAGTAATAAGCTGGATATTGCGGTCGGTGTAACGCTGGGCTACCTCGGGTGCGGGGTGGTTAAAGCGATTGCGGTAGCCAGACTGGCCCAAAGCTATGCGGGGCTGAACGGCCTCCAGGAAGACTTCGGTAGAGGAGGTTTTACTGCCGTGGTGGGGCATAAGCAAAATGTCGGCTTGCAGTGATCGCGTTGGGCCTGTCGAAGTGCCTGCCAGCACGTCACTGCCAACGGTGTTTGCAGCGCTGGCGTAGGCTTGCACCAGCCTGGCCTCTTGCGCGGCTTCAATATCCCCCGCCAGCAGTGCCGTATGCGCCCCATTGCTGATGCGCAGCACACAGCTCATGGCGTTGGATTTATTGGGCACTGCGTAGTCTGCTGCCTGGGGGTGCAGGATTTCAAAATCTACCCCGTCCCACCGCCAGGTTTGTCCGGCCACGCAGCGCTGGGGGCTGGGGCGCAGGCCCAGAAGTTCGTGGCCGTCTTCTAAAGAACTCAGCAGCGCAGCATGGGGCTGCATCGCCAGAATGGCGGCGGCACCGCCGGTGTGGTCACTGTCGCGGTGGCTGAGCAGCACGGTGTCTAGCCGCTCGCCCAGGGCACGCAATAGGGGTACCAGGGTGCGCTGGCCTGCATCGCTCTCGCGGGAGAAGCGCGGACCGGTATCGTACAGCAGGCTGTGGCTGGCCGTGCGCACCAGCACGGCGTTGCCCTGTCCGATATCAGCGGCCAGCAGCTCAAACTGGCCGTGGGCTGGCCGGCTGGGCTGCCACAGCAAAACCGGCAGCACCATGGCCGCGCCCATAGCGCGCAAGGCCCAGGGTAGCTGCATGGCAAGTACGATCGCACCTATTACGGCAACAGCGCCCAAAAATAATGCGGGAGCAGCTACTGAAATAATAGCGAGCGGCCAGCTGGAAAACCATGCTAATACCACGCCCAACCCCTGTACGCACAGCGCAGCCGCTGTCCAAGCGGGGCTGAACAGCACACCCAGCATGGCCAGCGGCGTCACGACCAGAGTGACCCACGGAATCGCCAAGGCATTGGCAAGCATGCCCACTGCCGAGACCTGCTGAAACAGCAGCAGCGACAGTGGGGTGAGGGCTAGTGTGATGATCCATTGCTCGCGAGCGGCCGCAATGAACTTGCCCACTACCGGGTGAGCGCGCCAACGCGCCCACTCTGTAGCGCCGGCGGGTGTGTCTTGTTGTGTGCCGTCGTGCACATGTACCACCGCTGTGGCCCGCCCATCGGTAGCAAACAACACGCCCACCGCCACAAAGCTGAGCCAAAAGCCTGCTTGCAACAGCGCCCACGGGTCGATAGCCACCACCACGGCCATGGCCAGCAACCACACCAGCGGCCAAGGCCACTGCTTGCCTGACAGACGCAGCAGGGCCACGGCAGACAGCATCCAGATGGTGCGCTGGGACGGCACACCCCAGCCACTGAACAGCGCGTAGCCCGTCGCAAGCAGTACGCCACCCACCAGCGCAGCATGCTGCGCGGGCAGCCACAACATGGCTCGACTGGAGCGGCGCCACAGCCAGCCCACACCCAAGGCGGCGGCCCAGGCAAACATCGTGACGTGCAGGCCCGAGATACTCATCAGGTGGGCGACGCCGGTGGCACGGTAAATATCCCAGTCGGCCCGCTCTATAGACGCTTGGTCGCCCACCACCAAAGCGGCTATCACGCCAGCCAGGCGCGGCTCTAGCTTTATGCCCATGGGGCCAGGCTGCGCCAAGCGGGCAAAAATGGCGTCGCGCACATGCTGGCGCGCGCGCTCCACCGGATGCTGCCAAGTGTTACCCAGTTTGCGCGGCGCGTTGCCATTGGCGGCGTCTTTGGCCGTAGCGCGCACATAGCCAGTGGCTTGCAAGCCTTGCTCCCAAAGCCACAGCTCGTAGTCGAAGCCATGCGGGTTAGCGTTGCCGTGCGGCGCTTTGAGGCGCACGGTGAAAGCCCAGCGTTCGCCTGCGCGCAGCTCACCCGCGCCTTGTTGCAGCTCGGCAAAAGGCACGGTGGCCGGGTCTTCGGCGCGTAGCAGGCCGCTGTACCAACTGAGGTAAATACGGGGCGGCAGGGTAACCGGGCCGCCAGCAGCGTGGGCAGACTCCACTTGCAGCCGAAAGCGCAGCCCTGCCTCGCTGCGCTGGGGCATGGCACCTACCACGCCCACCACCTGCACATCGGGGCCCTCCAACTCAGGCTGCAAAGCGGCAGCCTGGAAAGCGCCCGCCCGCAAGCCGCTGATGCCAAAGCCCAGGCTGCCTGCCAACAGCGCAGCGGCCAGTATGCACCAGATAGCATAGCCAGTAGATCGGCTGATCAATGTCGGTGCGGCAAGTTGGCGTTGGACATACGCTCTGTATTTAGTAGCTGCCCCCGCAATGAAAAAAAACGCTGCAAGGGAAATGCAAGCATAGATATTGCTGGAAAACAGCGTCGCCTGCTGCAACTGCAGCGCGCAGCCCAACACAAAACCCGCCATCAACGCCAACAGAGTCGTCAACTTCTATACCATTCGCTTTGGGTTGAGAATTTTCGTCACCTTATGTGTTTTACTATCATGTTTTTACCACTGAGTTCATCACCATTCTTTAACGGAGTCACCAACATGAGCATTTACGCCAATCTTAAGTCCCTGGGCATCGAGCTGCCCGCCGTGTCCGCCCCCGCCGCAGCCTATGTGCCTTTTGTGCAAACTGGCAAGCTGGTATTCATCTCGGGCAATATCGCCCGCAAAGACGGCGCGGTCTGGGTGGGCCAGTTGGGCAAAAACATCACGACCGAAGAAGGCAAGCTGGCCGCACGCAGTTGCGCCATCCAGCTCATAGCTGCGCTACAAGCGGCTTGCGCCGCCAACGGCGATGACCTAACCAGCGTCAAGCGCATTGTCAAAGTGATGAGTTTGGTCAACTCTACCCCCGACTTTACCGAGCAGCACTTGGTGACCAACGGCTGCTCCGAGCTACTGGGCCAATTGTTTGGCCCCGTAGTTGGTGCGCATGCCCGCAGCGCCTTCGGCGTAGCGCAGATCCCCATGGGTTCCTGCGTTGAGATTGAGTTGATTGCCGAGTTGAGTTGATTGCCGAGTTGGGCTAGGAGTCTGGGCCACGATCGCCGGCAGTGGGGATAGGCCAGTCGGCGCTCGATAGAGGTGTGGCAGGGTGAAAATATTACTTTAGTACTAGTACAATTGATGAATTCACAAATATTCACAATTAGACTATGCTGTAGTAACTACTTACAGCAACGGCGCAGGCAGTGTCACACATCACAAAGCAAGAATTACTTACCAGATTAAGCGACTTGGTGGTACGCACCCAGCGCGGCGATGATTTGGTGCAACGCAACCCGCGCGAGTTACCGCGCAGGCTGCGCGTGTTGCTGCTGGCGATTGACGGCAGCCACCCGGTCCAGTTGTATGTGCATACGCTCAAGGGTTTTGGCGATGTCGCCGATCTGCTGTTGGAGCTGATGATTTTTGGGCTGGTGCAGCTGCGCTCGCCCCAAGAGATGCGGGCACCAACGCCACCTGCCGACCAGTTTGCTGACCTGGGCAAGCTACTGGACGATTCGCGGTTTAACTCGAGCCACGCAGCTGAGGTGTTCTACGGTACGACATCGTCGGGAAGCTTTGATGACATGCTACGTGTGGCACAAATTGAAGCTCCGCAGTACCAACCACCGGAGCACTCGCCGCCGCCTGCACCCATCAACCCACAGGTGCAAAAACTGCAAATTGAAAGCTTGTTTGACCTGCTGGAATCGGTGCGTGGCGAGCGTCGCAGCCTGAAAAGCAAACTGGCCAAAATGGACCGCCTGCGTGCGGCCGCCATCAAGCTGGACAATGAAAATCAGCGCCTGTTCACCTACCTGTTTGCGGTGTCCAGTGTGTGCGTGGCGCTGCTGGTCGTGCTGGTGATTGTGGCGCTCAGGCATTAAGCCGTTGGCGACCCATCACTCTACCCGCAGCACACCGGTCGGCTTAAAGCCTAAATCCGCCGCCTTGCCTTTACGCCCACGGGCTGCGCGGGCGTTGTTCAGGCTGCGAATCTCCAGCTGCTCTTCGCGCTCTTTGCCGCCTCGGCCAATGCCGATGATGTTGACGCTGCGGGTATAGGCCGCTGCGCCTGCCATCGTGTCTTTGGCGTCCAGGTCAATCAGCATCAAACCGCGCCCGCCGTTGGCCATAGTTTTGAGCTCATTGATCTCAAAGGTGAGGATGCGGCCGCCGGTAGAGGCGCAGGCTACATGCGTGGCCACTATGGTTTTAGTAGCTGCTCCCGCGGCATTCTGTTGAGCTAGAGGAGTGTTTAGCTCTAAGGCAGAGGGCTTGCACACGCTCTCTCCGTCTGCGCAATTGATGAACGCCTTGCCGGCTTTTTGCCGCGAAATCATGTTCTCGACACTGGCGATAAAGCCGTAGCCGCCACTGGCGCTGACCAGCAGTTGCGCACTGGCTGGAGCCGCAATATAGTGCAACAGTTGCGTGCCGGATTCCAGCTCGATCAAGGTAGTAATCGGCTGGCCATCACCACGTGCGCCTGGCAGCAGGGCTACGGCCACCGAGTACACCCGGCCATTGCTGCCAAAGGCCAGCAGCGTGTCGACGGTGCGGCATTCAAAGGTGCCATATAAGTCGTCGCCCGACTTGAAGGCAAAGCTGGCCGCATCGTGCCCGTGGCCAGTGCGGGCGCGCACCCAGCCTTTGGCGCTCACCACCACGGTCACGGGTTCGTCAATCACTTTGACCTCGACCGTGGTTTTCTTCTCGGCCTGGATCAAGGTGCGGCGCGGGTCTTTGGCCGGGTCGCCGTACTGCTTGGCGTCCGCCTCAATTTCTTTGACCATCAGGCGGCGCAGCGCGCTGGGGTTGCCCAAAATTTCTTCCAGCTTGGCCTGCTCGTCGCGCAGCTCTTTGAGCTCGCTTTCGATCTTGATACCTTCTAACCGCGCCAGCTGGCGCAGACGAATGTCCAAAATGTCTTCGGCCTGGATGGTGCTGAGCTTGAAGCGCTCCATTAGCGCGGCCTTGGGCTCGTCGCTCTGGCGGATGATGGCGATCACCTCGTCGATGTTGAGCAACACCAACTGACGGCCCTCCAAGATATGGATGCGCTCTAGCACCTTGTTCAAGCGATGCCGTGAGCGCCGTTCAATGGTGATGGCGCGGAAC
>JAYWHJ010000208.1:0-8508 GCA_043777795.1 Polaromonas sp. | reverse complement strand
TAAGTCATGGAATGCAGGTTTCAATGGTGCACAGAAACAGCGAGTTCGCTACGCTTCCTACTGGACCGCAACCTCCATTTCATCTAGTAATTGAGAGCGTTGACCAACTCGCTAAAGCTATAGCTGACGCATGCGGCTTGTCAAGTGCCGCTATGTTTTCTTCTTCACATCCATCGGCTTTTCATTTTCTTCACCTTCACAATTTACACTGGAAAGCGCCTGCTTAAATATTCTTTAAGTCTGACCCGGCAGGCGCCGAGCTCACGCCAGTTATGTAAGGCGAATCTCGCACAATTAGCTTCAACAAGCGTTAGCAGAGCTGCAAGTTACCAGAACTGTCATAGCCACTGGGAACCACCAACCGCGGTTTGAAGTCGCATTGGTATTTCGCCAACCCTCTCCAAAACTCGGTATTCGCGTCAGAGCGCACTGCGTTCCCATGCGCCCCGATCAGGGCTGCGGGCTCGAAGCACGGAAGAATTTGGATCAGGCAATGTGCTTGTTTGAGCCGAAGGCGAGTTTGCACATTGACCCAAATTCTGAGTACTGCAGATGCTCCCCCGCAGGGGCCGCAGACCGGGGCGCGTGGGAGCGCAGTGGGCTCTGGCGCGAAGCCGCGAGGTCTACGAACGAAACGCTAGAGAACCAACAACGAAGGCAACAGCGAAGAGTTAGCCATTGGCGTTCCGCATCCAATCCGCGGTCTGAAAAAAGCTATCCCTTAAACGAGCCCGCAGCGTCTCGTCCACACCCGTCTCCCCCATCGCCCGGTCCATGCAAGAGAGCCACTGGTCGCGCTCCAAAATGCCAATTTGCACATGCATATGGCGCATGCGCAGTCGCGGGTGACCGAACTTCTCGGTGTAGGTCTGCGGGCCGCCCATCCAGCCGCAGAGGAACATGAATGTTTTCTCCCGCGCATTGTCTAGCGTAGGACCATGCACTTCGCGCAGGCGCTTGTAGTCGGTCTCCAGATCCATCAGGTCGTAAAAACGCTCCACCAAGGCCTTGACCCGTTCTTCGCCGCCAATCCATTCATACACAGTAGCAAAAGCCGGTTTTTCTTCAATTTTCATATGCGAATCTGGCTGCAGCCCTTTATTTAATCGCGGAAGCAGCTATAAATTATATAGTAACCATTTTACTCTGATGCGCGGCGCAAGGTTGCCACCACCGGCGTATTGAGCACGCTGCGCAGGCCCCACCAGCCTGCGGCCAGCGCCAGCACCGCACCCAGCAGACCACCGGCCAACGGCACCCACAGCGACGCTGTCCAGGCAAATTCAAACACAAAGCGGGCCAGCGCCCAGCCCACGATGATGGCCACGATGCTGGCCAACACACCTGCCAGCATGCCCACGCCCGCCAGCTCGGCGCGCTGCACCTGGCGCAGCAGGCTGCTGCGCGCGCCCACCGCGCGCATGATGGCGAACTCTCTAGCGCGCTCCTCGCGCGTGGCCGTGACTGCGGCAAACAACACCACCAAACCGGCGGCCAAGGTAAAGCCGAACAAGAACTCTACCGCGCGTATCACTTGGTCCAGCACGCGCTGCACTTGGTTGATGGTCAGGCTCATGTCTACGTTGGTGACGTTGGGAAACTGGCGCACCAAGGCGTTGTCAAAGCCCTTGGTGGTGGGCGCTTTGAAGGCGCTCATATAGGTGGCAGGCACCTCGGGCAGGACGCTTACGGGGTACATGACAAAGAAGTTGGCGCGCATGCTGCCCCAGTCTACCTTGCGCAAGCTGGTGATTTTGCTGACCACCTGGATACCGCCAATGTCAAAGGTGAGCGCGTCGCCCAACTTGAGGCCCAGCGTGGTGGCTATGCCCTCTTCTACGCTGACGGCGTCTTTTTCTTCGTCTGTCCATTTGCCCGCTACCACCTTGTTGTGCTGCGGGTTGGTGGCGCTGTGGGACAGGTTGAATTCGCGGTCTACCAGGCGCTTGGCGCGGTCGTCTGTCAGTGTGTCAGGCGAGGTGGCTTGGCCGTTGATGGCGACCAGGCGGCCACGGATCATGGGGAAATAGTCAAACTTGGCGATGCCTGCGGTTTTGAGGTTTTGCACAAACGCGTCGCCTTGCTCGGGCATGATGTTGATGACAAAACGGTTGGGTGCGTCCGGCGGCGTGGCTTGGCGCCAGCTGGCGATGAGGTCGGTGCGCAGCAAGATGAGCAAGATCAAGGCCAGCAGGCCTACCGACAGGGCGCTGACCTGCACCACCGCATACATGGGCCGGGCGGATATCTGCCGCGTGGCCAGCACCAGCCAGCGCGGGGCGGTAGCCTCGTTCACGCTGCGGCGCAGCAGCTTGACTGCCACGTAGCTGGCCCCGGCGAATACGGCTACCGCTCCGGCAAAGCCGCCTACTGCGATCAAGCCTAATTTAAGGTCTGCACTGGCCGCCAACAGTAGCGCTGCAAAGCCAGCGATGCCAATCAACAGCACGGCCAAAGACGCAGGCTTGAGACCGCCAACATCCCGGCGGATGACGCGCAGCGGCGGCACTTGGGCGAGCTGGAGCACCGGGGGCAGGCCAAAGGCGAACAGCAGGGTCAGGCCCATGCCAAGACCAAAGGCTACCGGCCACAGACTGGCGGCAGGCAGCGCAGCATCTACCAGTCCAGCCAGCAGAGCGACAAAGCCGTAATGCACGGCAAAACCTATGGCCAGGCCCATGGCGCTGGCGGCCAGGCCCACCACGGCAAACTCGAAGGTGTAGGCCAGCGCGATGGTGCGCTGGCTGGTGCCCAGCACGCGCAGCATGGCGCAGTCGTCTAAATGTCGCGCCGCAAAGCCGCGCGCTGCGATGGCTACGGCCACGGCGCTGAGCAGCGCGGCCAACAAGGCCACCAGGTTTAAAAACTTCTCGGCGCGGTCCAGGGTTTGCCGCATCTCGGGGCGTCCGCCCTCTAGCGACTCTATGCGCAAGCCGCGCACATCGGCTTGTTTAAGGTTGTCTGCGGCCCAGGCGGCATAAGCTTTCACGGCGGACGGCTCGCCCACCATGGCCGTGCGGTAGGTGATGCGGCTGGCGGGCTGCACCAGGCCGGTTGCGGCCAATGCCTCGGTATGTAGCATCACGCGCGGGGCAAAGTTCATAAAGCCTGCGCCACGGTCGGGCTCGATGACGATGATGCGTTCAATTTTGAGCGTGCTGTTGCCCAACAGGAGCTGGTCGCCTACTTTCAGGCTCAGCGCATCGAGAAGTGATGCGTCCACCCACGCACTACCGGGGCCAGGCAGGTCGCGCGTGGTGGCTTCGGGCGCATCGGGCGCGATGGCGGTTTTTAAACTACCGCGCAGGGGGTAGCCACCGCCCACAGCTTTAAGCGCCACTAGCTTGCTGGCACCGCCTTGCGCGTCCTGTGCCCGCGCCATGGTCGGGAAGCCAATGCTGGTGGCGCTTTGCAGGCCCAGAGCTGTGGCTTTGTCTTTAAACGCTTGGGGTGTGGGGTTATCGCTGCTCAGAACGATGTCGCCACCCAAGAGCGCCTTGGCATCGCGTTGCAAACCACCTTTGATCCGGTCGGCAAAAAAGCCTACTGCCGTGAGCGCTGCCACAGCCAGAGTCACTGCCACCAGCAGCAGGCGCAGCTCGCCCGCACGCAGGTCACGCCACAGGGTCTGCCAGCCCAGCTTGTAAAAGGATATCTTCATGCTGCGCAGTGTAGCGCGCTGCGCATTTTTCGGGCTTAGCGCTCTACTTTAGGCCCCGCTAGGCTAGGGTCAAGCTGCAAACGCTCATTGGCGGTGTAGCACAGAAACCGCTTGTTCATGGCCCGGCCAATGGTGCACAGGCCCAGCTTGGTAGCCAAGTCGTGACCCATCTGCGTAATGCCGCTGCGCGACACGACAATGCCAATACCCATCTGCGCCGACTTGATCACCATCTCGCTGGTGAGGCGACCGGTGGTGTAGAAGACATAGGGATTGTTGGATGCAGTGGCAAGCGTGGGGGCAACATCTATACGGTTCATCCACATCCAGCCCGCAATGGTGTCGATGGCGTTGTGGCGGCCTACATCCTCCACAAACATCACCATCTCTTCACCGCGAAAGAGCGCACAGCCATGCACACTGCCTGCGCTTTTGTAAGTTGTTTCTTGCAAGCGGATGGCGTTCGTTATGCCGTAGAGCTGCCCCTGGGTCAGCGTCGATACGGGAAGATGGATGGTGTCAATCTCGTCCATCAAACTGCCAAACACACTGCCCTGCCCGCAGCCGGTAGTGACCACTTTTTTGGCTGTGCGGGCCTCGATGTTGTCGATGCCGCTGCGGGTTTTGACCGCAGCCGAGTTCACCTCCCAGTCCACGGTGATGGACTCAATCTCGTCCACACTGGCCACGAGGCGCTGGTTGCGCAAAAAGCCCAGCACCAGCAACTCGGGGTGTGCACCCAGAGTCATCAATGTCACCAGCTCGCGCTTGTCCACATACACAGTTAGATCGCGCTCAGCAGGTATGGAAGTGCTACTGCGCTCGCCGTACTCGTTCACCACGCTCACCTCACGAGTGAGCGGGGCACGGGCTTGGCTTAAGTGGGGGAGTTGCATGGAAGGGCTTACAAGTAGTAGTGGGTCAACAACATGCGCTTAGCCCAGACAGCAAAACGGCGCGTAGTGTACGCGCCGTGGTGGAAAGCTTGGACAGCGCCCAGCTGGGAAATCAGATTTTCTTGGCTGGTGCCGCAGCAGCAGGTGCTGCGGCGGCGGGCGCTGGTGCAGCGGGAGCAGCCGCTGTAGCGGGCGCTGCTGGCGGTGGATAGACGAACGCGCCAGGGTCAGCGCAAGGTGGCGTAGCGGTGGCCGGCTTGGTGGCTTTGCCAGCAGCTTGCGCAGTTTTGTAATAGTGGGCAGAGGTTTTTTCCATCGACAGGCACAACTTGTAGCCATCTACCTTGCCATTGTGCGCCGTTTTAGCAGCCGCTTCTGCAGCTTTGGCTTTGGCCTCGTCTGTCAAAACAGGTGCCGGGATTTTGGCAAAGCTGCTTGCGGCCAAGAGGGCCGATACGGTAATGAATATCAAACGTTTCATTTTTAATGCTTCCTCAGATTTGAACGGTCTGCACATTCACCGGTGCGGGTGTGCGTTGGGCAGGGATTTTGCCTGCGGCAATGTCGTTAGCCCACAGCTCGTGATGCTCCTTGGCCCAGTTTTCGTCTACATAACCGGTCTTCATGCCTTTGTAAGCGCCCTTCATGCCGATGGTGCCCAAATAGATGTGGCCCATGAACAAGGCGATCATCAGCACCGCAGCGCTGGCATGCACCATGTGGGAGATTTGCATGGTTTCGCGTACGTAGATCAAGCCGGGGATCAGCTTGTCCAGCACCAAGCCAGAGCCTACGACGATCAAGCCCAAAGCAAACACGCCACCCCAGAAAACCACTTTTTCACCTGCGTTAAAGCGGTGCGAAGGCACCTCGTGGCCACCAAACAAACCGCCACCTTTGAGCAGCCAGGCGATATCTTCTTTGGAAGGCATGTTGTCACGGACAAAGGTGAAGAACACGATCGCAAGGGAGACGGCAAACAACGGGCCAATAAAATTGTGCGCATTTTTGAGTGCATAGGCGAGCCAGCCAAACAATGTGTTGCCAACCACTGGTTGTATGAAAAATCTGCCAAACGCCATCACGATGCCCGAGATAGCCAAAATGCAAAAAGCGATGGCATTGGACCAGTGTGCGGCGCGCTCAAAATAAGTGAAACGCTCGATCTTCTTGCCTGTCTCCAAGTCTGAACCCATTGCGCCTTTGCGCCAGTAAAACAGGCCAATAGCCAAGGCGACGATAAATAACAGTGCACCGCCGTAAGGAATAATCACTTGGTTACGCACCTGGCGCCAAGCTTCACCGGCGTTGGTAAAGCGAGAGCCTGGGTATTGGGTCATGCCTTGCATAAGAAAACCGGCCTCGGGTGCTTCGCGCTTGGGCAGGCTGCTGTAGCCTTCTACGCCCTGCCCGGCTTGGCGCCAAATAGGGGCGTTGTTACCGGGCTGCACCTTGTTGCGCTCTGCATTGGTCTGCTTAGCATAGTTGGGGTCGGCGCTGGCATCGGGCTTGACTTCAAAGATACTCTGGCTTTGGATCCCGCCAGTAGCAGCAGGCGCAGCGGGAGCAGCCGCCGGTGCCGCTGGAGCCGCTTGCTCTGTGCCAGCCGGCTTGATTGGCTCAACCTGCAGCTTTTGTGCAAAGACCACAGGCGAGCAGACGGCTACCAAAACGATAGCTGCTCGCGCGATGTTTAAAAGTGCTGAAGCGTGTTTTTTCATCAGGAATCTCTCAAGATCAGCGAAGGCCTGGTCTAGCCACGCCTGCGCTGTCGAATCAATTGGTTTTAACGTAGTCGTTTTGACCATTTTGCGTGCGTGCACGCAAAGCAGATTCCCAACTGGTCTTGTCGCCCTGCTTCCAGGTGCTTTCGACATAAGGCTTACCAGTGCCGCTGTGCGGAGCAGCATCTTGCTTGGCACTGCTGCCCAAGGTTTGCGGCTTGTCACCGCAAGCAGCCAAAGCCACCAGGGCGCACATGGCCAGTGAGGTACGCAACATCATCATGACTTGGCTCCCTGTGCTGGGGGCTGACCGGCTTGTTTGGAGCCGTAGGCCGTGCCCCAGCCCCATACTTCTGCGCCCTTGCCGCGCTTGACTACGCGATTTCTAAAGATGTCGGCCACGACGTCGCCGTCACCAGCAAGCAGGGCTTTGGTCGAGCACATTTCTGCACAGGCGGGCAGCTTGCCTTCGGCCAAGCGGTTACGACCGTATTTTTCAAACTCGGCTTGCGAGCCGTTAGCCTCGGGGCCACCAGCGCAGAAGGTGCATTTATCCATCTTGCCGCGCACACCAAAAGTACCGGCAGAAGGGAACTGGGGTGCACCAAACGGGCAGGCGTACGAGCAATAGCCGCAGCCAATACACACGTCTTTGTCGTGCAACACCACGCCTTCGTCAGTGCGGTAGAAGCAGTTAACCGGGCACACAGCCATGCAAGGCGCATCTGAGCAGTGCATGCAGGCCACCGAGATGGATCGCTCGCCGGGGACACCGTCGTTCAGCGTGATCACGCGGCGGCGGTTCACACCCCAAGGTACTTCATGCTCGTTTTTGCATGCAGTAACGCAGCCGTTGCATTCAATGCAGCGCTCTGCGTCGCAGATAAATTTCATCCGTGCCATATTGTTCTCCTTACGCTTTCTCGACGTTGCAGACCGTCGTTTTGGTTTCTTGCATCATCGTTACGCTGTCGTAGCCATAGGTCGTAGCGGTATTAATCGCCTCGCCGCGCACTACGGGTGCTGCACCTGCTGGGTAGCTAGACAGCATGTCTTTACCCTGCCAGTGGCCGGAGAAGTGGAAAGGCATGAACACAGTGTCTGCGCCCACGCGCTCGGTCACTTGTGCCATCACGTTCAGGCGTGCGCCTGTCGGGGTGGACACCCAGACGCGGTCACCATTCTTCACGCCCCGGTCGGCTGCGGCTTTGGGATTCAATTCAATGAACATGTCTTGCTGCAGTTCGGCCAACCAAGGGTTAGAGCGGGTTTCTTCCCCACCACCTTCGTATTCCACCAAGCGGCCAGAGGTCATGATGAGTGGGAACTTCTCATGCACTTTCTTGGCAAGGTTTTCTTGCTGAATCGACTTAAACAAGGTGGGCAAACGCCAGAAGGCTTTCCTGTCATCGTGCGTCGGGTACTTGGCCATCAAGTCAGGTCGGTTGCCATACAACGGCTCGCGATGCTGCGGCACTGCGTCAGGGAAGTTCCAAACCACAGCGCGGGCCTTGGCGTTGCCGAACGGATGGCAGCCATGGTTTTGCATAGTCACGCGGATGATGCCGCCTGAGCTGTCGTTCTTCCAGTTTTTGCCTTCAGCAGCCACCTTCTCCGCGTCGGTGAGCTCGTCCCACCAACCAAGCTTTTTGAGCAGTACATGGTCAAATTCCGGGTAACCGGTGGTGATGTCGGAACCCTTGGAGTGCGAGCCATCTCCGGCCAACAGGTTGACCCCGTCTTTTTCTACGCCAAAGTTAGCGCGGAAGTTGCCACCGCCGTCCATCACGTGTTTGCTGGTGTCGTACAGGTTAGGCGAACCTGGGTGCTTGAGCGCCGGCGTGCCGTAGCAAGGCCATGGCAAGCCAAAGTAATCTCCCGTCATGTCGTAGCCGGTTAACTTATCTTTGCCACCTTTGGCTTTGAGCGTTTTTACATCAAAGTTGCCCATGTTGCGCATGTGGGCTTGGAGGCGCTCTGGGCTCTGGCCGGTGTAGCCGATGGTCCAGACAGACTTGTTGATCTCACGCAAAATGTCTTCGGGCACTGGCTCGTCCAGACCTTTGACTTTTTGCATCTTGTAGTTCTTCGAGAGCTCATTGGCAAACCCAAGCTTCTCGGCAAACTGGTGCATGATCATATGGTCCGAGCGGCTCTCCCACAACGGATCGATAACCTTCTCGCGCCACTGAATTGAGCGGTTAGAGGCCGTAGCCGAACCACTGGT
>JAYWHJ010000207.1:0-3073 GCA_043777795.1 Polaromonas sp. | reverse complement strand
TGCAGCTGAAGAAGTACGAGGGGCAGGTCACCGTCGCCGAGGACAACCTCAACGATTTTCTGGGCGTGCGCAAGTACGATTTCGGGCGTGCCGAGAAGAAGAACCAGGTCGGGCAGGTGGTGGGTCTTGCGTGGACGGAAGTCGGCGGCGACCTGCTGACCATCGAAGCCACGGTGATGCCCGGCAAGGGCAACATCATCCGCACCGGCTCGCTCGGCGACGTGATGAAGGAATCGGTCGAGGCCGCCCGCTCGGTGGTGCGTGCGCGTGCCGCGCGGCTGGGCATCAAGGACGAGATGTTCGAAAAGCGAGACATCCACATCCATGTGCCCGATGGCGCGACGCCGAAGGATGGCCCCAGCGCCGGCGCGGCCATGACCACCGCCTTCGTCTCGGCGCTCACCGGCATCCCGGTGAAGGCCGACGTGGCGATGACTGGCGAGATCACGCTGCGCGGTGAGGTCACCGGCATTGGTGGCCTGAAGGAAAAGCTGCTGGCCGCACATCGCGGCGGCGTGCGCACCGTGCTGATACCGGAAGAAAACGTCAAGGACCTGCAGGAAATTCCGGAGAACGCCAAGAACAACCTGGAGATCGTGCCGGTACGCTGGATCGACCAGGTGCTCGAAGTGGCGCTGGAACGCATGCCGGTGGCCCTGCCCGAGGAGGAAGCCGTCAAGGAGCCGCCGAAGCCGGCGCCGCCCGCGGCGACGACCTCGGTCGATGTCTTGCCACATTGAACGGTGCGGGGCTCAAGAAGCGGGCGCTGATCGATATACAATGCGGCTCGCTGTGAATCGAGCAGTTCACGCGGGAGTAGCTCAGTTGGTAGAGCGCAACCTTGCCAAGGTTGAGGTCGAGAGTTCGAGACTCTTCTCCCGCTCCAGTTTGAAAATTTAATGCCACAAGACGTTGCATCAAAAATATACCAAACTGAAGTAGTTAGGGCGCGGTAACAAAGCGGTTATGTACCGGATTGCAAATCCGGCTAGCCCGGTTCGACTCCGGGCCGCGCCTCCAGAAAATTGTTGCCAGTCAACTCTCAAAGAGCCCGATGTTTTCGGGCTTTCCTGTTTTTCAAACTCTACTGTCAACCTTTGACTGCACCTGCCGTCAGGCCTGTAATGATTTGTCTTGCTGCAATAAAGGTGAAAATCAGTGGCGGTATGGCAATCAAGCTGCCAAGCGCCATGATTTTCCCCCAATCTACGCCAATGTCGGTGATGTACAAGGACGCCGCCACCGGCAATGTGCGCGTGGCACGGTCGGTGAGTACCAGAGCCAGAATGAATTCATTCCATGCGATACGGAAAGTGAAGATGGATGCTGCTGCAATGCCGGGTTTAATCAGTGGCAACACTACTTTGTAGAATACCTGAAGGGGTCCACAGCCGTCGATGGCAGCAGCTTCTTCTAGCTCTTGCGGTACTTGTAAGATGAAACCATACAGCAGCCAGATGGCAAATGGTAGGTTCACGGCTACGTAAAGCAAGATCAGCCCCCAAAGCGAATTGACCAATCCTGCTTGACTCCACACCATAAAAACAGGTACGGCCAACACCGCAAGAGGCACTGTGCGTAAAAGCAGTGTTGTATAGGCTAAAGTTTGACGACCCACAAACCTGAAACGTGCCAATCCATACGCCGCCATGCATCCCAACACCAGCGTGATGAGGGTAGAGACTACACCCACAATCAAGCTGTTGGTCAGGTAACGTGTGAAACTGCCCTCGCCCAGTACTTCACGATAGTTTTCCAACGTAGGCGTAAAAATAAAATGGATGCCTGTGTTGAAAATCTGCGTTTGCAGTTTGAGCGATGTTGCAAACATCAACACGATGGGCGCCACACATATGACTGCCAAAAGTATCAACGTGCCGTAGTGGACTGCCACTAACGCTGGATGTCGTCTTGAAGTGCTCATGTGCTGCGTTCCTCGTCTTTCAGTGGGTTAGAAAGCCGCAGCGCAAACCATGACAGACCCGCCACCACCACCAGCAGCAACACCGAAATGGCGGCAGCACTGCCTAGGCGTTGACTCACGAAAGCAGTTTTGTAAATGTGTAGTGACAAAATTTCTGTGCTGTCACCTGGTCCACCAAAAGTTAAGATGTAGATAACCTCTAGTACCCTGAAAGCGTCGATTAGCCGCATCAACAGTGTGATGACAATCACGTTCATCACCATGGGTAGCTTGACGAGAAAAGTGCTTTGCCACCAGTTCGCACCATCTATTCGGGCAGCTTCTAAAACAGCGCCATCAACATTGGCCAGCGCTGCAATCATCATGATGAAGACGAAAGGTGTCCATTGCCATACATCTGCAATCACAATGGCGATGAAGGCAGTATGTTCCTGAGCGAGCCAACCTACGGGGGCTGCGCCAAACACTGCAAGGATTGCGTTGAGTAAACCAAACTGAGCATCAAACAAGTAGCGCCAAATCAGGCCTACCGCTATGGGTGCAATCATCATGGGCAAAATAAACAGCGTTCGAAAAAAAGCCATGCCGCGCACACTACCTTCAAGTGACAGTGCCAAGGCAATGCCAAGCACCATTTCTGCTGTGACACACACGAAGGCAAACATCAAAGTTGTCAGAAGCGAGCGCCAGACCGCTGCATCTTTGAACACAGCTATAAAAGCATCGACTCCCACCCATTTGGCTTGCGTCCAAGGTGTGCCCATACTCCAGTCATAAAACCCCAGCTGTAAAGCCGACAGCAATGGGTACAGGCAGGCGACAGCCATCACTGCTGTAGCGGGGCCTAAATATACCCATGGAACCCAGGAAGGCGTGCGCATGTCAGTCCAATACTAAAAATGATCCATCAATTCAGCTCGCACCTTTTTTTATTAGGAGAAGGCACGGGCAAGGCTGGCAGTTCTGGGCGGCAGAGGGTTTCTACATGAGCAGAATTATGTTTTTATCGAGTTTTCTTCAGGTTTTTAAATAACCGCCGCGCTTCATAATTTCAGTCACCTTGGGCACCATACCGTTGAGAGCGTCTTCAGGCGTTTTTTTACCCGTGAGGGCTTCAGACACTGCTACGCCAAGTGCTTGGATATTGAT
>JAYWHJ010000206.1:0-23652 GCA_043777795.1 Polaromonas sp. | reverse complement strand
TTTAAGGAGGTGGAAGCTTTTGCAAAGGCGCAGCCATTTTGGAACTGAGCGCGCCAAGCGCAAGGGCAGTCAGCCCCGTCAATGCGTAAGCGCCTGTTCCAGTTGCGCCTTGTTCATGCTAGAGCGCCCCACGATGCCGCGCTGAGTAGCCTGATTGCGAAGCTGTGCCACTGTGCGCCCACACGGGCCCTGGTGCGATCTGAGGCCACCACGCCGGCCCGCTGGCATGTCGTTGATCGACGATGCGCTAGCCTCAACAGATTCCCCATGCTGCGCCCGCTCTTTGTTCACGGTGCGAGCTGCAATCTCCTCAGCCAGCGACTCGCTCTGGCCGCGCGCGAGCACGCTGTCTTTAATGTGCTGGTATTGGCGATTGCGCTTTGCGCTCCAATCGGTTGACGGCATGATGGTAACTTTCAAAGCGTCTAGTAGGCATCGATTTGTGAATTCACGTCTGTACGTTGCAGCACTGAATTGCCTCGATCCTTCACAATTCCTCTGTCTCACTACTTAGCAGAAATGTTCTCTGATCTGCTTGGAAAGGCACCGGCAGATGCGACATGACGTGTTGCAGGCCTGATCGGGCGGCTTGCATCAAGGCCAGAACTTGTAACGCTCTGATAATGGCATCGTCCGTCAGGCTAACAGTGTTCTGCATAGCCGTTAGTGGACGTAGCGCACTTTCGTAGTAAATTACGCCAGTTGAATCAGCCATCAACAGCCCGTTGCCCTCCCGGTTAATGCTGATGCCTACATCCGCTCGAAGGGAACGTACAGCCCATGCCAGTTGCTGAGATACGGTGGCTCCAGCGGCCTGCGCCTCGTTCAAACCGCGCTCAGTCAGACCTACTGCAATTACCTGTGCCCCCAACTGGTAAAGCACTTTCGGCGCCACGTCTCGTGCAGCGCTGTGGGCTGCGTCGATAACTATCCGTAGGCCGTGCAAGTTCAGTTGCTGCTTGAGTGCGCTTTTGCAAAACTCAACATACGATGTCCCGGGCTGCGAAAGCTGGCTGCTCGTTCCTGTCTCGCAGATGCGCTGCACGCGGGCGCTGTGCGTGTTGGGCTGCCCGTCTGGCATTGACGCTTCCTGGCACAGATGAGTACCTTCTGGCGAAAAAAATCCAACATAGCCGTTCCATTGTTGGTGCCATGCGCCATTCACCACAACAAAAGCCTGGTGCTTTTTCGCGCGTGTCAAGTAAGCGATTGCTGGAATAGGCAACAGACCGCACAGCACAGTGTCTACACCAGCGGTTGCAAAACCGCATTGCACAGCTGCGTGAATGGGTTTTGGAGTACCTGATGCAATCGCGCCAATCACCACGGTGGGCCGACCCAGCGGGTAAGTGGACTGTTGTACGAGCAGCCTCCCCAATGCATAAGATCTTTGCATGAGTGCGCGACACGCCAGTCGGTTTGGGCGGCTGCCCGTCAGCTCTTTTCCCACTGTCAGCAGTTTTTTCATAGTCACCTATTGCTTTTAAAAGTATGTGAATCGTGGAAACGGATTCTTCGTTTTGCGGTGGCGATAGTGCCGGTTGGTGCGGCGCAGGTCTGTGCGGCACCACACTCAGCTGCAGTCCTGGTGATGTTTTATTCGATCTGTTGTGTGCGATACCGAACGGACGCAAACAGTGACGAACTAGATGATCCGTGTAATTACACCGGGAAACACTCCATGCGCTTTGCTTGCAAAACACGGCACCTTATTTATCAATCGGGATGGCGCTTCGCCACGAGCTTGCCGATATGGGGGACACATTGCGTCTTTGCGCAAAGCCCGCAGCCGCTGATGCGAGCTGCTGACGAGATGGCGCTGCTGACGCAATGGGCAGACCGGCCAGTGGCGGTGTCCATCGCAGTGGTGCTGGGTTTGATCGTGATCGTCATGACCGCCTACGGCATTCGGCACACCGTATTCACATTGAGTCGGCTGTTTGGCGTTCAAAACTGTCCTTACACCGTGATCGACACCGCCCAATGGCCGCAAATCACCGTCTTCGTTGCCGCGCACAACGAGGAAAAAGTCATCGCCGGCTGTCTGAAAGCTCTGCTGCACACCGACTATCCCGCGGACCGGGTCAAAATTGTGCCCGTCAATGACCGATCCGAAGATGGCACCAAAAACACCATTGACTTGTATGCCGCTGCCCACCCGGGTCGCATTGTTCCCTTCCACCGCAGCACCGGCAAAGCCGGCAAAGCGGCAGCCTTGAAAGATGCATTGCCATTTGCCGAGGGAGACATTGTCATCATATTTGACGCGGACTACGTGCCAGGAACCGGCCTGCTGCGCCAACTGGTAGCCCCATTTTTTGACCCTGAGGTGGGGGCTGTGATGGGCCGGGTGGTGCCCATCAATGCAGGCACCAACTTGTTGACCCGCATGCTCGATCTCGAACGCTCAGCTGGCTATCAGGTAGACCAGCAAGCCCGCATGAACCTGCACACCGTGCCCCAGTATGGAGGCACTGTAGGCGGCGTGCGCCTGTCCGCTGTCGCTGCCGTCGGTGGCTGGCATGATGACGTGCTGGCAGAAGACACCGACATCACCTTCCGGTTGCTGATCAATGGCTGGAAGACGGTGTACAACAACTGCGCCGAATGCTACGAGGAGGTGCCCGAAGAGTGGTCGGTTCGTCTGCGGCAAGTGCGCCGCTGGGCCAAAGGCCACAATCAGGTGCTCTACCGCTATTGGCACCAGTTGCTCATCAGCCCCTATATCACCGCGCGCCAACGGATTGACGGCATGATGCTGCTGCTGGTGTTTGCAATGCCCCCCTTGCTGCTGCTGGGCTGGATTTTGGCGCTCATTCTGTATTACCTCAACGCGGGGTCCTTGGTGGCATTGTTCATACCGCTCATGGCGCTGGTGGCATATGGCACTCTCGGGAATTTCGCGGCGTTTTTAGAAATTGTGATGGCGGTGTTGCTGGACGGCCATCGTTGTCGCATCCGCCTGCTGCCGGTCAACCTCTTATGCTTTTTTGCCAGCCTGGTGTCTATCAGCATGGCGCTGGTGGAATCGGTCACTGATCGAGTGTTGGGTAAAGAACTGGTATGGCATAAAACACTGCGCTACAGGAAAGTAGCGCCCGTATGAGCGCAGATCCTCAGCTCCTCGTGTATTTGCCTCTGCTGATGGCCACCAGCCTTACGCTGTTGTTGATGCCGTTTTACCCCGCCTGGCGCGAATGGCGCAAGCCCACTGACGGTGCGGCGCTGGTGGTGTTAGCAGGCCCGACGCACAACATCGTCAGCACAGCGCGCTTGTTTCGCAAAAAAATGCTGCTCAATCGCACGGTGCCTGCTTTGGTCACCCGCGCCATGAGTACCTTTGGTGCGCTAGATCAACAAACTCCCATTTACACCGCTGACGATTTGATATTGCGCCACGGCGGCAAGTTAACCGAGTTCTTCACAGACGGCACCCTGGTGCTGGCAGCGCACAGTCGGGTGACCGGCTGGGCACATGCTGAAAAAGACCTGGAGTTGGGCGAAGCATCCGTGGCGGTTCGCCAAATATCCTCAGGCCAAAGCATCCGCATGGCGGGCGGATGCTGCTTTGAGCAAGCGCACGCGCCGGCGATCTATTTTGGCCGCAAAGGGCTAGGGTTGGATAGCGCACCGGACCCATTGCCTGCGCGCATATTTTCCTTGGCGCAGGTCGCAGGTGCCACGCCTTGGGGGCCGCACGGCTGGCGAGTTGATGGCGACTGCGACATTCCCCCGGCCTGCTGCGTCAAAGGCGCTTTGGTGGTCACGGGAGTGCTCACCATGGGTGCCGGAGCGCTCATCCAGGGCGACGTGAAAGCCTACAAGGGCATTCTTGTCGGCCCCAACGCCCACGTCAGTGGTGCCATGTTCTGCGAGGCGGGCATTCAGCTGACCCGCAATTGCGCTGTGACGGGGCCGCTGGTTGCAGACACCTATTTGCTGGTGGGCAACGGCTGCGTGCTGGGCAGTGCAGCGATGCCCACCACCATCAGCGCGGACTCCATCCTGGTGGGGGACGGCGTGACCGCCCATGGCACCGTGTGGGCGCGCCAGGCCGGCTTGGTGTGGGGGCAGGAATGATAAAACTCAGCACCTGTATCGCGGCAGCTCTGCTCGCACTGTGTGCCAGTGCCCCCAGCAATGCAGATAGTCTGGATTTGACCGGTTACGCTCATGAGAGCGGCGCGATCAGTATCCAGCATGAGGGCGCAACCATCGACCCCTACTTCATTTTGCAAGCCCTGCTGCTGGCGCAGGAGTACGGCTTTGACGTCACGCAGTATGCTGGCAAGTGGGCCGCCTGGTTGCTGGCACGCCAAAAGCCCGACGCCACCTTTGACCGCTACTGCAAAAATGGCCCGGTGTGGGTGCCCTGCAAGACCGCAGATGCCGACGACTCTGTGCTGGCGCTGTGGCTCAAGTTCAGCGATGCCTTGCCCGCCCCGCTGCGCACCAGTCCCGCCATGCAAAAAAGCCGCCAAAACGCGTTGGCCGCGTTGACCAAGCTGGTCGATCGCGCGCGCGGCATTTACCTCGTATCGCCGGTGTATCAGCATGGCCTATTGATGGACAACTTGGAGGTGTGGTCTTACCTGCCCGCGCATGCCGGTGCCGAAAGTTCTACGCATCCTAACTTTGCGCGCTCGATTCACAAGACCTTTTGGGATGCAGAGCAGCACCGGTTTTTAGTCTCAACGCAGCCGGAGCAAAAATCCGTCTCGCATGCGTTCTATCCCGACGCAGTGGCGCAGATATTTCCGCTGCTGGGCATGTATCCGTTTGTTCCCGGCGGGCGCGCAGCGCATTATCAAAAATGGATGCAACTGCACCGCAGCGAATGGCTGATGCAGGTGCGCAGTGATTTTGCATGGGGTCTGGTGGCGGTGGTTGCTCTCAAGCAGGGCGACCTGTTATCCGCAGGCTGCTGGCTCAAGCATGCCCAGCCCCACCGGCACAGCGCACATTGGACCGTCACCGATGAGGTGGTGCTGCAAGTTTTGCAGTCCAAAAAAATTTCCATTACTGACAACACGGAGCTTTGCAAATGAAAACTTACCTGGCCTGCATGGGCACGCGACCTGAGATCATCAAAATGGCGGCGGTGCACCGCACCCTCAAGGCGCGCGGTGACCGCGTGGTCGTGCTGCACACGGGCCAGCACGAGGCAATTGCGCATGTACTTTATAAGTTCTTTGACATGGGGCCCGACCTTCAGATGGACTTACAACGCCGCTCCCCCAGACTGGGCGATCTCACCTCTGCTTTGCTAGAGGGCGTTGATCGCATCATCGACGAGGTGCGACCCGATGCGGTGCTGGTGCAAGGCGACACGACCTCTGCCCTGGTGGGTGCCATGGCAGGGTACTACCACAACATCCCAGTTGGGCACATCGAGGCCGGGCTGCGCACCGGCCAGCGCGATCCGTTTCCAGAAGAAAAAAATCGCGAGATGATCGGGCGGCTTGCGCATTGGCATTTTCCACCCACCGCGCAGGCGCAGAGCAACCTGGTCAGCGAAGGCATCGCCGAGAAGCGGATTTTTGTAGTTGGCAACACCGTCATTGATGCGGCTTTGTGGGTCAGGCAGCGTATCGCCAGCGGCGCGTTTGACACTGCTCAGGCCATGCCCCACCACCTGCGCCAGTTTCTGGCCGCGCACCAGCAGCAACGCCTGCTGCTGGTGACAGCCCACCGGCGGGAAAACTGGGGGCAACCTATCCGCGACATTGCCACAGCGGTGGGCCAGTTACTGGCCGAGCATCCCGACGTGATTGCCGTGTGGCCTGTGCATCCCAACCCAAGTGTGCGCAGCGACGTGCAAGGTGTGATGGATACGCTCAGTGCCTCTACCCGAGCGCGCATTTGCCTGACCGAGTCGCTGGATTATCCCGCCCTGATCGCAGTGCTGGACCGCTGTTACCTCACATTGACCGACTCAGGTGGCATCCAGGAAGAGGCCTCCGCCATGGCCCGGCCGGTACTGATTGCCAGAAGCAGCACCGAGCGCCAGGAGTTGCTGCAAGCCGGGGGTGCCAGCTTGGTGGGAACCGATGTCCAGTGCATCGCCTTGGAGGCGTCAAAACTCTTGACCCAGGAAGCTATCTACCGGGCCATGCAGCTCACAGTCAGCCCGTTTGGCGACGGCCAGTCCGCGCAAAGAATTGCCGATGTACTGGCGACCACCCACTAAACACCCAGGCACTACTATGACCACCCCCCACCCGCACCCACTAGCAGTGCTGATAGCCTGCACGCTGCCGCTCGCGGCCATGGCGCAGGCCGCACCGCAAACCATGATGCCCACCGACACGCATATTTTTGCCGGGCCAGCGATGCCGCGCCACGGCATAGAAATCTACAGCAGCAGGCAGCACCTGTCCGCAGGCTACGCCTCATGGAGCGAAGTGGGGCTGAGAGGCCATTACGAAAGTGGCGCCCATCTTCTGCAGATGGAGTTAACGTCTACCCGCAGGTTCGGCGAATCCGGCGCTTACTTGGGCTTGGGCGATACCGTGACTATCAATCCAGATTGGTTCGGTTCGCTCGCCGTGGGCGCTGGCGATGGAGCATCTTACCTGCCCCGTTACCGTGTGGACGGCTTTATCAACCGAAAGTTACTGCCCGAGAAAAACCTGGTGGGCACCCTGGGCTTGGGCTACTACCGCGCGCCCGATGGGCACGTAGACCGTAGTGTCAGCTTGGGCGGCACCTACTACTTTTCCCAGCCTTGGATTGTGCAGGCCGAAGTTAAATTCAACACCAGCAACCCTGGCAACGTCCATACCCGCCAGCAGTTTGTCGCATTGACTTGGGGGCAAGATAAACACACCCAAATCACTGGCCGTTATGCTGGGGGGGCAGAGGGCTACCAGTCCATTGGTGCAGGCGCGTCGCTGGTCAATTTTCGCAGCCACCAGGCCAGCTTGGCGGTGCGCCATTGGCTCAGCGCCAATGGCGGCATCTCCGCCCAAGTGGAGCATTACAAAAACCCGTTCTACCAAAGAAATGGGGCCCAGCTCGGCTTATTCTGGCAGTTCCAATGAAAGCGCGCAACCCGCTGAGACTGCAGCCCAGTCACGCTATAGCGCTAGACGCAGCGCGCGCTGCGCTGGAAGGCGCACGCGCAATGGCCAAAGAAGTGCCATCCCAAAGAGCCTTGCACAGGTTGCGCTTTTCAGCCTGGACATTCATCGAACTGCTGGTCATGGCGGTGATCCCCAGCGCGCTACTCCTGCAGTTCAAGCCCTGGCTGATGCAGTTTTGGCTGGAGCTGATCGCCTGGTGGGCGGCTAGGTTGGGTCTGGCGCTGACGCTCGCCTCCGGCGGTGCAGCCCCAGCGCTACAGTGGCAGGCCGGGTACGCGGGCTCCTTGGTGCCTACTGCGGGCAATGGTGCCATCACGGCGGCGGTGGTGGTTGCGGTGTATGCAGGCACCTACTGGATGAGTGACCGGCAGACGCCGCTGAAGTATGTGGTGCGGGCGCTGTGCCTGATCCAGGCCAGTGCCTTGCTGTTTTTCATGGTCAGTCCGTCGATGTTTTCCTACACCATGGCAGGCCACCTCACGTCGATGCTGGACGCTGGCTATTACCTGATGCTGGCGGTTGCGCCGTTGTTGGCCTTGGGCTGGGGCGTATTGCGTGTGCCCACCTACCAAAAGCTGTTGTATCCAATACTCATGCTGGCTTACTTTGCTGTCATGGTCCCTCATAAAGCGTTACTGCATGCGTTGATACTGCAGCATTTTTCAGTGCTGTTCATGCCTATTTTGTACCTGTGCTTTGGCACCGTATTCGATCTGATGGTTTTTGTCGCGTTGTATTCATGGCTCGCCAGCATGGCCCCAGCGCACGCTCTTGACCAGAAAGCCACGCCATGACGCTGCACTTTCCCCGCATCGCCTCCAAAGTCTGGGCGCTACTTGTCGCTCTGGGCTTGCTTGGCGCATTGGCAACACTCTACGCAGAGTCGCTCAAAGCCCAACCCACACTGGTTTTGCTGATACCCGGCACCCCATCGTTGGCCGATCCCGTGACCCAGGCCTGGCTCGACGCGGCGCGCGAGGAGGGGCTTTCGATAGCCACCATGACGGACGACGAATTCATGCGCTATGGCGGCAACCACCGCTCCATCGCTGGCGTGATCGTGCCAGACTCCGTTCACAAGCACGCGTCAGACTTACTGGTGAACTTTTTGCACGCCTATGTGCAAGACGGTGGCAATTTGTTTGTCACCTTCGATGCTGCGCTGCTCGACACAGAAAAGGGTGGCTACGCCGTGGGGCAGTCCAGACTATCAACCTTGGTGGGGGTGCGCTACGCGATGTACGGCCAATGGGGGGAGAAAATGTTTGGCCGAGGTCCCGTTTTTGGTAGCCGGCACAGCGCAGCCCAGTTGCGCATACAGCCCGGAAAATTTGATTTTAGCGATGCCGCTATGGACCCGGTGGGCGAGCTCACGACCTACGGCTATTCGCAGCTGCAGCACAGCTACTACCGTACCGACCCCCAACCCAAGGGTCAGTCACTGCTGCGTTCGGCACACCAAGACGCCATCGTCACCGTTAACAAATTTGGCAAAGGCAGCGTGTTGTTTGCCAACTTGCCGCTGGGCTACCTCAAAACCCGAACCGACGGCTACCTGCTGCATCGCTTGCTGGGCTACTTCGCCGTAGACATGCTGCAGCAACCCCGCCTGGCCGCTGTGCCCAACGCGCAAGGCGGCATGGTGCTCAATCTGCATATCGACTCCAACGCGGCCCATGTGCCCCTCTTGCAACTCGAAGATGCGGGGTGGTTTAACAACGGGCCGTTTTCCATCCACGTCACAGCCGGCCCCGACGCCTTTGCCGCAGATGACCGCCTGGGCCTGAATCTGGACAGCAATCCCGCCATGCAGGCGTTTTTGCAACGTCAAGTCGCCTTCGGCCACGAGGTGGGTAACCACGGCGGCTGGAGCCACGATGTCTTTGGCAAACAGGCCAACGAGACCAATCGCTCGGAGTTCGAGCCCTATCTGGAACGCAATCACCGCAGCATCTCTGCGGCCATAGGCCGCCAGGCGCTCAGCTACTCCGCGCCGATGGGAAACCAACCGGTATGGGCCACCCAGTGGCTTGAACGCAATGGGTTCAGTGCCTACTACTTCACCGGCGACAACGGCTTGGGCCCCACCCGCTCCTACTACAACGGCAGACGGCCAGACTCATCGCTGTGGGCTTTTCCCATCTCCAGTTTTATGAGAATCGCCACCTTCGAAGAGCTGGAGACCGCTGATGCATCTGAAAATCCAGCACACATCGGTGAATTTCTCAGCGACTTGTCCACCTATGCCGCAGACCACCATGTGGCCAAGCTGTTCTATTTTCATCCCCCTGCGGCGCAGCGTTATGCGGCGGGACTGGAACAGTTCATGCAACAAACCCGCCTGCTGGCGAGCCAAGGCCGATTTCGCTGGTACACCATGGAGCAACTGGCCAACTTTTTAACGCGCCGAGATCAGGTATCTTGGCACCTTGGCAGCGCAGCGGGGCACAACCGTTTGCTGGCAGCGTCCAGTAGCACGAGTCTTCATGAGTTGAGCTGGATTTTCCCTGTGGGTAGCGCTTTCCGCGTCAATGTAACCAAAGGCGTCGCAGTTATCCGTAAAGAGGCCCAAGAGTGGATCGTCACTGCGGGAGACTGCACATCGTTGGAACTCGAATTGCTTCACAAGTGAGCGGGGTTTATGCTGCATAAATAATAGCTCCTATATGCAGCTACCTTGGGGTTCAGAAAACTATTGGTTTGGTCCCCGGGGGCGCACACCCATGGCATACGCTGTGCGGCGCGCGTCAGTCGGGAGCGCTTGCGCGGAGACTTTGGCTGCTTTTGGACGCCATGCAGACGTCAATACAGAGC
Source organism: Polaromonas sp. (assembly GCA_043777795.1). GTDB lineage: Bacteria > Pseudomonadota > Gammaproteobacteria > Burkholderiales > Burkholderiaceae_C > JAAFIP01. The sequence goes on along the minus strand of JAYWHJ010000206.1, from coordinate 13,753 downwards.
GAATGGACAGCAGGGCTGGCTACTGATGGCGACGGCGGAGCACAGCGGGGGAACGCAGGGGGCGTGCCAGCGAAAAGCAGACGGCAAGAGGGCGGGAAGCGAGCAAATGGAGTCAGATAAAAGTTCGGGACGACCCACCCGCCGGAGCGCGCAAATTTCTGCAAAAATTTTGCTCTGACGCCTTTTGCGTACGGCCTAGCGCGTCAGGTAGCCCCCGCAAAGGCTCAGGAGCAACCCCTTCACACAAGCTTTCCGGGCCGCTTGAAATTTCACAAAAAATCTACTATGCATTACATAGCTGCTTTCGCATAATTCCAAAGCGCTACAGCGTGATAAGCATCTAAAGATCGGTTCAAATACAGGCATGTTCGCCGCCTACAGCCGATTTTCAAGCCGCCAGCGCCTGCAAAACCTGTTTTAACCGCTACTTGAGCCGAATTTTTATACATCAATCAGCCTGCAGCCCAATAAATTAATGCGGGAAAAGCTACGGTATATGTAGCAAAAAGACTTTCCTGAAGCGCGCGTTTAACCGGGATGGTCGTTTCAAAAAACGGCAGATGGTGCCCACCGCGGGACATGGGCTGGGCGCTCAGGTTTGCCTGCCTATCCGCCACCCCAGAGCACTAGCTTCATGTGGCTGCGCCTCGCTCGCTGGAGCGCAGATCGCACCGTTGAAGCTGCCCCATCGCTTGGCTAAACAAGCTCCTTTTCACATTTTTACCCATCGTTACTACTCCCGCTTAAGGCATTCGGGAGAGTTGGTTAGGAGTGTGTCATTTTTTCTGGCGTTCCGTAAGAACTACTTTAATGCTACTAAATTATTTTTCAAAAAAATAGTAATTCTTTTTAATTAATTTGTAGCGCAATTAGAACCACTGCGCTGAAGAGTTGAGAACGCGATACGAAAACTCTTTCACTGTCGGTGCGCCAGCGTACGCCCAAAAAAATTCACCTGGCAGCTTGCGAAAATTTGCGCATAAGAGACGCAGGCCCTCGGGTCCGGCGTCCCCCCATTGGGGAAGTTTGTTTATCACCCACTTAGCCAAGGCAGGACGCGCAGCGTTCAGCCGCAGGCAGTTCATCTGGAAATTACATGCAACGTCGAAACTTCATATGGAGCACCACCGTGCTGTCTGGCGCCACTTTTATCAACAAGGCAGCGCAGGCCCAAACCGCCTGCACACCCATCACGGTGGGCACTCCCACCTCCACGCCGTCGACCTCAGGGATCAACGTCATTGCAGAAATCAAGGCTCTGCGCATACCCACCGGACCCTATGCGGGTGCCTACGAAATCGCGCCCAACGGCCGGTTGAACTGGTATTTCACGGCACTGGGACTCTTGCCCATCGTGCAGCATTTAAGCGCACCAGATTTGGACCTGTACATCCGCAGCTACCTGGACGTGTACCTGCGCAACCTGACTGCAACGAGCACGATTGAGGATGTGGACTTTCCGTTTGGCCGGGCCAACACCAGCTCGTTCACCAAAATTTTGTCTGACTCTGACGACGCCTATGCTGCCACCTTTTTGTCACTGGCGGTGCGCTATGTGCGGGCCAGCCGCAACTGGACTTGGTGGGAGGCCAACAAGCAGCGTATCAAAGACCTGGCCTATCGCAACATCGCGCTGTGCTGCAAACGCACCGGCCTGACAGCGGTGTTCCAGGCCCCCCGCAGCCAGACCAACTCGCTAGGCTACTTGATGGACAACGCCGAGGTGTACCGCGGCCTGCGCGACTTTGCCTCCCTGCTGCGCGAGCGTAGCGAGGTGATCGATGCCAACTACTACGACCTGCTGGCCGCCAACGTTGCCGGCGGCATGGTGGGGCTGTTCAACGTGGCTAACAACGCTTTCACCCCCAGTGATGGGGCTCCCACGCCTGAAACGTCGTTTTATCCAGGCACTACCTGCCAGGTGTATGCGCAGGCTTTTGGCGTGACCGAGCTGACACCGTTGTACGACCGGGGCTGGGCCTTTCTGGAAGCGCGTACCCCGCGCTGGGAGGACGGACGCTATGATCCCTATTCATGGGCGATTTTGGGCTATGTAGCGGCCAAGCGGGGCAGTACAGCGCAAGCCAAGGCACAACTGGCTTCTATCGAAAAAACATTTGTAGCCAATCGTGGCCTGGTCACCATTAACGAACTGGGGTTTTACCAGCGTACCAAGTCGGTTCTCGCAGGTGTTACAGACGTGTAATGCTGCTTGGATGCCATAGATTAGCTGCGATAATGGGTTTAGGAATGAATGTTGCGCAGCCCCATCAACTCCACTAATACGCCGAACATAAGGCGGGAATTTTGAATGCTTTTTGTTGTTATGCGAAACCTGCTTTCGCTTAGTTGATAAGCGAGACCCGCTCTCGCAGTGAGGGGATGTTATCGATCAATCTCTGTCGAACCGGCTGCTTGCCGCGCTTCCTGTGGTGGAGCGCCAAGTGTTGCTGGCAGATGCCTCCTTGGTGGAGCTGGTGGCTTCTAAAACCCTCAGCATTGCGGGCCAAGCGCCGAGCCATGCTTACTTTCCCACAAGCTGCGTGATCTCCTTGCAACCCAGCCAAGCCCCAGGCTGCGGTTTCGAGGTGGGCATGATTGGCTTTGAGGGCATGCACGGCTCAGGCGGTGCCATGGGTGTGCCTGTAACGGCCTTTGATGCCGTGGTGAAGGACACCGGGTACGCCTGGCGTATCCAAGCAGCGCTGCTGGCAAGGCACACCCTGCGCAGCGATGTGCTCAGTGGCATGCTCACTGGCTATGCGTATGTGCAGAAAGCGCATATGGCCAACCGCGCTGTGTGCTGCCAGTTCCATTCGCTGTCGCAGCGTCTGGCCAATTCCTTGCTAATGATACGGGATCGCTTGCGGTCGGATGACTTACTGCTGACACACGGCATGCTGTCCCAATTTCTGGGGGTTCGGCGGGCGGGTGTCAGTAAAGCGGCAGGTGAGCTTCAAAAATTGGGCCTGATCCGTTACTGCAGAGGCCACATCATGGTGCTAGACAGGCCTGGCCTGGCGGCCACTGCCTGTGGCTGTTATGCACATGACTTGGCCACCTATGAGGACATCATGGGCAGCATGGTTTGACTCATTTCCAAGCTACAGAGTGACATCCTTGCGCAAGCGGTCAAGCTCTTGCCTCACTACCCCATAGCATTCGCAAGCGCAGCTGGCCAGACCAGCGCGGTCTAGCACGCTGATATGGCCACGGCGGTAGCGGATATAGCCCGCCTGCTGAAACTTGCCTGCCACCTGTGTGATGCCTTCCCTGCGCACACCCAGCATGCTGGCCACCAGCTCCTGCGTCATCACCAGTTCGCCAGAGGGTATACGGTCCAGGGTGACCAGTAGCCAGCGCGATAGTTGTTGCTCTACTGTGTGGTGCCGGTTGCATACCACCGACTGGGCAATCTGCGTGATGAGCGCTTGCGTGTAGCGCAGTAGCACGTGCTGGAGTCTGCCCGCACGGTTGAACTCTTGCATCAGTATGTGGCGATCCATGCGGTAAGCGTAGCCCGCAGTTTGCACTACCGCAGAGCTGGTGGTGGTGTTGCCACCCAGGTACAGCTGCACACCCACCACCCCCTCACTGCCCACCCCCGCCACTTCAGCCGATGCGCCCGACTCCATCACATAGTGCAGTGACACAATCGCCGTAGTGGGAAAGTAGGCATAGCGTAACTGCTCACCCGGACCAAACAAGAGCTTGCCCAAGGGCAGTAGCACCCACTCCAGAGTGCCCAAAAAATGCGCAAACTCTGGCCCAGGCAAAGCCGCCAAAAGCTGGTTTTGATCGGGGCTGTGATGCCCTAATAGGGTTGCCTGCATGGATTTTGAGGGAAATGGAGCGGGCTAAGTGCGCGAGGTAACTTCGACGCCAATGCCGCGGTAGCCCGTGAACCGGCTGTTCTGGTCGAACATGGGCTCACCGCTGACGCGAAAGTGTTGCTCTACTCCGTTGCCGTTCACCCGACTGAACGCGAAGTCGATAAACGGTTGCCTGGAGGCGATTTTTAGCTGCAATTGGCTGTGCTCATACGCGTTCCACCCGGTGTTGCCGTCCACAAGTTTTTCAGTTAAGAATGAGGTGGCTGAAATGCCTAGCGTGTCAAAAACCGGACCTGACACGGTGGTGAACTCTCCAGTGTCGTTTTGCTCCCAGTACCAGTCTGAGGCCAGCTCTGTAAAACTGCGAAAACGCAGCTCGCTCTCGCGCAGCTCTGCAGTGCGCTCTGCAACAGTTTTGATGAGTTCATCGTTGTAAGCAGCCAACTTTTTGTACAGCAGCCTGACTTCCAGCGTATTTCTAATGCGGGTTTTCACCTCAACCAAGTCAAAAGGTTTGCTGACAAAATCCCGGGCACCCGCCTGCAGGGCGCGCAGCTTATGGGCCGGCTCGGCTGTCAGCACAATCACGGAAAGGTAGTCGTCCTCGGTGATTGTTTTGAGATTTTCCATCACCGCAAACCCGTCCATTTTGGGCATTTTCAGGTCCAGCAATATCAAGTCATAGTTGTTCTGGCGGTGCAGTTTTCGCACTGCTGTGGGGTCGGTGGTCGCGCTCACATGCGTGTAGCCTGCCTGGCTAAGCACTTGCTCAAGCAGTTGCACATTGGTCGCTTGATCGTCCACAATCAAAATGCTGGCTTGCAGAATGTCAGATTCCTTGATCACGGTGTTGACTCCTTTACCGGTGGGCTGTCGCCTGGCATTTGCCCAAACGCCAGGGCTTCATCGAGGGTTTTAAAAAATTCATTGACTTGAATAGGCTTGGTAATGTAGCGAAAAAACCCTGCGTCCAAGCCCTTTTGAATATCGTGGGGCATCGCGTTGGCGCTCAAAGCCAATACCGGAATATGTGCCGTGAGTGGGTCTGCCCGCAGATTACGCAAAGTCTCCATTCCAGTCATGCCGGGCAGGTTAATGTCCATCAATATCACGGCTGGCTGGTGCGCTCTGGCAAATTCGATACCCAAGCCACCGTGGGTGGCGCTGAGCACCCGATGGTGCGTGCGCTGCGCCAGCAAGTGCTCTACCAGTTCCAAACTGGCGGGGTTGTCGTCCACATGCAGCACCGTGTGGCCTAGCGCCCCCGGGGGTAGAATTTTTTCTATGGGCTCGATGGGCTCGATGGGCGCGATGGGCTCGATGGGCTCGATGGGCTCTATGGGCACTATGGGCTCTATGGGCTCTATGGGCTCTATGGGCGCCATTGCCGCAGTGAGCTCTATCCAAAACTCGCTGCCCACGCCCACTGTGCTTTGCACACCTATCTTGCCGTCCATCAACTCGGTCAAGCGCTTGCACATGGCCAAGCCGATGCCCGTGCCTTGCACTGCGCTGGTATCGTCGCCCAAGCGTTTGAAGGGCATAAAAAGCTCTTGCATTTTCTCTGCTGATATACCATCGCCCGTGTCTTGCACGTTGATGCGCACGCTGCCAGACGATTGGGTCGCGCAAGTCACATGAATAGTGCCACCCACCCGGTTGTATTTCACCGCGTTAGACAACAGATTGATCAGAATTTGCTTCACCCTTACTCTGTCAGCATGCACATAGCAGGGAACCTCAAACTGAGGAAAGGTGATGTTGATATTGCGTTGCTGTGCCAGGGGCCCTATCATGGCCTCGCATTCGCGCATCACCCCTGTCAGAGCCAGCACCTCAGGTGTCATTGGGAGCGAACCAGATTCAATCGCCGCCAAGTCCAGCGTGTCGTTGATCAAGCCCAGCAAATACCAGCCCGCTTTGACGATATGCGTCAAGCTTTGTTTTTGCTGCGCTGTAGGTGGTGGCGTACCGGCTTCTATCAACTGGGCAAAGCCCAAAATTGCGTTCAGTGGCGTGCGCAGTTCATGGCTCATATTGGCTAAAAACTCCGACTTGGCCTGGTTCGCCTTGTCCGCAGCCTCCATCGCTGCCTGTACTGTGAATTCGGCTTCTTTGCGCGTGGAGATATCGTTAAACAGCAACGCCACCTGGTGGTGCTCTGGCCCGTCGAAACGAAATGCATACACATCGTACCAACGGTCTAATGACTTAGAGTACTCTTCAAAACGTACCGCTACCCCCGTCAAAGCCACCTTGCCAAAAGCCTCAATCCAATGCGTTTCCAAGTTGGGCACCAGCTCGAGGATGGTCTTGTTCTGTGCGTTTACAAACCCAGTTTGCCGCTGGAACGACTGGCTAGTCTCTAAAAACCGGTAGTCCACTGGGCGGTTCTGCGCATCGAACAGCATCTGCACAATACAGTAGCCTTCGTCGATAGAGTTAAACAACGTGCGGTAACGTTCCTCAGACTTGCTCAGAACTTCCTCTGCCTGCTTGCGTTCTGTAATGTCCAGCAGCGCGATTAATCCTGTTGTGGGATGTGGCGCGCCCTCAGGGAGCAATGAAAATTCAATTTTCTTGCGTGCGCTCAGCCATACAACCGAGCCATCAGGCTGAATGACGCGGTGGTCGATAGCCATTAACCCGTCACCATACGGGTCAAGCGATTTTGTCATTTTGCTGAATATCTCAGCGCGGTCGTCTGGATGGAAGCGGGCATGCACGTCGCCGCGAGGTATGGGCGTCTGGCTTGGTAGCCCCAGCAGCGCGGCTGCAGCGCTGTCCAGTGTGATGGTATTTTGGAGATAGTTAATGGTGCCTAGTCCCAGACCCGCCAAATTAATGCCCAGGTGGAGCTTGGCTTCGCTGGCCCGCAGCGCCAGCTTTATATTTGAGCGCTCGGCCAGCAGGGCGAAGCGCTCCACCGCATTTTCTATCGCGCGCGTCAGGCTGTTGGGTGTGCTGTTGCCTTTGCCAATAAAGTCTTGCGCCCCAGCGCGCAGCAATGCCGAGCCGTCATGGCGATCGGTGCCGGTAATGACAACCACTGGTACGAGGTCTATGACTGTCTTTTCACCCATGGCTGCCAACACCTGGTGTGCATCCATATCGGGCAGGTAGTAGTCCAGCAGTACGCAGTCGTATGGGCTGCTTTGTTTATCGTGGATCGCCGCTAGCCCCGTACTGCCCAGCTCTGCTTCATCGAAAACGTAGCGCCGGCCTGAGCCGCGCAGCAGCATTTGGCGCATATCTGCCCGGTCGTGCGGGTTATCGTCGATGATCAAAATATGCCAGGGTGTATCAGTCATGACGTGTATATCGGTTCAAATGGAGACACCACACTGTTGATCCAATAGTTCAATATGTTCTGCAACACAAGCAGGTGCAAGGTATGGTTTACCGGCTTCACGTGATAGGCATTGACACCGTTGGCATAGCAAAAATTTAAGTCGCGGGGATTGGCTGACCCGCTCAGGACCACCAAAGGAATGGCACGCAGGCGCGCATCTTGTTTGATTTGAATCAAAGCTTCTCGGCCATCACTTTGCGGCGTGTTCAGGTCCAGCAGCACCATGGCTGGCAGAGGTTGGTGCGTGTCCGCCAGCGCGCGCAGCTGATGCAGGCAATCTTCTCCCGATTTGGCGCGCATGATGCTGTTGAGCACCGCACAATGCTTCACGGCATCCAGGAAAGACTGGTAATCCTCGTCCATGTCTTCCACTACCAAAATGGGACGCATATGCATCATGGCTTGGCGCCCTCTGCATAGGGCAGCGTAAAGTAGAACGTGCTGCCAACGCCTTCATTGGATTGCACCCACACTCTACCGCCGTGGCGCTGCACCAGCTTTTCAACGATGGTCAGGCCCGCGCCCACGCCGCCGCCATATTCGTCTCGACCATGCAAGCGTTTGAACATCCTAAACACTTGGTCAAAATGCTTCTGCGCGATGCCGATACCATCGTCGCGTACGTAAAAAATGGTTTGTCGTTCGGTTTCAACTTTGGTTGACGAAACTTCCAGTTGCTCGTCTGGGCTAAGGTAGCCTAGCTCGATACGTGGACAAGTTTTCGCCGTGTACTTGATGGCGTTGCTCAGCAAATTGCTAAAAATTTCGCGCACACGTACCCGGTCACACAGCACAGTGGGTAGCAATCTGGGTGAATCGACCATGCATGAATTGTCTGTGCGGCGTACGCCAATCATTTCTAGCGCTTCTGCTACCACTTCGTTTAAGTTAACTGCTTGGAATTCAAGATTTGTTCGGCCTACGCGGGAAAAATGCAGCAAAGAATCGAGCAGGCTGTCCATGCGCTCGGTCAGGTGCATGAGGCTTTCAACCCGTTTTCGGTTTTCGGTATCCTGCGCCAGGTTACTCTCCAGCAATAAGTGGGCGTAGCGGTGTATGCCCCGTAGCGGCTCCTTCAGGTCGTGCGAGGCGACATAGGCAAAAGCATCCAGTTCCTCATTACTGCGCGTCAAGTCTAAGTTCACCTCAGCCAGGCGCTCTGCACGGCCAACAACAATCTCCATGATCAGAAGCTGTAGGCGCAGTGCGGACTCCACCTCCATCATTGACCATGGTAGGCAGCGCTGCTTGACTGACTCTACAAACAGTTCAAAAGAGCCACGCGGGCTCAGGCGTTGCCCAAGGGGGCCTGGCACCAGCGGTTTGTCATCTGGGTTACCAGCCCAGCGCACGGTTTGGATGGTTTCTGGCCGGAACCACAGGATAAGGTCTTTGCGCAGGCGCGACACCCGCACGGCCAGCACGCCGCTGGCAACGCCTGTGATGTCTGCGCCAGCGGGGTACAGGCTTGTAAGCGCATCGGTCACAAACACTGGCCGCGTGCCGGAGTCAAACTCTGGGCGTTGGTCAAGCCACGCAGCCAGTGCATTGAGCTGCGTCTCGCTCGGTGTTTGCCCCGCGCACCACCAGCGGTCCAAGTGATATAGCGCTGCGCCCCCGGCATCCATGGCGTCCAACAAGGAAGGCTGACTGTCTGACAGCGCCATCAAATCGCCCTCCAAAGCTGCCTTGCGCACCAGCTGCTGGTGCACTTGGTCTAGCTGCAGACGGTAGCTAAGCTGCTCGTTTTGCTCTGCTGATTTGAGTTGCAGCGACGCCACTTGCGCCAGCAGCTCGCAGGCCGAACGCACCTGGTAGCTGAAATGGGTCGGCGTGTAATGGTGGCAAGCTATCAAACCCCATAGCTCACCATCCGCCAAAATGGGCATAGTCAGCGAGGCGGCTACACCCATATTGGCCAGATATTCGGTGTACATGATGGAGGCACCCCGTAGCGCGCAGTGGGTCATGTTCAGCGGCCGGCCGGTATCCGGGTTGGCCAGTGGGATGATTTCTACGAGTGGACCAGCCGCATTGGGCAGCGGCCTGATCCAAATGCGCTTGAAAATGTCCCGAGCGGGTTTGGGAATATCGCTCTCCGGGTAATGCAGGCCCAGCCATGCGTGCAAGTCATCACGCTTATCTTCAGCAAACACCTCACCATGCTGATCGGTGTGAAAGCGGTACACCATCACCCGGTCCAGGCCGGTGATGCTGCGCACCTCGCGGGTCACGTTTTGGCAGAAATCCCGCAGACTGCCAGCGGTTTGCAAGCGGCTGATGGCGGCTTTCACCAGCGAAAAAATATCTTTGTCTTTCGGCTCATCGGTTCTACCGGTGGGCTCAAATTCGGCCACAACCACACCGTCTGTGGTGTGAATGCACAGATCTAGCGCAGCGATGCCAGCCTGCGGTGGCATAGTGAACGCGTACAAAGTGCTGCCGTCTAGCCGCTCGCGCTGCAGCATTTCACGCAAACGCACTACCCCGCTTGCGCCTACCACCGTGGCGACATTTTGGCCCAGTAAGAGAGCCGGGCTTTTACCCAGATACTGCGCCGTATTTTCACTGGCCTGCAAAATGGTTAAATCTGCCAGGCGCAGTACCAACAGGGCACCGTGTGCTTGAATGCAGCCCGGCGTTTGCACTGGCTCGCTGGCGCAGTTGGTCAGACTTAGGCCGTGCCGCTTGGTACTGTAGAGGCCGTCAGCCCAAGGCAATGGTGTGTTACTGGGCGTAGGGCTGGTCATAGGGTTTCGTTTGTTCTTGTAAATTAGGAAACAGCCATTGGTCCAGTGTGGCAAAAGTTTGGTTGGCGCTGTCGATAATGTCGTCCCCGTTGCCTGTGCCCTCGGCGTGCACCATCAGCATCTTGCCAAATGCCAGCCAGTTTGACCCAGTGGTGCTACCGTAGCCATTGAAGAACGCGCCCCCACCGTTGGGCGTAATGCCCAGGTTGGTTTGCAGGTGTTTGGTGATGATCTGCCCGCCCAAGGTGGCACCTTCTATCACGTACAGGCAACCCAACAGATGGGCCAAGCTGTCGGTAGCGGGCAAATTCTGGCAACGCGGGAGTGTGGCTAAAGTCTCGGCGCTGTCGCCCATCGCGGTTAAATCTTGCACCAAATGCGGTGTCTTTTGCCGCTGCAGGTAGTCAAACCCAATGCTATCCCACCAAGGTAGTGCGATTAGCTGGGTTTCTAAAGGGGCGTAATAGCCATAAAACCTGCGCGTGAACTGTCGGTAAGCCGGGCGCAAAAAACCGGGGTCGAGCAAAGGAAGCTGACGTTCCAAGGCCAAGTGGCGCACATGGGTGGCTGATTTAAGACGTTTCAGTATCATAGGGTGGTTTTTAAAGACTGCCTATGATCACCGTCTTCAGGGCGCTTGTATGTGCGCTATCGCACATAGACGCTTGAGTAGTACCAAGAAGTATCTACGGATGGCGCTGTGGGTTGCAATTGCGGGCGCATTTGCCTGTAATTCACTATGAATAAAGTAGCTGTTACCGCATTATTCTATTGGGCTAGAGCTAAATTTAATGCTGAATTTGCTGCGCCAAAAAGTGGATGGCCGACGCGGGAGTGCAGCCCACTTAGCTGGTATTCAGCCGAGTGGGCAACTTACTCATACCCGCGAGTTCCTAGCGTTTTGGCACGACGATGATGGTACCGCCCGTTGCACCAGTGTTACCGGTAGCACCGGTGTTACCGGTAGCGCCTGTTTCACCCATCGAGCCCGCGCCACCGGTTGCGCCTGCCCCGCCAGTCGCGCCGGTGTTTCCAGTCGCGCCGGTGTAGCCCGTGGCACCGGTGTTTCCAGTGGCACCAGGGCCGCCGGGGGCCCCTGTGTAGCCAGTGCTCCCTCTGGCGCCGGTATCGCCAGTAGCGCCTTGCGGCCCGGCTGGCCCTGCGGGCAGGTTGACGCAAGCGCCCAATGCGACACTGAGCATAGCCGCTGCAATGGTGTGTAGATATCTCATGGTATTTCCTTTTGATTAAACAAGTGAAACCACTCAGGCAAACAAAAGTGATCTCCCAGACTTGATCGAGATCTGGCGGCTACAAGGGCAATGATTGATCGGGCCATGCCATTTTCATTTGGATGAAAATTTTTAAACGTCGCTTGGAACACCAGCATCAATGGCCTTGCCAGCACCTATTGGGTTGGGAAGATTTATAGCGTCGTCCGCTTCACAAACAGCTACGGTCGCCATGAATGCCCATGCACAAAGCCAGAGCAGTCTTTTAGGAACGGTTGAGAGCTTCCTCACTGATACTCCTCCTCAATAAAAATATATGACCACGCACTGCCTGGCGCGGCAAATGGCGCCAACAAATTGCAATCGATGAAGCAATATTCAGTCTTTTTTGAGCGCTCGTCTGTCTGCTAGTGCACGCAGAAAGTGCGCTGGCCAAACTTCCATTTGTATGAGGCAACATGCTAAGGAGATAGAAAAGAAATTATGCGAGCGATAACTTCTTTGGGATTGTCAAATGCATCATGTGTGCCAGCACATTCCAACAGACTGACGTTGCTTCGTTGTCGGTTATTTAAAATGCGGCGGGCATCACCAATAGGGACAGTATCGTCTTGCAGTCCGTGGACAAGGAGGATAGGGCAATGTGTTTGGGCTAATGTGTTGACAGGTGCGATGTCATCAAAGCGCGCGCCAATCACACGCTCAAGGTAACGGTTTACCAACCAACCCAATGGCCAATACGGAACGCGCCTGGAGGAAAACCAGCGCTGCATGAGCTGCTCAGGGTGCGCAAAGGCCGATACACTGATGACCGCCCTTAGATCGCGACGCCGAGAGGCGCAAAGCAACACTGCCGCACCGCCAACCGAATGGCCCAATGCAAACAAGCGCTCGGTATCCACACCAGTTTGCGCCCGCAGCCAGTCTAACGCACAGTCTAAGTCTTCGGCAAAACGAGGCAGCGAGCTGTGATCGTCCGTATCACTGCGGCCATGGTTGCGTGACTCCATGAGCAGCACAGCGTAGCCAGCCATATGCAGCGCCTGGGCAGCAGGCAAGAGGTTGCTTGCATTGCCACCCCAGCCATGCAAAAGCACCACGGCGGGGCTGGGCCCTTGCCACGGCAGCGCACAAAGGCTTGGCACAAACCACGCAAAAAGGCCCAGTCCCTGCGCGGTGGGTATGCGGACCGCTTGCGCAATCAGGCCATGCGCTTCTGGGCCAGGCCCAGTCAGATCGCTGGCGGGTGCCAGTACAGCCTGTAACCACTGGCGCAGGTTAAAAAAATTGCCGAAGTTTTTCACTGTGGCCGATGCATTTCTTTTTACCAGTGGGCTGAGCAATCTGTGAGTGAAAAAAAGCCAACCTTTCGGTTGGCTAAGGGGGCACAGAGAACAGTTCAGATGAATCAGGGGACGCGACGTTCAATCACGATGTTTTCCACTTCTACGCGACGGTTTGGCTCCAGACATTGAATCAAAGCCGCCATTTTTTTGTCGGTGCAGGTGACTACAGGGTTGCTTTCACCTTTGCCCACAGCCGACAACCTGCCGCCAGATACACCCTTGTTGGTCAAATATGCCTTGACCGCATTAGCGCGGCGTTCAGAGAGTGCCTGGTTGTACTTGTCGCTACCCAAGCGGTCTGTGTAGCCGGTAATAACCACATTGCTGATGTCGTTGTTGCGACCCAGGGCATCTGCAATTTCATCGAGTTTGGCTTGTGGCATGCGCAATTGCGAGCTGTCAAAAGCGAACAGCTCAGTAGCCGACAGCGTGTAGCGCTCGAACTTTGGAGCGGGCGAAGGCGCGGGCGGTGGTGATGCTGGGACTGGAGCCGGGGGAGGTGGCGGTTCAGCAACGACTGCTGGCGGCGCGGCAGCGACGGCCGGTGGTGGCACGTAGACAGGGGCTGGCGCAGCGCGGACGGTAGGCGCAGCAGATTTTCCAAATGCATAAGTCAACGCGATGGTGGCGACATCGTTGTTGGCATGCTTAAAGTTGAAATCGTTGCCGCGCAGGTAAGCGCGGTTTCGCCGCAGATCGGCTTGCATGCCCCATTGGTCGTTGAAGGAAAATTGGAAGCCTGCCCCGGCGCCCACAAAAGGCGATGTGCTATCAGCCGTGCGAGCGGGGGAAGTGAACTTATCATATTCGGCGCCCACGCCCACCAATAAAAATGGGCGAAAACGAGAACGCGAAAACATGTACAAGCCGTCCAGGCCCAGTGTGGCCTGCTCAAACCGGTTCGCACCATCGTTAGCCCGTGCAAGGTTCACCCCTAACTGCATGTCCCAGCTTGGTGTCACCGGCTTGCCAAATCGCAGGCCGCCACCGGTGATTCGTTTGTCGGTACCAAAATCCCCATCGGGTCGGGTAAGGTTAATGCTGGGAGCAATGTAAGCGGATGGGTTGTAATCGTAGTTTTGCGCAATGCCAGCGCCGGGCAGGGCGCAAGCGAGCACAACGGCAGCTACGGTAATGCGGGTGGGTGTGAAGTTCATATGAGCCTTGTTAATAGTATTTGGTTGGTGGTGTGGAGGCAATGCGTGGAGTAGGGTGATGTAGTCTTTCTAGTTTTTTTTGT
>JAYWHJ010000205.1:0-23719 GCA_043777795.1 Polaromonas sp. | reverse complement strand
TGTTGGTGATGACGATGGTGTAGGTGAAGGTGCTGCCGGGGGTGGCGCTGGCGCCGCTGGCAACTTTGCTGATGGCCAGGTCTGCTACGGGGTTGACGATCAAGGTTGCAGTGACGAGATTTGAGTTCACACCAACACTGGTGGATAACGACCCGGCAGGAATCGTATTGATCACCTGAGGAGACGCGGCCGACGTAACAACAACCGAAACACTACAACTAGAATTGGGCGCTACCCCTGTTCCGATAGCCACGGTGAGAGTACCTTGCCCGGCATTCGCAGCAACCACAGGAGTCAAACAAGTACTCGATGGCGCAGGCACTGCTGCATTGAATAAGCCAGCAGGATAAATATCAGTAAAAAGAGAACTGAATGTCGCCGTAGTCAGTCTATGGGTATTGGTGAAAGTGATCACCAACAAAGAAGTTCCACCTGCGGCAATAGCGCTCGGAGTGAACGTTTTAGCAACCTGAGGCAAACTTGCGCTAACAGTATCAAGGTCAGCGGCCGTACACGTACCAGCCACGCAACCCGGAGCACTGTTAGTATTGGTGACCGCCGGAGGAGCAGAAATGGATGCCGTGTTAGTGATCTGAGTTTGAGCAAAAACCGACTGGGACCCAAAAAGCGCTAGCGCCACACCGAGCGCCAATGCAATTGCATTAGCGCTTCGAGTCAACATCCATTTGAATTGGATTAAGAGGCTTAAAACCTTCAAGACCACCAACGTTTATTCCCAAATATTAGTTTGCAGTGCAGCGTACAAACCCTTAGGCCAGCTACACAACTTTACATCTGTATTTTAAAGGTGTTTCTACCAAGATCGGCAGTTCCAGCATCAACCTACATCATAAAGTAACAAAGTGTGAACATTTTCACACACATCAATCTAACAAATAATTTACGCAATATTTGCCAATTTCTAATTCTAAAGTATTTGTTTGGCTTTGCCTAGTAACTTTTCGACACAATATGCATGATAGGTTTATATTTTTGACCAATTTGCTCAACTAGGATTCATTGCAGAGATACCAGCCCGAAGAACCAGCTCATTTAGCAGATTCAATTTTGTTGCGAATTTGCAACAAAATGCTGCGACGCACAAATCTATGCTGTATTCGAGGAGTGTGGATATCACTACGTTGTTGGGAGGGCGCAAAATGACGTGTCCAATCAATGAGAACGACTAAATAATGCGCGAATCAAGCTTGGCACACTCAGTTGGCGTCAAAGGAATCACGCGGAGTCTATAACGTGCAATCTACTAAATCATCTCTTACCGCACTCACCATGGGTGCCATTGGTGTTGTATACGGCGATATCGGCACCAGCGTGCTCTACGCGATGAAGGAGATTTTTGGCTCGGGGCACGTGGCCTTCACGCCAGACAATGTATACGGCATTCTATCGATGATCGTGTGGACACTCACAGTCATTGTGTCCATCAAATATGTCGTGCTTGTGTTGCGAGCTGACAACGAGGGCGAGGGCGGTCTGGTCGCCATGCTCACCCTCGCCTCCCGTGCCGTCAAGGAAAAGCCGCAACTAAGGCGAAATCTGATGGTCATCGGCATCTTTGGTACCTGCTTGTTTTACGGTGACGGCGTGATCACCCCTGCGATCTCCGTGCTAGGCGCGGTGGAGGGTCTGGAGGTAATCTCCCCACAATTCAAAACCTATGTGGTTCCACTGTCCTTAGCAATTTTGCTGGCGCTTTTTATGGTGCAAAAACGCGGCACGGGGGGCATTGGGAAATTTTTTGGCCCCATCACCCTGGTTTGGTTCGCGACCATCGCCTTGCTCGGCATCTCGCATATTGTGCAAAACCCCATGATTCTCAAAGCGCTCAGCCCTCACTACGCGCTACTGTTTATCTGGCACAACACCCATGTCGCATTTATTATCCTAGGCGCGGTCGTGCTGTGCGTCACCGGCGCCGAGGCGCTCTACGCTGACATGGGGCACTTTGGCAAGCGCCCGATTCGCACAGCATGGTTTGCGGTTGTCATGCCTTGCCTGATTTTGAATTATTTCGGTCAAGGCGCTTTGCTGCTGGCACGGCCTGAAACGGTAAAAAATCCGTTCTACATGATGGCACCCGATTGGTTCTTGATACCATTGGTGATCGTGGCCACGATGGCGGCGGTAATTGCTTCACAGGCATTGATCTCAGGCGCATTTTCAGTGACCAAGCAAGTCGTGCAGCTAGGCTACCTGCCGCGCCTGCGCATGCTGCACACCTCTGCCAAAGATACCGGGCAAATCTACATCCCGTTTGTCAACTGGGCACTATTTGTAGCGATTGCCTTTGCCGTCGTGATGTTCAAATCATCTGGCGCCCTAGCCTCTGCTTACGGTATTGCGGTGTGTACTGATATGTTGATCACCACCATACTGACGTTCTACGTGATCCGCTACGCCTGGAAATACCCTCTGTGGCTGTGCATTGCCGCCACTGGCATCTTTTTTGTAGTTGATCTGGCATTTTGGGCCTCCAACATGCTAAAGCTGCTGGATGGCGGGTGGTTCCCCCTGCTGATTGGTGCCGCCATATTTACGCTGATGTTTACCTGGAAGCAAGGCCGCAGGCTGATGGCCGAGAAGCAAAAAGCTGAGGGCATGGAACTGGGCAGTTTTTTAGAAGCCGTGTTTGTCAGTCCACCTGTCCGTGTAGAAGGTACTGCAGTGTTCTTGACCGGAGAGCCTGGGACGGTCCCCAACGCCCTGCTGCACAATCTCAAACACAATAAAGTTTTGCACGTGCACAACCTGTTCGTCACTGTACGCAGCAAAGAGGTGCCTTGGGTAGGCTTGAACAAGCGGGTAGAAATCGAGGCGCTTGGCCACGACTGTTGGCAAGTGATACTCAACTTCGGCTTTAAAAACGATCCCAACGTCCCCGAAGCTCTACAGCAAATCAAGGGCCGTGGCTGCGAGCTAGACCCGATGCAAACCAGCTACTTCCTATCGCGTGACACTGTGGTGCCCACCATTGGCGGGGGCATGGCGCAGTGGCGTGAAAAACTGTTTGCTCAAATGCACCACAATGCCAGCGGGGCGGCCGACTTTTTGCGGCTGCCCAACAACGCGGTGGTGGAACTGGGCTCCAAAATCGAAATCTAACTGGCACCAGTCGGTGCAACGAAACCGCATCCACCCCACACACACTGCGCCACAGAAGTGCACACGTTGCGGTTTAATACCCAGCATGCAGTTCTTTAAAGATTTCTCACTCTCCACCGCTACGGCGGGCTTTGTGGCGGTGCTGGTTGGCTTTACCAGCTCGATCGCCATCGTCTTCCAGGCGGCGCAGGCGTTTAACGCCACGCCCGCCCAAATTACGTCGTGGATGTGGGCGCTGGGCCTGGGCATGGGGCTGTGCTCGGCCCTACCTTCACTGCTGCTACGCAAACCGGTCATGGTGGCCTGGAGTACGCCGGGGGCCGCCGTGCTGGTGGTTGCTGGCGTTGGGTTTGACATGAGCGAAGCGATAGGCGCATTTATGGTCAGCGCAGCGTTGATCACGCTGTGCGGCGTCACCGGTGCGTTTGAAAAGCTCATGCACCGCATTCCAGTGGCCATCGCCTCGGCCCTGCTGGCGGGCGTACTGGCGCGGTTTGGCTTGCAGGGCTTCGTGGCTGCGCAAACCGCCCTGCCCTTGGTGGTGTTAATGCTGGTCACCTACTTGCTGGGTAAAAGGTTTGTACCGCGCTACGCAATACCACTCACACTGTTAGTCTCCATCGTTTATGCAGTAGCACGCGGGCAGTTCAGCGCAGCGCAGCTGCAGTTCTCGCTGGCCGTGCCGGTGTTTACCGCGCCTACCTTCAGCCTCAGCGCTACCGTGAGCGTGGCACTGCCCTTGTTCATTGTTACCATGGCCTCGCAAAATATGCCTGGTGTGGCCGCCATTCGCGCAGCGGGCTACAACATGCCGCTGTCCAAGCTCATCAGCCTGACGGGCGTGGCCACCTTGCTGCTGGCACCTTTTGGTGGTTTTGCGCTCAACCTCAGCGCCATCACCGCCGCCATTTGCATGGGCCCGCAAGCCCACCCCGACCCAGCGCGGCGGTATACCGCAGCCGTCACCTGCGGCGTGATCTATATTGGCATTGGTTTGTTCGGCGCCATTGTCACCGGCCTGCTGGTCGCGTTTCCTAAAGAGCTGATTGCTGCCATTGCCGCCCTGGCCTTGCTCAGCACCATATCGGGTGGTTTAACAAGTGCGTTGGTGGACGAAAAGCACCGCGAAGCGGCGATCGTTACTTTTCTGGTGACGCTCAGCGGCGTCGTAATAGCCGGTATTGGCTCAGCCTTTTGGGGTGTTGTGGCGGGCACGCTGGCGCTTTTTGTGCAAAACTTGCGCCGTCCGGGTTAAATTCCAATTCATCACCCCGCCTCCCACTCCCGCTGCGCCCATGCGCTGGCTAGACCTCACTACTTATGCACATCCTTTTCATTGCCGATCCGCTAGAGTCTTTCAAAATCTACAAGGACACCACTTTTTCCATGATGCGCGAAGCCCAGCGGCGCGGACACACCTTGTCCGCCTGCGGGCCCCAAGACATCATGTGGAAACAAGGCGCACCAGTGACTGCGCATGTGAGAGACATTACGCTCACTGGCAAACCCGACCTATGGTTTACCGACAAAGAGCCTGCGCTGCGCGCGCAAGCCCTCAAAGACTTTGGCGCGGTACTGATGCGCAAGGACCCCCCTTTTGACAGCGAATATTTCTACGCCACCCATTTGCTGGAGCAGGCCGAGCGCGAGGGTGCAAAGGTGTTTAACAAACCCCGCGCCCTGCGCGATCACCCTGAAAAACTGGCCATCATGGAGTTTCAAAGCTTCATCAGTCCGACTCTTGTCACGCGCAGTGCGGACGATGTGAAGCGCTTTCACGCCGAGCACCGCGACATTATTTTGAAGCCTCTGGACGGCATGGGTGGCATGGGCATCTTCCGTGTGCGCGACGACGCTCTGAATCTGGGCGGCATCATCGAAACGCTGAACAAAGACGGCGCGCAAACCGTGATGGTGCAAAAGTTTATCCCCGCCATTACTCAGGGCGACAAACGCGTGCTGGTAATTGGCGGCAAGCCCGTACCCTTCAGCTTGGCGCGCATCCCCCAGGGCACCGAGGTGCGCGGCAATTTGGCTGCCGGCGGCAAAGGTGTAGCGCAGCCGCTCACTCCACGCGACTGGGCCATTGCCGAGGCCCTGGGCCCCGCACTGGCGGCCCGCGGCCTGATGCTGGTAGGGCTGGATATCATCGGCGACTGCTTGACCGAGATCAACGTGACCAGCCCGACTTGCTTTCAAGAGATCAACGACCAGACAGGGTTTGACGTGGCCAAGATGTTTGTTGAGGCGCTGGAGGCTGCGTGCACTTGAGCTCAGTTTAGCCAGGGCTGCTTGCAGCTCTGCCTTGAGAGTCCTGCCAACCTTGGATGGTGGGCAACAGTTCGGGAAATTTTGCTGCAAAAAAATTGGCTGCCGCTGCGACATGACCAAATAGTGAATATCAACGCAGTAGCTGCTCCCGCAATATTCTAAGAGCCTAAAGCTCGATATCCACCTAAAAACTCTCTCGGAAGCGGGCACACTGGAAGCCCAAAAACGATTTCCACCACCGACAACACCAGTTGCGCTCAACAATGGATTTTTTTAGTCGTTTTTAATGCATTAATTGGCCTGTAGCGCTTCAAAATATTGCGGGAATAGCTATTTATTTCATAGCAAACTTAGCCATCAACCGAGCTACAACACCTATAAAGACGGCTCGGACCCGAGTGAACTTTAATTCGTCAAATAAATTTTCCATTGTACGGATCGTCGGTTCTCTACGGTTGCCAGAAGCATGCGCTCCAACGATATTCAGTTTTTAAATTATGCCAATTTAGCGCTGCAAAACCCTTCAGTGCGCGCCATAAACGACTTGCCAGTGACTCGTCGTCGATTTGTCCACCAGCTATGCGCCGCCAGCGCACCTGCAGCCCCCTCTCCACACTCCGTTTGGGCACAAGAGGCGGCCTAGCCAAAGCGCGCCGTCAAAATCGTGGTGCCCTATGCCGCAGGTGGCAGCTCCGACACATTGGGTCGCATGGTGAACTTGGGCCTCACGGATAGTTTCAAGAAACCCTTCGTGATTGAAAACAAAGGCGGCGTAGGCAGCATCATCGGCGCGCAGTAAGTGGCTAAAACCGCGCATGACGGCTATAGCCGAGTCATCTCCGGTCTTGGCTCGCACGTGATTGCGCCAGCGGAAAACTCCAAGACCTTTGACCCGCTCAAAAACTTCAGCCACATCGCCAGCTTGGGCTACCCACCGACTGCCTCGGCGATCAATGCCGACATTGGCGCGACGGACATCAAGAGCTTTGTCGCGCTGGCAGGTCACAATGAAGATTGCCTGAGCTATGAACCACCCGGCAAGGGCAGGCATGGCTATTAGATTGGCGAAAGCTTTCAGGTGGTAACCAACACCCCCTGCTGCAGGCAGCCTACAAGCGCCGACCTTTGCCGAGCTGGGCTACCCGCAGCTCACCTTCGTCACTTGGTTTTCATTGTCCGGCCCCGCAGACATGGCGCCCGCGCGGGTGGCGCCGGTGCAGCCGGATAAGTGGTCTTTATTGCCGAATGGTCGCCGGGGAAGGTATTGCACTTGATCAAGCCGAGGACGTACTCGCTGTTTTGTGCGGTGACTGGTCGGCAACCCTCTCCGAGGGACTGGGCAAGCTTTGTACAGGTGCCGGTCGCCGGCGTACTCAGCTCCGCGGCTGTCCCCAGCTGCGCCGCAACTACCCCCGTTCGCAGCCTTGGTACTTGGTGTGCACAGTACTAAAGTCACTTCAAAAACCTTAGAGCGCTAACCCGATCGCAAGAGTATTCACAACCGTTCAGCGCAGTAAATTGCAGAGCTCATCTTCATCTCGGTGCAATGCGTGAAGCCATCGGCTTGGCGATGTAGTCGGGCACAAAACTACAACGCTCAGCACTCGCGCCGGCCATCAGGCGGCAGCGGTTAGCGACATCGCGCGGCGCAGGAGCAACGCCAGTTTCCACCCACTCAAGCAGCGCATTAAACAAGGGCGGATACATCTCGTCGCCCCAGTAGCTGTGCTCGGCCGAATCAACAAAGGTCTGCACCAAGCGGCCAACCGTCCCCGCTTGTGTCATACGGTTTTTCAAATGGTCGTGGCTTTCAACGAACACGGTGGAATCGTTGATCCCATGGGCGGTCAGCACCGGTACCGCAAACTGGCCCGAGTGGTTGATATCGGCCTCGAAACGGGACTTGGCCGCAGCGTCAGGTCGAAAGCGCAATACGGATTGATTGAGCGCCACGTCGTCAGCCGAACCTGTGTATCTGACGTTTTCGTTACTCAGCGGACTGGCCCCGCCGACTTTGTCCACCACATCTTGCAGCGACCATGTAGCCCAGTTGATATGACCCTGAATGGACCCTGCGGGTATGCGTATCACCCGGGTGATCGTTTGCAAAGCACGTGTTTGCTCTGCTGTTCGCTGGCCTGCAGCGACGCGCAACCCGAGACAGGCTTCCACCCGCTGCTCCAAATCTGCCCGAGTCAGCGTAGAGCCTTTCGGCAGCCCGATGTTCAACGGATAGGCTGGCTCTTCGGGCCGGGGATGGTTGTTGCAGACATATTGGTAGACCACTCTGAGATCCAGCCTGAAATCGTACGTAGTGGCACCCGCTACCACCCCACTGGTCAACAGTACGCCATCCCAAGAAGTGGGGAACATCTGCGCAGCCATGGAAGCGACTGCAGCGCCCCAAGACTGACCATGCAGCAACGTGCGCTTTGGCTTGGCGACATGAGTGACAAAAATACGGCGCACACGCTCACTGTCTTGCGCAGCAGAACGGACTGCAAAACCTCCCACACGGAACACTGAGCCTGCCCAAGCGTGCCCTTGTTGCACTGTAATCACCCAACGTTTGATGTCTTCATCAGCTCGCGACGCTTTGGGCTCCCCCAGCGATGGACCGCCATGCGCGTGCACGACCAGCACGCCACTCCAGTTGGGCGGCATCACAATCAGGTAGTGTGCACTGGCCGAATCCACACCGCGCAAACACTTCATCTGTGCGGGCACGCCTGCGGGACAGGGCTGTGCTGTGGGCGCAGACTCGACCGATTGAACTGGGGCAGTTGAACAAGCCGCCAAAAACACGCTAAGGACAAGCGCTAAACAGTGCCTGGAAAGACCGAAAATCCTCATGAGATTGCTCCTTTTTGCCTATCGGTTTTGGTGTGGTCAATAACCATCAGAAGTTGTGTCGGGTGCCAATACCGATCGCGCGAACGCGCACATTGCTCTTGCTGGAGTCGATACCATCGCTGTCATAGAAAAACTGCAATTCCGTCCGCTTAGAGAGGTAGTACTGGTAGCTCATTTGGTGCCGACTGCGCACGCCACCCAAAGAGGCCTGCACATCACGTCGCATGACGTTCAGCACGACCTTGTGTGGGCCATCGCGGTAGCTTCCACCGAGCAAACTGTAACCCACATTGCGCCGCGTGGTCGCTGTATTGTTGTAGCGGTCCGTACCGCCAAGAAAATAGACATCAAAAGGTTTGAAGTTGTAGTTCAAGCCAGCTTGCCATTTGTTGTCAAACTCGTTGGCCTTGAGGCCACCGCTTCGCGTATCGCGCCCCCAGCCCACAGCGGCACTTAAAGAGCCGATCTCGTAATTTAACCCCAGGTCAATCGATTTTGCTGCGTCTTCGGCCTCCACCGCAGTCCCAGCCCCACGCAGGTAGGTGCGTGCCCTCACGCTGGCACCACCAAAGCTTGGGCTGGCATAGCCGATGCTGTCGGACGTGCGGTTGCGCGAGTTGAACATCGCTGCGCTGGTTGCGGTCGCCCCAGCATCGTTCGGTGCGAAACTGGTGAGTTTGGTGACCTGCGAATACAGTGGCGAGCCTGTTGGGTTGGCGGAGTCGAGACGCCCCAGGGCCAGAGTGCCCCATCCACCTCGCAGCGCCACATAGCTATTGCGAAGCGGGGGGGTACCAAAGGTGCCACTGTCGGCACCGTACCCAAACTCCAGACCGAACAATGCTTGATGGCCACCACCCAAATCTTCCACACCGCGAAACCCCAGGCGCGATGCGTTGTCCCGCATCTCGACGACCGTATTCGAAGAGCCGGTCTTGATCTGATTGACGGACAGGCGTATTTCGCCGTAAGTCGAGACACTGCTTTGGGCGATGGCTGGCAAGCTGACCATCACGGCGCAGGCCGCAGCGGTCAACCCGATTTTTGAATGGAAGTCTTTCATGGCTTTGCTTTCTTGGTTTGGCTATTGGAAATTTAGAAGGTGGAGGTAGAAGGCATGGTTCAGGTCATTGGGTTGGCGGGGTTATAGCTGTCACCAATGCCGGGCGGAATGGGCTTGTGGTCGCGCAGGCTTTTATCGAAGGCGGCAATCATTTTGCGCATCGGACCGCGTACCCAGCCGTCTTCCATGGCGGCGTCGGTTTCTTCTTTGGGGTCGCGCTTGATGTTGAAGAGCCAAGGCGTCTCCAGATGCTTAGCGCCTTGGTTGGGTTCGCTCTCAAAAACCAGATGAAGTTTCCAATGGCGCCACTTGACGGCCCTGAGTTCGTTTTTGATGTAAAACAAAAATCCCTCGCGCGCGGACTCGTCACTGGGCCCTGTCCACCAAGAAAGCTGGTTGATGCCGTCGATCACCCTGTCCGTTGGCAGTTGCGCGCCGCCTGCGCTGGCGATGGTGGAATAGAGGTCGGTGACATGCATCATCTCATCGCTCACTCTGCCCGCACTGATACGGCCGGGCCAGCGCACGATCAAGGGTACCCGCAGCCCTCCCTCCATTGCAGTGTGATAGGTGCCGCTCCAGGGCCCAGCTGTGCCGCGCCAAGGCCGGCGAAACTCGGGGCCGTTGTCGCTGGCGAAGATAAAAAGCGTGTCGTCGCCAATGCCCAGCGCTTGAACCGCATCCAGCATCTGACCCACGCGGTAGTCCATCTCCATCATGGAGTCGGCAAAGTCGCCCACCGCACTGCGACCCGAGAAGTCAGGATGCGGCAAGGTTGGAAAGTGCAAATGGGTAAGCGGCACATAGGCAAAGAACGGCTGCTTTGCTGCAACATTTCTGCGCATGAAGTCAATCGTCTTGTCGGTCAGCTCGCTGTCGATCAAGCGGCGCTTGGACAAGTCATACACGGCCACATCTTTTGCCGGCTGGCCTACAAAGCCCTGCATCACACAAGGCACATCCACAACCGACGCATCAAAGCCAGGGGAGCTGGTGAACATGGTCTCGTTGGTGGTGCGAGGGATGCCGTACCACTCGTCAAAGCCGCGCTGATGCGGGTAGCGGCCATCTCGGTCGCCCAGGTGCCATTTGCCAAACATACCCGTGGCGTAACCGGCTTCTTTCAACAATTGAGGCAGGGTTCGCTCCCATGGGTGAATGCCCTGGGGCAGCCCAGCAGGAACCGACTGAACTGCACCCGTACGAATCGGATGGCGCCCCGTCATCAGCGCAGAGCGTGTGGGAACGCAGTCACTCTCCACATTGAAATTGAGGAACTTCATGCCTTGTGCTGCAAACGCGTCGATCCGCGGTGTGGGCGCACCCCGCAGCGCGCCTCCGCCATAGCAGCCCAGCTCACCCCAACCCAAGTTATCGGCCAGGATCAGTACGATGTTTTGCTTCTTCGCCATCTGCATCTTCATTCCAAGGAAATCTTGCGGTCCTTGATCAGCTTGGCCCAGCGCTCACGGTCTTCGATAATGCGCTGCTGAAAAGCCTGCGGCGACAGCGTGCTGATCTCCATCGCTGTGTTGGAGAAACGTTGTTTGACGTCTGGCGTAGCGAGGGTTTCCTCCACGCTGTGGCGCAGCCGTGCCAACACTGAAGGTGGTGTGTTGTCCAGCGCAAACAAGGCGGACCACTGCGACACATCGACATCGGGCGCACCACTCTCAGCCAAGGTGGGGGTATCTGGCAACATGCTGGAGCGCTTTCGCGAGCTGACGGCCAGTGGCACCAATTTGCCAGTTTTAATGTGAGGCAACACTGCAGCTGCACCCAATACCGCTACGGTGACTTGACCAGCCAAAATGTCGTTGATCGCCTGCCCGCCTCCTTTGTAGGGCACGTGCAACAGGTCAATACCCAGTTGTTGAGAAAACAGCTCGCCCACCAAATGCTGGATAGAGCCTTGGCCCGAGGTCGCATACGGCACTTGATTGGGCTTGGACTTTGCCAGCGCCTGCAAGTCTTTGATCGACTTCAAGCCTGAGGAGGGGGCCGTCACCACCACGATAGGCTGTGACGACAGGGCGGCAACCGGCGTGAAGGATTTGGTCAAGTCCCAAGTAGTCGCGCGGAAAAGCGGAACCAGCGACACTGAGTCCGAAGCAATCAAAAACGTGTGCTGGTCTTTGGGCGCACGCAACACCGACTCGACACCCAGCGTGCCGTTGGCTCCGGCTTTGTTATCGATCACCACCGTCTGGCCGAGCCGCACTCTGACGCCTTCTGCCAATACCCGGGCCACGATATCGTTGGATCCGCCCGCGGGGAACGGTACGACGAAGGTCAGTGATTTGGTGGGCCATTCCTGTGCACGCGCCAACTCGGTGGCGCAGGCCAGACTGACCATTGACAAGAGGGCGCTGCGGCGTCCCAGCTGGATGCGTTGAATCGGCATGGTGAATAAATCCAAAAAAGGATGCGCCAAGTATAAAGAATTGACATCAGAGAATTAACAATGTTTCTTATCTATACATCAGAAATTACTGAACTCAGAATCAATCTAGAAACTTGACTATGCGCAGCATGCTGCTGGCATCTAAATCCATTACGTGATTAGCCGTAAAGCTGTTCTGAGAGTCTGGCTCCAGCGCAGCCGCGATGAGATTGCCCAATGATTGATGCATGCTCACAAACCATCCGCCAGCGGGCAAATCGCGCGTGGTTTGGTCTAGTGCCACCGTCACATCACGAATGGCTCTGCTGGCCGCAATAGCACCGCGCGCATCTATGCGCTGGCCACCTTTTTCGGTCAGCACGCGATACGCTTCTGCTACTGCCCGGCGGCCCTGCCCTACCGGTACCGCGGTCGCGCCGAGGTCTTGCAGTTTGCGCACTACGGCGTGTTGATCTGGACCTAGCCAGTAGCCACAGGGTCGGGCACGGGAGGCTGCAACCTCCAAGCGCAGTGCTGAACGCCAATCCACCACCTCAGTGCGGTCCGCACCAGTGACAGCATCGACAAATTGCAGGTTTTCTTTGGACGACGATGTCCGTGCCCGCAAGACGATATCGCCTTGACAGGCCGCCTCTGCCGTGCCAAGCGCTGCGCCCTCCACCAACTGGACAAGGCGCTCACCCTGCGAAGCGGCCGTTTTGATGACCGCCAAACTCGCCACGACATGGCTGTGGACGCGGCGCAGAAAGTGGGCCCGTCCCAGACCTACGCCACGGGTTTCAACCAGCAGGCTGACGGCGTGGCGCAGTCCAAAAACATTACGTCCGGTGTCGGGCTGCACACCGCCCATGCTCACGACCCGGTCAACAGGATCTGTCGAAGAGGTATGGTACCAAAACGTTGAAAACTGGTTACTCTCCAGCGCAGCGCGCGCCGCGCCGACAAAGTCGCGCAACGCCACGTCCGCTACGCCCGCATTCATGTTGCCAACGGTGGCCGCTTGCAGCAGCGCATCGTATTTGGCGTAAGCCGCAAACTTGTCGATCCATCGATTCCCCACCGTGAACTCGTGCAGATCCATCACCACTTGAGGGCTAAAGCGGAGCGCGGTTGAGGCGATGGCCTGCGCTTCCGGGGTTTGCAAAAGCAGGTGATCCCGGTTGACATCCAGGCCGTTCGCCGTAGCACGGACAAAGTGCTGCGCACCGTCGGGATTGGCACGGGGCAAGATCAGCACGTTGACGTGCTCCAAAAGCTTGCGTTCGCTTCCAAGCAGTTGCTCGGCCAACGCCAACGCAGCTTCGCCCCCTGCGGGCTCGTTGCCGTGCTGTTGACCCAGCACCATCACGGTGGGCTTGCTTTTTTGAAAGCCACGTTCAGACGACAATATCACCAGCGGGATCTCGCGCCCCTCTTGGGACCGACCGGCCACCTCCAGCGACAATTGTTTGTGTTGAGTGGTCAGTGCCTTCAAATGCGCCAACACCTCTGCATGGCTTGCAAAATCGGTTCGGTTCGGTTTGAAACCGGGTGTTTGGTAAGTAACTGCCGGGTCCGCGTACCGCCTGGCTACTGCGACAGGCTCAACGATTACTTTGGCAGGATCAAACTGGGCCACTGCACGGGTTGGCAAGGCCCACACGCCAACCAAAACCAGGGCCATGCAACCCAAAGATGAAACGGCTTGCCCAATTGGTAAAAGAGGCTTGAAGAGTTTGGTCATGTCGCTTACGTCCTGCAATGATTGAATATAGTCTATGCAAAAATCGCCAGAAAATACTGATTTATTTTGACGATATGATAAGTAATTATTGATTTTCATAGGCATTTCCATGTCGCCTCCTCGGCTTGATCAATTGCGGATTCGACATCTGAAGTTTGTCGGACTGCTTGCCTCGTTGGGTTCGCTGGCGGCGACTGCCGAAGCTCTGTCGATGACACCGTCCGCAGCGAGCATGATGCTCAAAGAGATCGAAGGCCTGTTTGGGGCCAAGCTGTTCGTGCGCCAGGGTCGCGGCATGTCGCTCACGGAGCAGGGGCGCGCGCTGATGCCGCGCTGCCAAACCGTTTTGGGTGAGGTGGGCGCCATGGGTCAATCCATGACAGGCAGCGGAGCGCCTTTGCTTCGCATTGGCGCGTTTCCGCACACCACAGCCACCTTGCTACCCAAAATCGTCAGGAGCTTGGTCGGCGGCACGCCTGCGTGGCGGGTGCAGATTGTGGAGGACAGTGCGGATGGTTTGCTGGAATTGCTGCTAGCTGGTGGCATTGATTTGTTGCTCGGCCGCCTGCCCAGCAAGGCGACGCACGTGGCATCCATCACCGGCCTGCACCAGCGTGTACTGTACCAAAGCAGCTTGTCGGTAGTGGCCGACAAAGACCACCCGTTGGCAAGGCGCACCAAATTGTCCGCTCAGGATCTGCTGGCGTGGCCGTGGGTGTTGCCCAACATTGAGTCAACGACCCGCGTTGCCGTGGTAGAGGCATTCCTTCGCCAAGGCTTGACGCCGCCCATTCCCGTCGTTGAGGCTCCCTCTTTTTTTTACAGTCTGTCTCTGCTTGCGCACACCGATATGTTGACCTGCTGCGCGCACTCAGCTGCGCTTCAAAACAGCAGTCAAACCGTCATCTTGCCATTTAAATTTGGGTTGGAGTCAACGCCGGTAGCCTTGGTCTGGCGGAAGAACTCGGCACAAGCCAAGCGCGCTGTGGACCATCTTGATGGAACCCTTGGAGGCCTTGAGGTCGATTGACATTAACGATCCGCGCTTGTATGGCGAATGCATATTTAAAGCCGATTCCCCCCCAAGATCGCATGCCCAACATACAACAGGAGTCATCAATTCCGTCAGATGCAACGCGGGCTATCCCATCTGACAGATCAGTATGATGAACTTTAAAATCTTCACACCATGGATTTTGCCTCCTCTTCCCTTCTCGCCACATTGGGTTTTTTGCTGGCCCTCGGCCTTCGCCATGGTATGGATCCGGACCATATTGCCGCGATTGATGCGCTCACACGCATGCGGGCCCAAAAGCATGCTTATTGGGCAGCGCGCTTGACGGGGTTTCAGTTTGCTTGTGGACACAGCCTCACGATCTTGCTGGCTAGCGCAGTGTTTTATTGGCAGGGTGTGCAGTTGCCGGCATGGCTGGACGCGATGGGACTATGGGTGTCGACCGCGTTTTTGCTGTGGCTGGCAGCGGCCAACCTGCGCCATTGCTGGTCAGGGCATACCCACAGCCATGCGCATGGGGCTGTGAAGGGCTCATTTGCTGCTTTTGTGCTGCGCGCTATGGGCCCGCTGGCGCACCCAATGGGCGTCGGGTTTGCGTTTGCCATATCGCTAGACTCGTTGGCGCAGGCGGGCTTGATGGCGGCTAAGGGGCATGAGCTGGGCGGCTTTGGCATGGTAATTTTACTGGCAGGCTGTTTTGGCCTGGGCATGCTGCTGGCCGACACCTGCAACGGCCTGCTCATGCACTGGCTGGTGCGCCGCAGTGAGCGCATGGCGCAGCAGGCTGGACGGGTGATGAGCGGCGTGATTGCTTGCTTGGCGTTGGTGGTGGTTGCGGTCAGTCACGGCAAGGAGCATGTGGTCATATTGGATGCCGTGTGGGCAGCTTACAGCGTGTGGATTGGAGTTGGCATTACGGCGATATTGCTGCTGGTACTGACCGCGTTTACCTACGCAAAAAGGCCTGCAGCGCATTAAATAATTGCGCGGACAGCTTCTGAATTTATAGCGATTGCCCGCGCCAAGTATCTTGCCCGGCTTCTTCCAGGTCGTTGCGGCGAAAGGTTTGGGTGAGCACGCGCATGAGCGCATCGGCCATCCATTTGGCTACCTTGGCCAGACCACACTATTCAAGTAGTCAGGCAGTCAAGGTGGTCCGGTAGCACAAGACAGGCTACCCCACCACCTGCCCATCCACAAACACCGTCAGCTCACCCGGCAGCATGGGTATCCACAGCTCGTTAGAGGTCAAGGGCGCAGTCACCACCACGGCCACGCGGTCAAGCACATTGGTGTGCTCCGCAAAGTTGATGTTCACGTCTTCGTCCACTAGCGCCGCATGCGCAAAGGGGTGCTGGCGCGTCACGTAGTACAGGTGGGTAGACGCATGCGCCCACAGCGCCTGGCCGTTGGAGAGCAAAAAGTTAAACGGGCCGTGCGGTGCAATGTGCGCGGCAATCTCGCGCAAAGTAATCGTCAGCTCCGCCACGCTGGGCACCCCGGCATGCGACTTAGCCAACTCTTGCATGATGTAGGCAAAGGCCAGCTCGCTGTCGGTGCTGCCCACGGGGCGAAAGCTGCCGTGCAGGCGCGGGGCAAAGTTTTTCAAGTCGCCGTTGTGCGCAAATACCCAGTAGCGGCCCCACAGCTCGCGCACAAAAGGGTGGCAGTTCTCCAGCGCCACTACGCCTTGTGTGGCCTTGCGGATATGCGCGATGACGTTTTTGCTTTTGATCGGGTAACGGCGAATCAACTCGGCCACCGGGGAGGTGGCGGCGCTGGTGTGGTCAACAAAATGGCGCAGGCCCTTACCGTCATGTTGCGCGTCTTGTGCAGCGTCATGCGCAGCAACTTGCGTCGTGTCGGGTTGCCCATCTGCGACCCCTTGGCTACGGCTTTCAAAAAACGCCACCCCCCAGCCATCACCATGGTGGTCGGTGTTACCACCGCGCTGCGCAAAGCCAGAAAAGCTGAACGTAATGTCCGTCGGCGTGTTGCAGTTCATGCCTAAAAGTTGGCACATGGTGGGTTTACCTGTGTGTATGTTACGGGTAGTTTACTATTAAGTTAATAGCTTCTCCCGCAGTATTCTATTGCGCTACAGGCCTAAAAGCCTATAGATTCTCAAGCGCGCACTTCGCCATCGCCATACACGACGTACTTGAGTGAAGTCAGCCCTTCAATGCCCACTGGCCCACGCGCGTGGAATTTATCAGTGCTGATGCCGATCTCGGCGCCCAGGCCAAACTCAAAGCCGTCGGCAAAACGCGGGCTGGTGTTCACCATCACACTGGCCGAATCCACCTCGCGCAAGAAGCGCTGGGCGTGCATGTGGTTGCTGGTGATGATCGCGTCGGTATGGTGCGAGGAGTAATGGTTGATGTGGGCAATCGCGGCATCCAATCCATCCACAATTTTGATGCTGATGATGGGGGCGAGGTATTCTTCGAACCAGTCTTGCTCAGTTGCATCCACAATATTTGCTGCTGATTGAATAGCTGGTTGCGAACGTAGTAATTGGGCTGTAGCCGCATCGCAGCGCATCTCCACGCCCTTGGCCGCATAGATTGCCGCAATCTTGGGTAAAAATTCTGCGGCTGCGTCCTTCGCCACCAACAAACCTTCAATCGCATTGCAAGGGCTGTACTTCTGCGTCTTCGCGTTGTCGGCCACCTTCACAGCCATGGCGATGTCGCACACCGCATCCACATACACATGGCAGTTGCCGTCCAGGTGTTTGATCACAGGCACCTTGGCATCGCGGCTGATGCGCTCTATCAAGCCCTTGCCGCCGCGCGGGATGATCACGTCCACGTACTGCGGCATGGCAATCAGCTGGCCCACAGCCTCGCGGTCGGTGGTGGGCACCAGCTGCACCACGTCTTCGGGCAGGCCGCTTTCGCGCAGGGCCTGGCGCACAAGGGCGGCCAGGGCGCGGTTGGACTCAATCGCTTCGGAGCCGCCGCGCAAAATACAAGCATTGCCGCTCTTGATCGACAGCGATGCCGCCTCAATCGTCACATTGGGCCGGCTCTCATAAATCATGCCAAACACGCCAATCGGCACGCGCATTTGCCCTACGCGAATGCCACTGGGCTGCTGCTTCATGCCAATAATTTCGCCAATGATATCGGGCATGGTAGCCAGTTGCTCGCAGCCCTGCGCGCAGGTCTCCAGCACTTGGGGTGTGAGCTTCAAACGGTCTACCATCGGCGCAGACAAGCCATTGGCCGTAGCGCGCTCAAGGTCTTTGACATTGTCAATTTGCAGGGCCTGCACGTTGGCGCGCAAAAGCGCCGCCAGCTTGCGCAATGCCGCGCTTTTGACAGCCGCTGGCGCGCGCGCAATGTGGGTAGAGGCGGTTTTAGCTTGCAGCCCGAGTGCTTGCATCAGCTCGGTGGTGGAAATAGCATTCATGTGGCGTATTTTCGCATTTTTGTGTTGTCGCAGTGGCTTGCGCAGTTCGCATTAGCCGCTTTGGCGGGACAGTGCAGACAGTGTGGCCCATTCACTAGATGTCATCCGCTATACATTAAATAGCACTTCCCGCAATATTCTATTGCGCTGAAGCCTTAAAACGCTTATAAAAATAGCTTAAATAACGATCTTGCACACCATCATCGCCAACTGGTGCAGCGCCACCCACGCGTCCGCTGGCCAGCCAGGTTGCTTTAGGCCTTTGACAATACCGTCTACTTGGTGGGCAGCGTGCAGCAGGTTAGCCGCGTCAGTAGACGACAGACGCGGCAAGATTCGCTCAAACAGCTTTTGCTTCATGCCCCAAACCCGCGCTTCTTGCAGGGCCATAGGCAGGGGTTTGCCTTCGTCCATCAAACTGCGCAGGCGGTGCAGGGCGCGGATATCTTCACTCAGCGTCCAATGCACCAGCACGGTGGCCTCGCCTTCGGCTTGCAGGCCGTCCAGCATGCGCTGCACACGGGCGGCGTTGCCAGCCAGCACGGCCTCGCTCAGCTTGAACACGTCGTAGCGGGCTACGTTCAGCACGGCGGCTTCGACTTCGTCAAAGCTCAATTCACGCGGACTCGCCACATCACCCGGGTAGAGCAGGGCCAGTTTTTGCATCTCTTGGTGCGCGGCCAGCAGGTTGCCTTCTACCCGGTCGGCAAAAAATTTGAGTGTGCGCTCGCCCTCCTCGCCGCCCTTCACCCGCAGGTGCAGGGCCTGCATGCGCTGGGCGATCCACTGGGGCAGCACGCGCCGCTCGATGCTGTCAATCTGCATCGTGATGCCAAAGCTCTCCAGCGCGCCAAACCACGCGCCGGTTTTGGTGAGCTTGTCCAGCTTGGGCAGGATAAACAGGGTAAGCGTGCTGTCGTTGTCTTTGCTGCTTTGGGCCAGCTGCTGGATGGCCGGGCTGCCCTCTTTGCCGGGCTTGCCGGTGGGCACGCGCACTTCCACAATCTGCTTGTCAGCAAACAGGCTCAGCGAACCGCTCGAGGCCAGCACCTCGCTCCAGTCAAAGTGCGCGCCTAGCGCGGTGTGCACGGTGCGCTCGGTGTAGCCCTGCGTGCGGGCGTGCGCGCGGATAGCGTCCGCCGCCTCCTGGATCAGCAGCGGCTCATCGCCGTGCAGGGTGTAGAGGCTCTTGAGTCCGCGTTGCAGATGTTGGGACAGTTGGGGAGCGGCAAGTTGCATAGCCCCAAGTTTAAGGGCTTGCGCAGCGCTTCCACCGCCCAAGCCCTCCTGCTTTCAGAACCGCCCCTAGCCGATGTGGATAGCGCTACGCACCGACTCGGGCAGCTTCTTTAAAAGCCACTTCACGCCAAAAGTAACGATCAGCACGTCGTCCACAGCGCCCAGGAAGGGGATAAAGTCGGGCACCAGATCAATCGGCGAAATCAGGTACAAACACAGCCCCGCCACGCCCAGCTTGAGCCAGGCAGGCGATTGCGGATGCCGCAGCGCGCGCCACAGCATAGTCAAATCCCCCCGCAAAGCCGCCCAAATCACCGCTAGTCGTTTCCACATGATGCAACTCCTCAAAAGCGCCACAATTTGCAGCGCATCACCGTAACGTGGGGGCGGGTTGGGGGTTGACAAGGGCGCTACCAAGCATGAATTGCATCTGCGCTATTACACTTTAGTATGACCAATTGATAGATATCCGCTCGTCGCACACGCGCTCAGGAGGTAGCGCTGTATGAAAGCTAAAAAAATTTGAGCAACTGTTTGACGACGGCGTCGACCTCATTGCCACTTTAATAGTGTCCAATGCCACGCGTGTGCTGCCGCTGCAGAAGCGGTTCGATGATGTTGCCAACTCAACTATCAAAGTGCATGGCAAGAAGGAATTTGACTGGCACGGCGACCGCATCACAACAAACACTGCCGTGACAAAAACCTATCGCCATACCCAAAACGTACGCCGATTTTTGACTGAGACTTGCGGCTCTTATTTCAAGTTTGATCGCCAATTTATGGCTTGGATCCAGGACGGAAAGTCAAAAACTATGGGCGATGTGGCGCAGGAGTGGATGCGGCGGCAACAGAAACTGTAAACGGAGTTCTCTGCCACTTTCACGCTTGCTTTCTAAGGTTCTCAGCCTCTCACCGCTGCGGCATATCCTTCACCGAATACCCCAAGCTTACCGTAGCATCTGGCCCGATGGGCAGCATGCCTGCCTCCCACTCTTCCCAGTCCGCGCGCATGCTGGCCAAGCGCGTAGGCTCACGGCTTGCCAGGTTGGCGCGTTCGCGTTCGTCTTTGGACAAGTCAAACAGGTAGTCGTTGCCGTCTACGCACAGGTACTTCCAGTCGCCGCTGCGCAGGGCGCGTTGGCCTCGGTGGTTCATGCGCCAGTGCAGCGGACGGGCAAACTCTTTGGCTTCCTGCTGCAACACGGGTAGCAGGGACACGCCGTCTATCGGGTAGGCTGCGTCGGCCTGCGCACCTGCTGCGGCCAGCATGGTGGCGGACCAGTCCATCGTCATGCACTGCTGCGTGCTCTGGCGTCCGGGGGTGATGGCGGCAGGCCAGTGGGCTATCCAGGGCACGCGGATGCCGCCTTCGGTCAGGTCCATCTTGCCGCCTACCAAGGGCCAGCTGTCGCTGAAGCGCTCGCCGCCGTTGTCGCTGGTAAAGACTATAAAGGTGTTGTCCAGCTGCCCGCTCTCGCGCAGCGCGGCGACCACTTGGCCTATGCCTTCGTCCATGTGGTGGATCATGCGTTGGTAGGTGTGAATGTTGCCGCCGTGCAGGTGGAAGAGGTTGGCTTTGACTTCTTGTGCCAGCGCCTCGTCATCACGCGTTTCCCAGGGCCAGTGGGGGGCGGTGTAGTGCATACTTAAAAAGAAGGGCGCATCTTGCTGGGCCATGCGCTGCACGTAGTCTACCGAGCGCTGCGAGATGAGGTCGGTGAGGTAACCCTCTTGCTGCTTTTCCTCTTCATTCAAATACAGGTCGTGCGTGCCGTTGTTGGCGCAGTGGGTGAAGTAGTCCACCCCGCCAGACATGGGGCCGAAGAACTCTTCGTAGCCACTTTGGATGGGGCTAAAGTGCGGCGGGTAGCCCAGGTGCCATTTGCCGATCAGGGCGGTGCGGTAGCCGCTGGCCTTAAGGAGGGACGGCAGGGTGGGCATTTCGGGTGGCAGGCCCAGCTTGGGGCTGCCTTTGGCTTTGCTGTTGATGGGCTCCTCCAGCGCGCCGCGCAGGCGGTACTGGTAGCGCGCGGTCATCAGTGCAAAGCGGGTGGGCGAGCAGACGGGCGAGTTGCTGTAGCCTTGGGTGAACTTGATGCCAGCTGCGGCAAGATCATCCAGCACCGGGGATACTTTGCCAAACTTTGCATCGCGACCGCCGTAGCAGCCCAGGTCGGCAAAGCCCAGGTCGTCGGCGACGATGAAGATGATGTTGGGGCGTTTCAGTGCTTGCATTTTAGTTGGCTACGAAACCTGTTTGTTTGACCACCTTAGCCCATTTATCAGAATCAGTTTTGATCAGCTGGGTAAGTTCTTGCGGCGTGCCGCCCACGGGGTACATGCCTGCGGCAAGCAACTGCTGGCGTACCTCGCGTGAATTGACCGCCTTGTTGAACTCGGTGCGCAACTTGGCCATCACAGGTGTCGGTGTGTTGGCAGGTGCGAGGTACGAAAACCACGCACTGGCCGTGACGGTGGGGAAGCCCTGCTCTTTAAAGGTGGGGATGTCTGGCAAGAACGGCGAGCGTTTGTCGCCGCTGGTTGCCAGCACCTTCACTCGCTTGGCGTGGTAGTGGCTGATGGTGCCGCCCACCACATCAAAGAAAATCAAAATTTGACCGCCCAAAATGTCCTGCCGGGCACCCGCCGAACCACGATAAGGCACATGCACCATTTTGATACCAGTAGCCTCACTCAGCATTTCGCCTAAAAAGTGCGAAGGTGTACCAGCGCCATAAGACGCGAACGAGGCTTTACCAGGATTGGCTTTGAGCCACACAATCAACTCGGCCAAGGTATTGGCCGGCACACTGGGATGTACGTTCAAAGCCAGCTCAAACCGCGCTGCGGTGACGATAGGCACAAAGTCTTTCAGCGAATCAAACCGCACCTCCTTATAGGTACTCGGATTCATCGTGAGCATGGATGCGGTTCCCAAGATCAAAGTATGGCCGTCGGGGTCGGCTGCCTTGGCTGCTTCCATGGCGATATTGCCATTAGCGCCCGATTTATGCTCAATGATGACGGGGCCCAAGCTGTCTTTGACGGCGTTTGCAATGGCCCGTGTCAATACATCTTGGGTACCGCCAGCGGGTACACCAATAAGTACCTTGATGGGTTTATTGGGGAAGGCTTGGGCTTGGGCCAGCGCAGTAGAGGCGATCAAACAAGCCCCCATCAGCCCAACAAACACCGTACGCACGCATTTGAATAAAGTGTTCAGCATAGCAACATCCATAATAACTATAGAAAAATTAGTCCAGAGAAACGCCAGTGGCTTTAATGGGCTTTTCCCAGCGTGCAAGATCGGTACGCTGCGTAGCTGCCAACACGTTGGACGTGGAGCCCACAGGGTCCATGCCTAGCTTGAGGAGTTTTTCGCGCAGCTCGGGTTTCTTCACCGCATTGCCCACAGCACGCTCTAGCCGCGCCAGGGTGGCTGCATCCAGGCCGGCAGGCGCGTACATGGCAAACCAGGCGCTGGCATCCATGTCCACGCCCTGCTCTTTGAGGGTAGGCACCTCGGGCACTTGGCTATCGCGCGTGGCGCTGGTTACGGCAATGATGCGCACCTTGCCTTCTTTGTGCAGTTGAGCCGTCTCGGACACTACGTCAAACTTGTAGCCAATATGCCCGCCCAGCAGGGCGTTGTTGGCAGGGGCACCGCCCTGGAAGGGCACATGCGTCATGGGCACGCCCGCGCTTTGCTCCATCAGCACGCCCAGGAAGTGCGGCAAGGTGCCCTGGCCGGGGGTGCCGTAGCTGGCCGTCGTTGGGTCTGCCTTGGCTTTGGCCAGCATCTCGGCCACCGTCTTCACACCGGTCGCTGGGCCCGACACCAGGCCAAACTGAAAGCGGGCAATCAGCGAGATGGGTGTGAAGTCTTTCACTGCATCGTAGTCCAGCTTTTTGTAGACATGCGGGAAAAGCACCATCGGCCCACTGGGCAGTACCACCACGGTTTGGCCATCGGGCTTGGCAGCCTTGGTTTGCTGCAAGGCAATGCGCCCCGCCGCGCCGGGCTTGTTTTCCACAATTACGCTGCTAAAGTCATCGCGCACAGCATCGCCAATCAAGCGCGCAATCACGTCCGCTGAACCACCGGGCGGGAAGCCCACCAGAATTTTGAGCGGTAGTTTGTCTTGCGCCCAAGCGTTGGTGCTCAATGCGGTCATTACTGTCAGCAGGGCTGCGCCGATGAAACGGGGGGAAATGAAGTTTGTCATAGGGGTCTACGCGTAATATGTACAAGATGTACTGTATGCCAGACCCTGCGGCTGTACGCCCTCGTTCTGCTAGGACTTACCCGAACATCCCGTTTTGTACCCGATCAGGTCACATGATCAGGTCAGCGGCGCACTTCGCTCCGCGGTTGTCCAATCCAAGCACTTGGGCGTACAAACACCCAGCGCCCAATCCCGCTTGGCAATCGATTCTCCGCCACGCATTTAGGGCACGTTTTGGAGTCGTCAATCGAGCTGCAGCAGCCTAAAAAATGGCGGGAGCAGCTACAAGACAAAAGCAAGTGAGCGAGCGGCTGGTGACTGCCGAGATCCACCCGCTGTTTGTATTGCCGGCAGGTCAAGGCGTGAAAGCGGCCGACGCGGT
>JAYWHJ010000204.1:0-3111 GCA_043777795.1 Polaromonas sp. | reverse complement strand
AAACCACGACTCTAAACCACCGCTTGCACGCGAAGGGCGCTGATCGCTGCGTCGCTGTAGCCCAGCTCTGTCAATATTTCGTGCGTGTGCTCGCCAAGCGTTGGCGCTGACCTCACATATTCAACCGGCAAGTCTGACATGTCAACTGGGTGCGGCGCTACCGGATAAGGCGCTCGCATGCCCGCAAATTTGCGAGGTGCCAGCAAACCTGTGGCCTGAATCTGCGCATCGTCCAACGCTTCTTGCGGTGAGTAGACGGGGCCGCATGGAATTTTGACATTGGACAATTCAGCCAAAGCCTCTGCACGCGTTTTTGTGGCGCACCAACGCTCGAATGCCTGGCTGATTACCAGGCTGTTGCTGCCGCGCAATTCATCGTTGGCAAATCGCGGATCAGACTTCATCTCTGGCGCGCCAATGACGTCACAGCAGCGCTCAAACATGGCCTGGCCAATGGTTTGCACAAGTAGCCAGCCGGTTTTTGTGTTGAAGGCATCGCTCGGCGCGGTGGCAAACCCCCGGTTAGCTTGCGGGATGCGATCCGGCTTGCGTACCGCCTGCTCAATCAACAGGCCATTGGTTTGAATAACGGCCGAGCGCAGGAGTGAGCCTTCCACCAATTGCCCCCGCCCCGTTTTCTCGCGCGACCACAGCGCCGCTAAGGCGCCCATGGCGCAGGCCTGCGCAGTGGAGAAATCGACATAGGTGGTGACCGCGCGGCGGGGCGAATCAGGCTCACCCGTCATGTACATAGCACCGCTCATGGCTTGGCCCACACCGTCAAAACCGGGGTGCGCGCTCCACGGCCCGCCGCTGCCGAATGCGGTGACGACGACCAGTACTGCGCGCGGGTTCAGCTGGGAAACGGTGTCGTAATCCAAACCCAACTGCTTCAAAGTCGCTGGCGGTAAATTTGCGACCACGACATCCGCCGTTTTAACCAGTTGGCGTACGATCTCGCGCCCTGAGGGGCAGGCCAGGTCGAGCGTCAAGCAGCGTTTGTTGCGGTTCACCTGCAAGTACAGCCCGCCCTCACCCGTATCAGCCACATGCGGGATATAGCGATCCTCGCCGCCCTGCACCCGCTCAATGCGAATCACATCGGCACCGTGGTCACCCAGGAGCGCAGCACAGTAAGGTCCCGCGATGAAACGGCCGAAGTCAAGAACACGGTATCCAGTCAGAAGGCCCATGGAACTCCATCAAAGGTTTGGTGGGATCACGATCACGACGTAAGCATCATTAACATCGTTGGCGTCATTGATGTCATTGCTGTGGTGGTGAATTGTCACGCAATCCGTTCATCTGCCGGATCAATGCGCGCGCCTCTTCGCCCTCGGGGATCGCCTTGCCACTGTCGCGCCACTGCACTGCTGCCTTAAAACCCTCTTGCTGCGCATAGCGGCGAAACCACAGACCTTCGGGGTTGTGGCGGGTGATGCCATCCATCAGCGTCGCCATCTGTTGTGATTGTTCAAGCCCCATGGTCAACAGCACCTGGTTTACTACCATCTTGTGCATGGCCAGATGCGAGCCGGGCACACCCGCAATGCGGTTTGCCAGCCGCAGCGTCGCAATTTCGAGCTGATCGACGGGCACCGATTCATTGGCCAGGCCCCAGGCCTCAGCTTTTCGGCCATCAATGGTGTCACCAGTGAACATCATCTGTT
This sequence comes from Polaromonas sp., assembly GCA_043777795.1. Lineage (GTDB taxonomy): Bacteria > Pseudomonadota > Gammaproteobacteria > Burkholderiales > Burkholderiaceae_C > JAAFIP01. The sequence continues at coordinate 1,441 of JAYWHJ010000204.1, read as the reverse complement.
TCGCCCGGGTGGCCCCCAGTCTGTACGTCCACATGGCCGTGGTGGGGCAGCCCCACACGCGGGTTGGCATGTAGCCAATGCGCGCGTCATCGGCCATCACCAGCAAATCGCAACACAATGCAATATCGCTGCCACCTGCAGCCGCGTAACCATGCACCTTGGCGATGGTGGGCTTGGAGCTGCGCCACAAACTCATGAAATCCTCGGTGTTGCGCTTCATGTAGGCGTAATCCACCATCGGATCCCACGGAAACTGCTCCTGCTGGCACGGGTGATCCATCTCGTTAGCACCAAAAAAGTTCAGGTCGTAGCCGCCGCAGAAACCTTTGCCTGCACCTTCCACGATGATGACGTGAATGCTCTGATCGCTGTTGGCCCACTCCACTGCTGCACGAATATCGCGCGGCATCTCGTCGTTGATCGCGTTCAAGCGCTCTGGTCGGTTCAGCAGCAGCCGCGCAATACGCGGATTACTTGGATCAGGGCCAATTTTTACAGTGGAGTAAGCGGGCATAAGTGACAACCTGTTTGTGAGTGTTTGTCGAGCTTGGGACAAATCCCAACATCAACTGTAATGTGCGCACTCAAATTTCATCGCGAATGTCGGCCACTGGGTTGCTGCTGAAGTTCGGATGCATCAAGTACGCGAGGAGTTTGGAAGCCGCTGCAGCAGGGGTGCTGAGTTGGCCTTGTGCTTTCATGTCAATAAAGCGGTTTTGGTCAGGAAATGATGCGGCATCACTGTTACGCAGATGTGTTTGCATGTCCGTGTCGATCCCACCGGGTGCCAGCGAGCAGACCTTGGCACCGTGCGGTTTGAGATCTTCTTCCAGCGCGAGACAGCGGGTGAAATGATCCATGCCTGCTTTGGTTGCGCTGTAAATCGATTGCGAAGCCATGGGCCTGCGACCATTGCCTGATGAGATATTGAGAACTTTGCGTGCAATCGGAATGGCTGTTGCGGTGCGCCATTTTTCGGTGCCGTGCAAAAAAGCCGCTGTGAGTTGCATAGGCGCCTCAAGCCCCACACGCAGGGCCTGCGCCAGCTCTGATGCATCAGCTTCGCTGAGCGGGACGATCCGTGGCAGCATGGCGGCATTGTTGATCAGGGTGGCACTGCTGAATGAGCCGGGCTTTCGGCTCGCCAGCCACTGGCTCAGCACGGCGGCGGCTTCTATCGTGTGATCCAGATTTAAAGGCCATTGCTCCAAGCCCACCTGAGCAGCGTCAGCCAAGCCAGCATTGATGTGGCGCGAAATGCACAACAGAAAGTTACCCGGCTTGAGTAACTGCTGCGCAATGGCCAACCCCATGCCGCGCGATGCGCCGGTGATGATGTAAAGGTGTTCGCTCATAGACGCTTTCAAAATGGTGTGAGGCTTTCAAACTGCATAGTCTGACCTGTTTCGGGATGCGTCAGTACCAAATTACTGGCATGAAG
>JAYWHJ010000203.1:0-8623 GCA_043777795.1 Polaromonas sp. | reverse complement strand
CTGCGCCCACAGCGGCAGCAGTTCGCATAAGTGACACCCCTCTCTTAAACCTGCCTTGGGCTCGATAAACTTGAGGCAGTTCGCAAACGCCTTCACATTTCGCCATGCCCACCTCTTCTTCCAAAAACTACCGGCTAGGCCTGATCGTGCCCAGCTCCAACACCACCATGGAGACCGAGATTCCCGCCATGCTGCGCGCCCGTGAGCAGGTGCTGCCCGAGCGCTTTACCTTCCACAGTAGCCGCATGCGCATGAAGTCGGTCACCAAAGAAGAGCTGGCCGCGATGGACAAAGATTCCGACCGTTGCGCGCTTGAACTGTCCGATGCCCGCATGGACGCGATGGGCTACGCCTGCCTGGTGGCCATCATGAGCATGGGCAAGGGCTACCACCGCGAGTCGCAGCGCCGCCTGCATGAGGTCACCGTGGCCAATGGCGCGCCCTCGCCGGTCGTCACCAGCGCAGGCGCGCTGGTCGAGGGCTTGCAAGCCATGGGTGCCAAGCGCATTTCCATCATTGCGCCTTACATGAAGCCATTGACCCGGCTCGTAATCGACTACATCGAGCACGAAGGCATTGAGGTGGTAGACAGTATCTCGTTGGAAATCCCCGACAATTTGGCCGTGGGCGCGCGCGACCCCAAAGCGCCTGCTGATTTGTGGAAGCAATTGAACGTGAAAGGCGTCGACGCCATCGTCGCCTCGGCCTGCGTGCAAATGCCCTCACTGGCCTCCATACCGATGATCGAGGCGGCCAGCGGCCTGCCAGTAGTGTCAGGCGCGGTATGCACCACCCACGCCCTGCTCAAAAGCTTGGGGCTGGAGCGGCGCGTGCCGGGTGCCGGCACATTGCTATCGGGCAAATACTAACGGCGCACAGTCCAGTGGGCCAGTTAGGCTTGTACTTTGTGCAACTTGCGCCAAATTTTCAGTCCCTGATTCGCTAATTCTTATTTTCTTTTTCCTAACACTCCATCGCCATGCAATCATCTTCATCACTGACCAAACGCCGCACGCTGCGCACTCTGGCCGCCGCCACCGCTACCTTGGCCTGCGGGTTGGCTCTTGCGCAAAGCTACCCCAGCAAACCCATCACCTTGGTGGTGCCCAACCCACCCGGCGGCTTTGTCGATGCCTCAGCCCGCGTGCTGTCGGATGCCCTCGCCAAGGTCACCAAACAGTCGGTGGTAGTGGACAACAAAGGCGGCGGCAGCGGCAACGTTGCCTACCAAGCGGTGGCGCGCGCCACACCGGATGGATACACCCTGCTCAACTCCTACTCTGCTTACCACGTAGGCAACCCCAACCTGAACCCCAAGCTACCGTGGGCGCAAAAAGACTTTGTACCCGTAGCTCTGATTACCGTGGCCACCAACGTGATCGCCGTACACCCTTCGGTGCCTGCCAGTAATCTGGGCGAGTTCATCACCTACCTGCGTGCCAACCCCGGTAAGCTCAGTTACGCATCGCAAGGCAGCGGCTCTCTGTCCCACATTGGCACCGAGATGTTCAAGCAGCAAACCAAAACCAGCATCGTGCACATCCCTTACCGTGGCTCAGGCCCGGCTCTGCAAGACGTGCTGTCAGGCCAAGTACAGGTGTTTATCACCACACCGCCCTCGGTGATGGGGCAAATCCAGGCGGGTAAGCTCAAGGGCTTGGCCACCGCCGGCAAAAGCCGTCACCCCGGCCTGCCCAATGTGCCCACCACGGCAGAGGCAGGTTTGAAAGGATTTGAGCTGGAAGCCTGGGTAGGCATCTTCGCGCCGGCAGGCACCCCAGCCGACGTGGTGAGCGCGCTGACTGGACAGATCAAAGCCGCCCTGGAGCTGCCCGAGACCAAAACCCGCTCCGACGCCGCCGGCATTGAGCTGCGCTACTTGGCGCCCGCTGCACTGGACGCGCTGGTAAAACAAGACACCGAGTTTTGGGCCAAGACGATCAAGTCTGCGGGCATTACGGCTGAATAAGTCATTTGCGGTGCATTTCTATTTCGATTTCATATCGCCGTTCGGGTACTTTGCATCGCTGCGCATAGAGGCGCTGGCGGCTAAACATGGTCGCACCGTCGAGTGGCACTCTATGTTGCTAGGCGTGTCGGTGCTCAAGGTGATGGGGCTCAAATCCTTGTTGGACACCCCGCTCAAGGGCGACTACATTCGCCGGGATGCCAAGCGCTATATGCGTCGCCATGGCCTGCAACTACAGCGCGATTTGGATGCGCCGGTGATGGATCCGCTTGCCGCAGCGCGGGCCTTTTATTGGGTCAAGCACCACTACCCTGAGCTGGCTGCACCGTTCGCCCAGGCGATTTACCACGCCTATTGGGCCGAGGGACGCGACTTGTCGACCGCCCAATCTGTAGTCGCAATTGCACTGCCTGCGGGCATAGATGCGGCCTGGCTACACGAGGGAATAGAAAGTGATCAAGCCAGAGCGTTGCTACGTAACGCAGTAGATGCTTCGCTACAAGCTGGTATTTTTGGATCACCTACCGTGGTGGTCGATAGTGAGCCTTTTTGGGGCGTAGAAACCTTTGATTTGCTCGACGAGTGGTTAAGCAAGGGTGGCTGGTAGCTTCAACCTGCGGTAAATACGAACTCGATACTCACCGCGATCGCAGCCAAGCGCTCACGTAGACTACGCTCTATTTGCACGTCGTGGCTAGACGCTATCAGCACTTGCGCAGATAGCGCGCCGCCCTGCTCCAGCCCTTTCACCGTGGCTTGCGGCACGTCGGCCAGTATCTCCGCAAGCTTGGTTTCCAAAGCGCGCAGGCGCAGGGTGGGTTTGTAGACTTTGCCGATCGCCGTGGTGGGCATGGCTTGCAGGATCGTCACACGTTTGGGGGTGGCGGGCCGCTCGTACACATGGGGCGCGACATCGTCCAACAGCGCGGTGGCATCGCACTGCATGCCGGGTTTGAGGGTCACAAAAGCCACTGGTAGCTCGCCAGCGTAGGCATCGGGTTCACCCACCACCGCGCACATCGCCACAGCAGGGTGCGCTAAAAAAGCATCCTCTACCAGGCCAGGGTCGATATTGTGCGAGCCGCGAATGATCACGTCTTTGGAGCGGCCGGTCACGTGGATGCACCCTTGCGCGTCGATATGCCCCAGATCGCCCGACACTAGCCAGCGCGTGCCGCCCGTGTCGATACTGAACATGCCCACATCGCGCGCCGCATCGGTGTATCCGGGGCTTACCTGCGGGCCGCGCACGATGATCACTCCGGTTTGGTCTGTGGCGCAACGCTCTTCCAACTGGGCAGCACCATTCCGCCACGGTACGGCGCAGACCTCGGTATAGGGCAGGCGCAGTCCGGTGGAGCCAGGCAAGCGTGGTGCACTGGCAAGTTCGATGCAAATCAAGCCCGCACTCTCGGTCATGCCCAGCATATTGCGCACCGGGATCTTCAGCTTGGCCTCAAACTGCTCTGCCAAAGCACTGGGCAAGGGGGAACCTCCGGTGTAGGCTATCTGCACGGAGCTGATGTCAGCGTCGACAGGCAAGCCGCTCAGGGTCGCCAAAATGGTCGGCACGCAGGCCAGTGCGGTCACCTGTTCACGTTGGCAAAATTTCCAATAATTTTTGACAAATGCCGGATTGCGCATGCCGTTCAGTGTGGGCAACACCTGGGTCGCGCCTACCGCCAACAATGACAGGCCATACACAAATGCGCCCGCCACATGAAACAGTGGAAAGCCATTGATCTCCACCGTATCTTCGTCAAACCCATAAAAGTAGTGCGCAAACCAGCTGCTGTGCGCCTCGTTGCCATGGCTGTGCTGCGCCAGCTTGGGCGCACCCGTGGTGCCGCCGGTGTGGTAGCACGCGGCGATGCGCTCGGGAGCAAGCTGGGGGTCAAAGTTGAGCGCTGCGCTGTGCTGCGCCAGCAGGTCCTGGAAAATGGGTACGCCTGGCGCAGCTTCATCGCCCACCTTGATTTGCAATACAGGCAGAGGCTTCAGCGCCAATACTTTTTCTACGGTAGGCCACAGATTCAATTCACCATTGTGGCCCAACGCGACGAGAATTTTGGCCTGACTGGCCACCAGCAAGGCCGCAATGTGCTCGGGCTGCAGCAGATAGTTGATCGGGCAGGCTTTGCAGGCAAGTTGCGCGCCCCACAACGCAAACTGGGTCTCTGGAATATTGGGCGCCAGTATGGCCACGGCATCGTCCGGCCCGACGCCCATGGCGCGAAACAGGTTTGCTGCGCGGTGGATCTGCGCCAACAGGCTGGTGTAGCTGATGCGCTGCGCGGGCGAGTCCAGGTTGCCATCTTTTAAATAGCGAAAGGCATCCCGCTCGCCGAACTGGCCGGCGGCGTGCGCGATCAAGCCGTAGGTGGTGCGCGCAGGGATCGCCTGCCCATACGGCGTGCGCTCCAATGCCTCGATGTCGGCGAGGCTGCGAAAAGGGGGCGAACTCATATGCAAGCGCTATCGGTGGTTACTCAAACCAAGACTTTACGTCAAACCCAGCAGCCGCACCGCATTGCCCTTCAAAATGCCGGGCATCACCTCGCTCTTGAACCCCGCCTCTTCAAAATCTTTCATCCAGCGCTCGGGCGTGATCAAGGGGTAGTCGCTGCCAAACAGCACCCGGTCTTTGAGCAAAGTGTTGGCATAGTGCACCAGTTGCTTGGGAAAGTATTTAGGGCTCCAGCCAGACAGGTCAATCCACACATTGGGCTTGTGCGTTGCCACGCTCAGCGCCTCGTCTTGCCACGGAAAGCTGGGGTGCGCCATGACAATTTGCATGTCGGGAAAACTGATGGCTACATCGTCCAGATGCATCGGGTTGCTGTACTCCAGCCGCAAACCTCCACCGCAGCGCATGCCGCTGCCAATGCCGCTGTGGCCGGTATGAAAGATCGCCGGCAGCTTGTACGCGTTGATTACCTCGTAAATCGGCCAGGCCATCTTGTCATAGGGGTGGTAGCCCTGCACGGTGGGGTGAAACTTGAAACCCTTCACACCCTCTTCTTTAATCAAACGCTCCGCCTCGCGCGCGCCCAGCTTGCCTTTGTGCGGGTCAATGCTGCCAAAAGCCATCATCATGTCGCTGTTCTCCCGCGCGGCCTGGGCGATTTCTTCGTTAGGAATGCGGCGGCGGCCCATCTGCGCCTCAGCGTCTACCGTGAACATCACCAAGCCGATTTTGCGTTCGCGGTAGTAGGCAATGGTCTCGGTAATCGTGGGGCGGCGGCTGTTGCGAAAGTACTTGTCTGCTGCGCGGTCATATTCTTCGCCGTAGGCGTCAAATGGGTTCCAGCAGCTCACCTCGGCATGGGTGTGGATGTCGATGGCGATCAGGTCTTGGTGGTTCATACGAGCGCTTTAAGTCCAATGCTGGGGTTACTACGGATAGGCGTTGGCGGGATATGCCTTAAATTCGTTATTTAATATAACCTAAATGTACGCTCTTTGTAAATATGACTTCCCCCTTGTCTGCGCCCAATTTAACTGATATCTCCGTAGATCAACATGGCGCTGTAGCACTGATCACCCTGCGCCGCGCCAAAAAGCGCAATGCCTTGAACGATGGGCTGGTGCTGAGCTTGGAATACATCTTTACGCACCTGCCAGCAGGTACGCGGGCGGCGGTGATTGCGGGGGATGGGGACCATTTTTGTGCGGGATTGGATTTGAGCGAGCTGCAAGAGCGCAGTACGATTGACGGCCTGCACCACTCGCGCATGTGGCACCGTGCGTTCAACGCGATTGAAAAAGGCGGTGTGCCGGTAGTGGCTGCGCTGCATGGTGCGGTAGTGGGCGGCGGCATGGAGTTGGCCAGCAGTTGCCATATTCGGGTGGCAGATGAGACCGCATTTTTTGCATTCCCAGAAGGGACGCGCGGTATTTTTGTGGGTGGCGGTGGCTCTGTGCGCGCGCCCAAGCTGATTGGCGAGCACCGTATGCTGGACATGATGCTCACCGGCCGGGTGTACAAAGCGGCTGAGGCCGTACCCATTGGCTTTGCGCAGTATTTGGTAGCGCCCGGCACGGCGCAGACCAAGGCGATGGAGTTGGCGCAGCGCATTGCCACCAACGCGGAGATGACCAATTACGCCTTGATCCACGCCCTGCCCCGTATTGCAGAGCAGACTTCAGACCACGGCTTTTTTACGGAGGCGCTGATGGCCTCGATTGTGGAGACCGCGCCGGAGGCGCAAAAGCGGGTGCGCGACTTTTTGGAAGGCCGGGCGGCTAAGGTCAAGGCGGACTAAGGTCAAGATGGTCTGATGATGAAGACGACTACCGGACGCAGAGGATGCAAAGGACTCGCCAGGGACGCAGAAGAGATACCCGAATTTTTATGACACAGTTTTATGGATAAGGCACCTACTTACCGTGACTTCACTTTTGGGGTGACCCGTGCGGTGAAAGCTGAGCGTGGCGGCAACACCTATTTGGTGGCCGAGCAGGCTTTGCAGCCCTACCCTGAGCGCTTGACGGACCGATTGCAGCACTGGGCGCAAACCCGGCCCAACCACACCTGGATGGCGCGGCGTGATGCGTCCGGGGCTTGGGTGAAGATCAGCTACGCCGAGGCTTGGGACAAGGCGCAGCGAATTGGCCAAGCTTTGCTCGATCGCGGGTTGGGTGTGGACAAACCGGTGGCGATTTTGAGTGAAAACAGCTTGGAGCATGCGCTGCTGGCTATTGCTTGTATGACGGTGGGTGTGCCGTATTGCAGCGTATCCACAGCCTACAGCCTGATGAGCCAAGACTACGAGAAGCTGCGCCATGTGCTAGGTACCATCACCCCCGGTTTGGTATATGCCAGCGACTGGGCCAAGTATGGCAAAGCGATAGAGGAGGTGCTGGATACGGGGATAGAAGTAGCTATAAATTCAGTAGCTTCTCCCGCAATTATCCAGAGGGCTAGCGGCTCAAAATATTTGAAACTAACGGCTTTTGACGTACTGCTGGCCACGCCAGTTACAGCGCACGTTGCACAGGCCATGCAGGTGACGAACGGCGACACCATCGTCAAATTTTTGTTCACCAGCGGCTCCACCAAGCTGCCCAAGGCGGTCGTCAACACCCAGCGTATGATCTGCGCGAACCAGCAGCAGATGGCGCAGGCCAAGCCCAGCGTGTTTGACATCCCGCCCGTGCTGATGGACTGGCCGCCCTGGAATCACACTTTTGGTGGCAACCACGATTTCAACTTGGTGCTGTACCACGGTGGCACGCTCTACATCAACGACGGAAAACCCACGCCAGCGCTCATTAGCGAGACCATTCGCAACCTGAGCGAGATTGCACCCACGGTGTATTACGACGTGCCCATTGGCCTGGAATACATCGCCAACGAGATGAAAACCAATGCTGTGCTGCGCAAAAATTTGCTCTCACAGTTGCGCATGTTTTTCTACGCGGGCGCAGCGCTGGCGCAGCCGATTTGGGATTCGCTGTATGCGTCTGAGGAGCAAGAGTTGGGTTACCGCATCCCCATGACCTCAGGCCTGGGCATGACCGAGAGCGCGCCGTTTGGCCTGTTTGTCACCAATGTCAACGTCAAGGCCGGTGACCTGGGCCTGCCCTGCCCTGGCATGGAGCTCAAACTGGTGCCCATGGGCGACAAGGTAGAGGTGCGCTACCGGGGGCCCAACATTACCCCCGGCTACTGGCGCAACCCAGCAGCCACGCAAGAGAGCTTTGACGAAGAAGGCTACTTCTGCACCGGCGACGCGGTCAAGTGGATTGACGATACTGACCACCACCAGGGGCTTAAATTTGACGGCCGCATTGCCGAAGACTTTAAGCTCTCGTCGGGCACCTTTGTCAGCGTAGGTCCCATGCGCGCCAAAATCATCGCCGCCGGAGCACCGCTGATCCAGGACGTGGTGATTACCGGCTTGAACGAGAAAGAAGTAGGCGCACTGATCATCTTGGCGCTCATTCCAGCACGTAAATTTGCTGGACTGCCCGACACAGCTGCCATGAAAGACGTAGCTGCTTGCGCGATTATTCAGGGGGCTATGGCCGAATTAGTTACTAAATTGGCAGCTACGGCAACCGGATCATCCGGCCGCATCGCCCGCGCGCTGGTATTGACCGAACCACCCAATATCGACAAAGGCGAGATCACCGACAAAGGCTCCATCAACCAGCGCGCCGTGCTCAAACAACGCGCTGCACTGGTACGAGCCCTCTATGCAGACACAGCACCCCATATCGTTAAACCTTAGCTAAGCTGTCACTTTTTTACGCCTTCATTTATAGGAGCCTCTACCATGCAACGCAGACAATTCAACCACTCCATCTTCGCCACCGTCTTGGGCGCAGCAGGCGCACAAAGCGCCTGGGCGCAAGCTGCTGGGCCTGTGGACAACGTCAAAGTGCTCTACGGTTTCCCCGCAGGCAGCGCTGGCGACAGCGCTGCGCGCCGTGTGGCGGAAAAGTTTGCCGGCACGGCCTACAGCAAGGGCGCAGGCATTGTGGACAACAAACCCGGCGCGGGCGGGCGTATTGCGCTGGACTTGCTCAAGCCATCCGTAGCAGACGGTTCGGTAATTGCGCACACGCCCTTCTCGGCCCTGTCGCTGTACCCGCACATTTACAGCAAGCTCAGCTACGACCCGTTCAAAGACTTTGTCATGCTGGGCA
>JAYWHJ010000202.1:0-3111 GCA_043777795.1 Polaromonas sp. | reverse complement strand
TGCAAGATCTGGCATCTGGGTGACGATGTCAACACCGACGCCCTGGCACCCGGTGTGTATATGCAGCATGGCATTGACGAAATCGCCAAACACTGTCTTGAAGACACTTTGCCCGCCTTTGCGCGTGATGTGCGCGCTGGCGATGTGATCGTGGCGGGTTCGAGCTTCGGCATAGGCTCCTCGCGCGAGCAGGCTGTGGCAACGCTGGTTCATCTCGGCGTAGCTGCAGTCATTGCGCCAAGCTACAGTGGCCTTTACTTTCGCAATGCCTTCAATTTGGGGTTGCTGGTGCTCACTTGCCCGCACGTTGAGCGCTTGCGCGGCCAGTCGGAGCTTGCCGTGGATATCGCCACCCTTTCAATCCATCTGCGTGACGGCGGTGTATTGGCCTGTGAACCGATCCCCGACTTTCTGCTGCGCATAGCGCGCTCGGGCGGTCTGCTATCGAGTCTTAAATTGCGAATGGCAGCTGTCTGCGCCGCCGCTGAATCGACCAAATCCATCAAGGAGCTTTTATGAGTAAACCGATTTACGACCTGTTGATCAAAAACGTGCGTGTCGTTCGCCCGCACGGCAACGTCGTACACACTGCCGACATTGCGATTGCAAATGGTAAGTTCGCCCGCGTTGCGCCAGGCATTGAGGTGACGCAGGCCAAAGCAGTGCACGACGGTAAAGGTCAACTCGCCTTCCCCGGTGTGGTGGATGCTCACATGCACAGTGGTATTTACTCGCCCTTGGCCGAGGACGCGGTGAGCGAAAGCAGGGCGGCAGCGATGGGCGGTGTGACCAGCAGCCTGAACTACTTTCGCACCGGGCAGTACTACCTGAACAAAGGCGGGCCGTACAAGAAATTTTACCCCGAGGTGCTGAAGCTCGCCAAAGGGCGTTTCCACGTGGACTACGGATTTCATCTGGCCCCGATGGACAGCACGCACATCAAAGAGATCCCTGAGCTGATCGAAAAATTTGGTGTCCCCAGCTTCAAGATATTCATGTTCTACGGCTCGCACGGCCTGCACGGCGCATCGAATACGCAGAAAGACTTTCTGATGATTGGTGAGAACGACCGCTACGACTACGCGCATTTTGAGTTCATCATGCGTGGCATTCAGGCGGCGCGTGAGCAGTTTCCGGCGCAGGCAAACCAAATCTCGCTCTCGTTGCATTGCGAAACTGCCGAGATAATGACCGCCTACACAAAAATTGTCGAAGGCGACAAGTCAAAGAACGCGCTGAAAGGCCTTGCTGCCTACAGTGCCTCGCGCCCCCAGCACTCCGAAGGCCTGGCGGTCTTCATCGCCAGCTATTTGGCCAATGAAACGGCACTGCCCAACATCAACCTGCTGCATCTCTCTTCGCGCAAGGCGGTGCAGGCGGCCATGATGATGGCGGACATATTTCCCCACATCAACTTCAAGCGCGAGGTGACGATTGGCCACTTGATGCTCGATATCACCAGCAAGGCGGCAGAACTCGCCAAAGTCAATCCGCCGATTCGCCCGCGCGAGGATGTCGAATTTTTGTGGGATGCGCTGTTGGCTGGCGAGCTCGATTGGGTCGTGAGCGACCACGCCTGCTGCCGCCATGAAATGAAAATCCCGAAGCACTATTTCGGCAATATCTGGATGGCGAAAAGCGGCTTCGGCGGCACCGAATATCTGCTGCCTGCCCTGGTCAGCGAAGGCACCCGACGCGGTATGGGCTACAACCACATGGCGCGCGTCACCAGTTGGAACCCAGCCCAGCGTTACGGTTTGAACAAGAAGGGCGACATCGACATCGGTTTTGATGCAGACATCGCCTTGGTCGACCCCGCCAAGACTTGGATTGTTCACGCCAAAAACTCGCCATCCACCCAGGGCTACACACCTTTTGAAGGGCTGGAGATGTCGGCCAGTGTCGAAGCGACTTTTCTACGTGGTCAGTTGATTTTTCAGGACGGTCAAGTCATTGGCAAGCCGATGGGGCAGTATCTGTTTCGGCCGACGGCCTAGCGCGCCCATGCTGCCAAGCGTCACGCGGCAGAGTCTGCCCGCCGATACACCCCATGTGCCGGTCGCCATCATCGGCGCAGGCGCCTGCGGGCTTTCCACCACGCTGATGCTGCGCGACGCGGATGTGGACTGCGTGCTGCTGGAGCGTGATGCACTGCCCAGTGGCTCCACGGCCTTGTCGTCGGGGTTTATTCCTGCAGCGGGCACGCGGGTGCAAAAGGCGCTGGGTATTGCTGACAGTGCCGAGCGCTTTGCCGCAGACATTCAGGCCAAGGCGCACGGTACTGCGGCGGCTCACTTGGTTGAGGCGTACGCGCAAAATATCACCGCGGCGATGGACGCGCTGCAAGCGCACCATGGGCTTGAGTTCCAGCTGCTGGATGGGTTTCTGTACCCAGGCCACAGCACCTATCGCATGCATTGCGTGCCCGAAAAAACGGGGGCGGGCTTGATGGGGCGGCTGCAACTTGCGGCCGCCAAAGCCGAAGTGCCCATCCTCACCCAAGCACTCGTGCGCGAGCTTTGGCAGGACGCACAGGGTCGCATCACCGGTATTGGTTTCGAGCGGCGCAACGGCGCGATGGAGTATCTGAGCTGCGATGTGCTGATCCTGGCTTGCAACGGTTTTGGAGGTAACCCGGCGATGGTGCAGGAGCTGCTGCCAAAGATGCGTGATGCGACGTTTGCAGGCCACGCTGGGAATGACGGCAGTGCGATCATTTGGGCCAAAGCCCTCGGTGCGCGCCTGGCGGACTTGGGCGGCTACCAAGGCCATGGATCGTGGGCGGTGCCGCAAGGCGTACTGATCAGTTGGGCCTTGATGATGGAAGGCGGCATCCAGGTCAACGCACTTGGGCAGCGTTTTCATGACGAAACGCAAGGCTACTCTGAAGCCGCGGTTCATGTACTGGCGCAGCCAGGGGGCATCGCGTGGAATGTGTTTGACGAGCCGGTTTTGCAGCTCGCGCGGGGCTTTCCGGATTTTTGCGAGGCTGAAAAGGCAGGCGCTGTCAAATCTTGTACAGATGCCCAGGCACTGGCGCAATTGATCGGTTGCGACGCTTTTGCGCTGGCAGCCACGCTGCGTGAGACGACGCGGGCCAACGCCGCTGGA
>JAYWHJ010000201.1:0-8686 GCA_043777795.1 Polaromonas sp. | reverse complement strand
GGCGGGGGCGGGGGCGGGGGCGGGGGCGACGGCGGCAGTGGATCTAGCTCTGACGGCGTCGTGGCGGCGAGTGGTTATCCCAGCTCGCCCGCCAGTTGCGACACCGCGGGCCAACGCGCCTGGTTGCGCGACTACATGAATGACCAGTATTTTTGGTACAACAAACAAGGCGTGCCTAATGAGGCTGCCACCAGTACCTCAGAGTATTTGGCATCCCTGCTCAATAAGCCGATTGATCGCTACAGCTTTGCGCAAAGCAAAACCTCGGCAGACCAGTTTTTTGTGGAAGGTAAACGCACGGGGTACGGTTATGCGCTGGCCTTTGCAGATGCCGCGCAGACCCTACTCAAGGTGCGCTTGGTCGAGCCACTGAGCCCCGTCGCCGCAGCCGGTTTGCAGCGTAGCGACACTATCGTGTCCATCGACGGCAAAACACCGGCCGAGATCGTCTCTGGCGCGCTGGCGGCGGTGAGCACCGAGGGCGTTGAGCGCAGCTTTGTAGTGGCCAATGCGGCAGGGGTGCGGCGTAGTTTTACCGTCAAGTCGAGCACCTTCACGCTCAGCCCGGTCATCACCTCGCGCGTGTTGACTGCGGCCAACGGTGCCAAAACGGGTTATCTGATGTACCAGGAATTTATCAGCACTGGCGCGCCTGCCATGGGTGCCGCATTTGACAGCTTTCGTGCAGCGGGCGTCACGGAGCTGGTGCTGGATCTGCGCTACAACGGGGGCGGTAGCACCTTGGAAGCGCGCAATTTGGCTAGCCTGATTGGAGGCGCTAGCGTGGCCGGCAAAGTGTTTGCGAGCTACCGCTACAGCGATAAAAAATCGGCCGGCGACTTCACCCAAAATTTCAGCGCCACCGGACTGCCGGGCCCGGCATTGCAAACGCTCAGTCGGGTGTTTGTGATCACCTCCAACGGCACAGCCTCGGCCAGTGAGCTGGTGATTAACGCGCTGCGACCGTTTAAAAACGTCGTGACCATTGGCGACACCACTTTTGGTAAGCCCTTCGCCTTTCAGCCCCGTAGCGCCTGCGACATCAGCTACAACGCGGTCAACATAGAAATTGCCAACGCCAATAATTTTGCTGACTACAGCGCAGGCTTTGTCGCTACCTGCCCTGTAAGCGACGATTTGACCAAGCAGCTAGGCGACCCCGCTGAGCTGCGTACAGCAGCGGCACTGAGCTACATCACTACAGGGGCTTGTCCGCCTGTAGCGCAATCAAATAATGCGGGAGCAGCTACTAAAATAGGAGTAAAAAGTGCTCGCGTACTGGATCTTGGCTTCGGCGAGATGAGCCCCATGCAGACACGATTGGATTAGGCGCTTCGCGTATTGCCCCAAGCGCCGGTTGAACTGTATAGATTTCCGAATGCACCTTTCACGCAATTCTCATTGCAGAAGGCGCAAAGGACCGATATGAATTGAATAGACGTCGCAATAGATTCAAGGATGAATCTACATCAGCAAATGCTCACCCGCATTGTCCCCGCCCAAGATCACATAATTCACCTTGCGGATGTCCAGCAGCTTGGTGCCGCCTGCATAGCTGATGGAGCTTTGCACATCTTGCTCCATCTCCACCAGCGTGTCGGCCAGCTTGCCCTTCATAGGCTCCAGGATGCGCTTGCCTTCGACGTGTTTGTACTCGCCTTTATTGAAGTCACTGGCGCTGCCGTAGTACTCTTTAAACAGTTTGCCGTCGACCTCCACGGTCTTACCGGGAGACTCTTCGTGGCCGGCCAACATGGAGCCGATCATCACCATGGTGGCGCCAAAACGGATGGATTTGGCGATGTCGCCATGCTCGCGGATGCCGCCGTCGGCAATGATGGGCTTGGTAGCCACGCGGGCGCACCATTTGAGCGCGCTGAGTTGCCAGCCGCCAGTGCCAAAGCCAGTTTTCAATTTGGTAATACACACTTTGCCAGGGCCGACGCCGACCTTGGTCGCATCGGCACCCCAATTTTCCAGATCGATAATGGCCTCGGGCGTCGCGACGTTGCCGGCGATGATGAAAGCAGCGGGCAGTTTTTGCTTGAGGCAGGCAATCATTTTTTGCACGCTGTCGGCATGGCCGTGGGCAATGTCGATAGTGATGTAGTCGGGGCACAGGCCTCGCGCTACCAACTGGTCCACGGTGTCGTAGTCGGGCTTTTTCACACCTAAAGAGATGCTGGAGATCAGGCCTTTGCTGGCCATCTCTTTGACAAACTCTACATTGTCAAAGTCAAAGCGGTGCATCACATAAAAATAGCCGTTTCGCGCCATCCATACGCAGGTCGCTTCGTCGACCACGGTTTTCATATTCGCCGGTACTACCGGGAGACGAAATTTGCGCCCACCCAGCTCAATACCCGCATCGCATTCGCTACGCGACTCTACGCGGCACTTGCGTGGGAGCAGCAATACATTGTCGTAGTCAAAAATTTCCATGATTCACAAGCCTTTTCAAAAGATCCATTTCAGAATGATTTAAGCGCTTGGAATGTGCCGGCTTTCTCAGTCCTTCAAGAAGGCATAAAAAAACCGGGCGCAATTGCTTGGGCCCGGTGGTTGATTCTATCAGGGTTTATTTCACAGCGGCTGCGACCCCAGCGCGGGCTATTTGTGCGTCTTGGGCAGAGGTCACCCCGCTGACACCTATCGCGCCGATGATTTTGCCATCTTGCATGATCAGCTCGCCACCCTCTAACGGGGTGACGTTTTTCAGCGCCAGCAAGCGCAGGCCCGCACCGCCGCCAGCCACAGCGTCTTCTAGCGCCTTGGTGGGGCGACGAAAGTTGTTGGCTGTGGTGGCTTTGCCGTGGGCAATCTCGAGGCTGGCAATCTGTGTATTGGGCAGGCGCTGCATCATCACCATTTGGCCGGCAGAATCAACGATGTAAATCGCCACAGGCCAACTATTTTTGGTTGCTTCTGCTTCAGCCGCAGCCATGGCTTTTTTAGCTTGCTCCAGGCTGATGGGTGTGCCGTAGCTGGGCGGCGCGGTTTGCGCACCGGCGATGAGACTGACTGATAAAGCTGCTAAGCCCAAGAGCTTGACAAAAAGTGAGTGCATGTTGTGTCCTTTAAAAATATGTTGATGCGTTAGTATGGTACTTTGGCTGCATGAAAGTTGCATCGAATACCGAGAACTAGGGTTTTCCTTAGCTTTCTCGCATTTAAGGGGCAACTTTCGCCACAACCTCCAAGGCACTGCCTTGCCGGTGTAGAACAATGCCTTCGCCAGATGCGGGAAAAATGCCCGTCAGGGCGGTGATGTTGACCTGGTGGGTTACCACCACCAACACCCCCTGGCCCCGCCAAGCCAGCAGTTGCTTGCGCGCGGCGGCAGTTTGCACTGTTTCGTTGCTCCGGTCGCTGAAAAAAGAGTTGAATGCAGGCGCATCTTTGGGTAAGTCGGGAAACGCTAAGCGCGCAGTCTCACGGGTGCGGCACCATTGTGAGTTGAGCACCGCCTCCACCTTGACGCCCTGTGCCCGAAAACGCTCGCCAATGCGGCGTGCTTGGGCGCGGCCTTCCTCGTCTAAATTGCGTTGCGTGCTGCAATCACCCAAGGTGCGCCCGGGAGGGTCGCCACCGCCGGGCGCGATGGCATGGCGAAACAGCACGATAGCGCCTGGTTTTTTCAGCGCTGCCCATGCCTTGTCGTCGTCGCTCGCGAGTGCAGGCTGGGCCAGCAAGAACGCCACGACGATAAACAGGATGTAGCGCATAGTAGCCATCATTGCAAATAAAGCGCGAATATGACCAGCCTCGAAGCTATTGACCTAGCTTAGGCATAGCGTTGCCACTGCCTACCGCCAGCAAACCCGCTTTGGTGTAGATGTCCAGCTTGTCCCGGGTATCCACAATGTCCAGGTTGCGCATGGTGAGCTGGCCAATGCGGTCTGCAGGGGAAAACGGCGCGTCTTCTACTTTTTCCATGCTCAGGCGCTCGGGCTTGTAGGTGAGGTTGTGGGACACGGTGTTAAGCAGCGAGTAGTCGTTACCCCGGCGCAGCTCAATCGTGACCTCACCCGTGATGGCGCGGGCGATCCAGCGCTGGGCGCTCTCGCGCAGCATGATGGCTTGTGGGTCGAACCAGCGGCCCTGGTAGAGCAGGCGGCCCAGTTTGAGGCCGTTCATGCGGTACTGCTCGATGGTGTCTTCGTTATGGATGCCGGTGACCAAGCGCTCATAGGCGATGAAGAGCAGGGCCAGGCCCGGGGCTTCGTAGATGCCACGGCTCTTGGCTTCGATGATGCGGTTTTCGATCTGGTCGCTCATGCCCAGGCCGTGGCGGCCGCCGATGCGGTTGGCTTCCAAAATCAGCTCGACTGTGTTGGCAAAGGTTTTTCCGTTCAGCGCGACGGGCATGCCTTCTTCAAAGCGCACGGTGACAGCCTCAGCCTTCACCACGCAGTCGTCGCGCCAGAAGGGTACACCCATAATGGGATTGACGATCTTCATACCGCTGTTTAAGAATTCAAGGTCTTTGGCCTCATGCGTGGCACCCAGCATATTGCTGTCAGTGCTGTAGGCTTTTTCGGCCGACATCTTGTAGCCAAAACCTTCTTTGGTCATGAACGCGCTCATTTCGGCGCGCCCGCCCAGCTCGTCGATGAACAATTGGTCCAGCCAAGGTTTGTAAATCTTGAGGTCTGGGTTGGTCAGCAAGCCATAGCGGTAAAAACGCTCAATGTCGTTACCTTTGAAGGTAGATCCGTCGCCCCAGATGGACACACCGTCTTCCTTCATGGCCGATACCAGCATGGTGCCAGTGACCGCGCGGCCCAGCGGCGTGGTGTTGAAGTAAGTAATGCCTGCGGTGCTGATATGGAAGGCACCGGCTTGCAGCGCGGCAATGCCCTCGGCAGCCAACTGCGAGCGGCAGTCGATCAGGCGGGCTTTTTCTGCGCCGTATTCCATTGCTTTGCGCGGAATTTCGTCGTAGTCGGGCTCATCCGGTTGGCCCAGATTGGCGGTGTAGGCATAGGGCACTGCGCCCTTATTTTTCATCCAGCGCAGAGCTGCGCTGGTGTCCAAGCCGCCGGAGAAGGCGATGCCGACTTTTTGTCCCAGGGGTAAGTTTTGAAGAATGGTGGCCATGGTGGTGCGATCTTGGAATTTATGCGTAATGACAGATGTAGTGGTAGGCCTCGACCACTTTGATATCGAATTTGGAGTTGCCGGGAACATTGAACTTATCACCCGCTTTGGAGGTCACCCAAGCATCGGTGTCCGCCAGCTTGTATTCACACGAGCCAGCCACGCACTCCATGATTTCAGGTGCGCCAGTGCCAAAAGTGAGTGTGCTGGGCAGCACCACGCCGACGGATTTTTTGGTGCCATCAGCTAGCGTGAAACTGTGGCTGACGCATTTGCCGTCAAAGTACACGTTGGCGGCGGTGGTGAGGGTAACGTTGGGGATAGTGCTGGTGATCATGGCGCAAGAGGCTCAATAGGGTTGCTGAGAAGGGGCAAAACCATTGATTTTACGTGGTATGCCGCGGTAGGCGACCAAGAGCTTGCAAGGGATGCCATCTCTTGGCCGATTTTGAGCAGAAAGTGGTATTGGGCGGCCACGGCTCCCAAGAATATGGGATGTGGAAAATTCAAAAGCCTGTTAATATTTATTTACATAATGCGACGTTTGAACGCCAAAGCGCGAAAATTGTCACTTGATGGATGGCGATGCCGCATTTGCGGTGCCATCGCCATGCTCACAGCGGCAAGAAGGAAATCGTGTGATGACTTACCTACCCCATTTCAAAACCTGTGCCTTGGCGGCCTCGCTGCTATTGACCAACTCGGTGTGGGCGCAGCTGGCATTGGTGATCGGCAATGGGAACTACAAGCAAGCTCCGTTAGAGAATCCAGCCAATGATGCGCGCGCGATTGCCAAATCGCTGAAAGAATCGGGCTTTAGCGTGACCGAGGTGATTGACCAAGACCGTGAGCAAATGAAGGCGGCGGTGTTGGCGTTCAGCTCACTTTTACAAGTATCCAAGCAGCCGGGGCTGTTTTATTTTGCCGGCCATGGCGTGCAGCTGGACTGGCGCAACTATCTGCTGCCGGTCAACCAGCCGTTCAACAGCGCAGACGATGTGCGTGCCCATGCGCTGGATATTACCGACCTCACTCGCGGGTTTCAAACTGCCAAAAACGGCACCAACATCATTATTTTGGATGCCTGTCGCGATAACCCGTTTGCCAGCAACGGCACGGTGCCCAAAGGCCTGACCCAGATGGACGCCCCGACTAACACCTTCCTGGCCTACGCCACGGCGCCGGGACAAACCGCGCGCGATGCAGGCAGCGGTGCCAACGGCCTGTATACCGAAAATTTGCTCAAAGAAATTACCCGAGAAGGTGCGAAGATTGAAGACATTTTCAAGCGCGTGCGCCTGAACGTCCGCTTGCAAAGCAATGGCGAGCAAATTCCGTGGGAAACCACCAGCTTGGAAAACGACTTTTACTTTCGCCGTCCTTTGGGTGCGCGCGCATTGGGCGACAAAGACATCGAGGAAGACTTTGAAATCCAGCTCGCTCAGTGGCAGCAAATCAAGCTGTCGCGCGATGTGCGGGTGTATGAAGATTTTCTAAGCAAGTACCCGAGCGGCAAATTTTCTGAATTGGCGCACCATCGTCTGGAGCGCATTTTGGCGGTCAAAGAGCAGCGCGACCGCGACATCACGCAACTGCAAAAGCTGATGATGGCCACCGCCAATAGTGCCACTTTGGCAGCGGCCATTCCAGCCCAGTCACCGGGCTTGGCGCAAGCGCAGGTACCGGTCGTTGTACTGCCGGCCAAACCGGCCCAGCCTTCAGTGCATGCGCCCACACCCATTGCCCTAACTGCGCCAGTGCCGGCGCCTGTAGCGCTACCCGCGCCAGCGCCAGCCGCAATGGCATTGGCCATGCCTGCCGCTGCCCCAGTTTCAGCTCCAACGCCAGCCAGTGTGGCCCCAGCCAAAGCACCTGCCCCTGCGGTGGCCGCAACACCCGTGGTGACCGCAGCCGCAGCCGTGCAAGCTGCGGCCACACCCGCAGCGCCAGCGCCCGCGTCTGTAGCAAACCCTGCTCCTACTCTGGTTGCAACAGCCCCGGTTAAGCCAGCAGTTGTAGTGCCCACTCCCTTGGTGCCCGCCGTAGTATCAGCGCCCAGCCTGAACCCCGCCGCTGATCCGGTGCTAATTGCCCAAGCCACTAACCCGCTGGTAGATGCGTTCGCCCCGATTCGCGCCAGCGGCATTTTGCCCGGCTGGCGCGTAGGCGACTCGCTTACCTACCGCACCACCCAGCGCTTCGGTGCCACGGTGGTCACCACGGCGGAGCGGCGCGCGGCGCAGGTGTTGGAGGACAAAATCATCACCGCGCTGGGCAACGAGTACGACCTGTTTGGCAACCCGCTCAAAATCACCGGCCAGTTTGAAGTGCTTACGCCACCCCAGTGGTTTATCCACGAATACTATGTCGGCAAGCGCTGGAGCACCCGCTACAAGCGTCAAAGCCTGACCGGCGCGGGCCAGTCGGTTGTCACCGCCGATGTTCGGGTGGTGTCGCGCGAGCAGCTTAGCTTGCCTGCGGGCAAGTTTGACGCGTTCAAGTTCAAGGTGACCAGCTACAACGGCGGCAATGGCTACAACAACTACAGCGAGGCCTGGATCTGGATCGACACCGCCTCCAGCAAAATGGTAGCCTCCGAGACGCGCACTTGGGACACCAACAAGCGCATGATGCAAGACAGCCGGGTGGATTTGATAGCCTACGGCAACGCCAGCCGCTGAGTTCTTGGACTACTCAAAGCGTGATCTCCACCACCGTTCGGCCCGGTGCGCTTTGCAGCACCAGCTGCGCGCCAATGGCCAAGGCGCGCTCCCGCATGGAGGCCAGGCCGCGCGAAGTGGGCGCTTGCGCATCGAAGCCGCCTCCGTCGTCTATTACACGTAGCACAGCCACCGCGCCAGATAGGCTAGGTTGATCAGCGGTGCCCAGCGTGCGCGCCTCTATCCGAAGGGTCTTGGCCTGCGCGTGTTGTAGCACATTGGACAAGGCCTCAAACACCATGTACTGCAACTGGCGCATGGCGCTGTGGTCTAGCCGCTCGATCTGGGGTAACAGGTCTACATCCCATTCAAACGCCATGCCGCTGCTGGTAAAACGCGGCTCCAGTCGGTAGCGCATGTTGGCCAACAGGGCCGTCACGTCGCCCGCCACCAGGTGCATGGAATCAATCGAGAGTTTGAGCTGGTCCAACGAGTCACGCAGGGTGGTTAGCACTTCGCCGTGGGTGGCTTGGCCAGATTGCAACTGCCGAATGGCCGCGCTGATGTGCGAGCCGACGCCGTCATGCATGTCGCGCAAGATGCGGGTGCGCTCGGTGCTGCGCGCTTGCTCGCGCGCCAGCAGCTCGAGTTTTTGGTAGCTGGCCGAAAGCGCAGCCTCTCTGTCGGCCACGCGCTGCTCCAGCGTGTGCAGCAGCCCATGGGCCTGCGCGCTGGCTGCGCGAAACAGGTGTGCCACTTGCACCAGTACCACCAATGCGAGCAGCGCGGCAGCCATTGCCACCCAGTGCACATCTTTCCAGTAGGCGCTGCTGTCCAGCGTCCACAGTTGGTGAGCGATAAGCAGCAGCAGCGCGGCGCTGAGCCATAACGACCAGCGCTGCTGCGCGCCAAACATGCGGTGCAGC
>JAYWHJ010000200.1:0-24127 GCA_043777795.1 Polaromonas sp. | reverse complement strand
GCGGGGCTGGGCGCTGTGGGTGGGCTTGGCATGGCGGCTTTCTTGTTTGTAAGAGTATGCCTTGAATGCGGGTGTGCGCTATGCGCGCTGGTGTGCGTACAAGCTGCGCACTGAGTGGGGTGACTGCCAGTGGTCACAATTGAGTGGCGTGCCGCATTTGTAGTATCAAATAGGGCTGTAGCCCAATAGAATATTGCGGGAGCAGCTATGAAAATAATAGATTCTGCTAGCGTAAGGAGCGTATATGCCTACAGCCACATTAACCAGTAATGGCCGGATCACCTTGCCGCCAGCCTTGCGCGCTGCGCTATGGCTGGCCACAGGCCAGAAGATTGAATTTCTACCCGAGGTGATGGCTCCCGTGTTGTTGCGCTGCGGTTCGAGGCGATGGTAGCGGTCTAAATCTCCATGAAAATCTTGCATGGCGTGCGGGATTTTCATGGAGTTTGAAAAGGGCGCAAGCTTGCCGCGTAAGCTGTTCAGCGGTGGATTTTTATGCCAAATAGGCGCTTAGCCCAATAAAAAGTTGCGGGAGCAGCTCTTAAATATGTAGCGCCTAGGGCTGGCAATGCCGCAGGCGCATGCTGCGTCGCTCACTTGATCCCGGCGCAGTTGGCGTAAAAAGTGGTAGTGGCGGGCCAGTCAGAAAAGATGCCGATGATGCCCACTTGTTTGGCCAGCACGCCCAGCGCGTCCAGCACGCGCATCACGTCGCTTTTGCGCGTAATGGCGCTGTCAAAGCTTTGGTAGTAAAAGCCGTTGTTGCCGTCGGCCAAAATGCCCGAACGCTCCAATGACCAAGCGATGATGTCCAGGCCGGCGGCTTTGGCGTTGATGGCGTACTGTGACGGCAGGATGGTGCCGTTGCCATCGGCGGTGAGCGGGGCAAAGATGGGCGGCGCAACGCTGCGGATGCCTTGGGCTACAAACTTCAAAGGGCATTTTTGCGTAACCAGGCCTCCAGCGGTGGCCCCCACAGCTTGCTACCTGCGCGTTGCAAGCTGTGGCCGTCGCTGCCGATGGGCGCGGTGTGCACCAAGGTGCTCGCGGGGTGGTTGGCTGCTTTGGCCGCCCCACTAAACGCCGCGTGCCATTGCTTGGGTGGCTCGCTGCCCCAGTACAAATCGTTCGGGGCATACAGCCAGATGCTGGGCGCTGTGGTGGAGTTGCCGTAGCCGCGCATGAGCTGGGTGATTTTGGCGGGTTCGCACATGGCGCCGGGCGCGTGCTGCGGGTCACCGCCTGCGCCACCGGAGAAATTGATGCAGCCCACTACCCCGGGCGGGTTGCTGGCGCACAGGGCTACGGTGGTAAGGCCGCCCATCGATTGGCCCTCTAGCACGATGCGGTCTTTGCGCGCCCAAGGTTGCTGGCGTACCCAGTCCAGCGCCTGGCGCTGCGCGCTGGCGGCGGCTTGGGCGGCGCGCGCAGGGTGGGGGCTGCGGATGCACTGGCCGCTGGCTGTGTAACCTGCGCCTGAGCTTTCTTGGTCAACCCCGCCGGTGCCGTAGGGTGGGGTGCCGTAGCCGGGCCGGATGGGTGCTACCACGGCATAGCCCTTGGCCAGCCAATACTGGACATGGCGCCCGTGGATGGGGCGCAAGAGCCGCGCACGCTCGCTGGCATAGGCGGGGCGGCCATGGGCGTAGAGCAGCACCTTGAACGGGCCTGGGCCGTGAGGTTTGAAGACCTGCGTGTGCATGCTGGCGGGGCTGGGCGTGGAGGACGCCGCGCTACTGGGCGCGAGTGGAATGTGCACCACCATGGGCGCAGTATTGGGGCGGTGTGGCGCAGCCTGTGTGCTGAGCAGGCACAGGCAGAGCAGGCAATTTACTATATATTTAATAGCTGCCTCCACAATATTTAATTGCGCCAGAGGGCTATTTGACTGTAAAGTACGAATGCATAAGGTGGGAAGTCTGCGCACAGCAGGTGGCGTTAGAAACCATTCTTCTTCAGCCATGCATTGAGTGGCTCACTCCACAACTTGCCGCCCGATGCGAGCAGGCGATGTCCGTCAACAGGCACAGCTTCGGTGGTGACCAGTTGGGTGGGACTGCCCCCCGCCGCGTAGGCTGCATGCCAGTCTTTGGGCGGTTGTTCGCCCCAAAACAGATCGTTGACGGCGTAGAGCCAGATGTTGGGCAGCTTGGTAGTGGTGCCGTACAGCTGCATGAGTTGTGTGGTTCGTTCGGGCGAGCACATACGGCCGGGTGCCAGTTCGGGGTTGCCGCCGGTGCCTCCGGCAAAATTGATGCAGCCCACCACCCCGGGAGGGTTGGTGGCACACATCGCCACCGTGGTCAAACCGCCGACCGACTGGCCTTCCAGGAGGATGCGGTCTTTGTGGGCCCAGGTTTGTTCACGGATCCACTGCAAAGCGACGGTGGTGGAGCGCATGGCGGCGTTGGCGGTAATGCCGGGGTCGGGCAGGCCCTGGCACTGGCCAGTGGGGCCGTACACGTTGCCTGATCGCTCGGTGTCGGAGCCGCCGGTATCGCCGTAGCCGGGGCGGATGGGGGCGACCACCGCGTAGCCTTTGGCATGCCAGTAGCGCACATGGCCCAGGCCAACCGGGGTTTTGAGCTGGGTGCGGATGGTCACGTCGCCAGAGCGGCCGTGCGAGAACAGCACCACCGGAAAAGGCCCCGCGCCCGCTGGCTTGAACACTTGGGTCACCATCTTGGCGTCAGCGCCAAACAGGCCCAGGCCGGGCACACTGAGGGTGGCTATCTCGGGCGTCGGGTTGTCGGGCGGTGTTTGTGCATGGGCGCTGATGGCGCAGGCGGCGAGGCTTGCAAGCAGTGGCGAAAAAAGGGTAGCGTGCAGTGCTTGAAAGGGGTTCGGCATGCGCATCGATTACTCCTGATTTAATAGCTTCTCTCGCAATATTTTATTAACTTGCGGGCGTATTTAGGGCTAAATTTTGTGCAAAGACTATTGCGCTGCTTCTTTGGCCATGCGCGCACTCTTCCAGTACACGTCGTCGCCCACGCTCCCGTCAGTGCGGTGGCGGTTAAGTACACGGGCCAAAACAAACATCAGGTCGGACAGGCGGTTGAGGTACTGGCGCGGATTGTCTTTGAGTGCTTCGGCTGTGCCGAGAGTTACCACGGTGCGCTCGGCGCGGCGGGCGACAGTGCGGCACACATGCGCGAGCGACGCGGCGCGGGTGCCTGCGGGCAAGATGAACTCTTGCAGGCGCGGCAAAGTAGCGTTGTAGGTCTCTAGCGCGTTGTCGATTTGCAGCAGCGCCTCGGCCTTGAGCAGCTCGTAGCCAGGGATGCACAGCTCGCCGCCCAGGTTAAACAGCTCGTGCTGGATGTCGATCAGCAGCTCGCGCACATCGGCAGGCATGTCTTCGCACAGCAGTACGCCAATGTGGCTATTGAGCTCGTCCACATCGCCCATGGCGTGCACGCGCAGGCTGTCTTTGGCCACGCGGGTGTTGTCACCCAGGCCGGTGGTGCCGTTGTCGCCGGTGCGGGTGGCTATCTGGGTGAGTCGGTTGCCCATGTGCGTTAACTTTCAGAAATAAAAAAGGGAGCCGAAGCCCCCTAGGTGATAGCCGCACGGTGGCGGCACAGGCTGCAGCAGAAAGTGAACTCTACCAGAGCCGGTGCGCTTGCGGTCTTTACACCGGATAGACCTTGACGGGGCGTGTAGCCACAGGAAAGCCTGCTGCGCCCAGGGTATCGGCGATAGCTTTGTTGGCATCAAAGTAGACTTGCCAGTAGTGGTCGGTGTGGCAGTTGGGGCGAACGGCCAGCTTGGGGCCAAACTCGTTGAACTCGATGATTTCGACGTCCACGCCTGGGGTGGTGGTGATGTTGGGCACTTTGGCAATGGCCTCTTTCAGCAGGCCAATGGCTTTGTGCACGTCGGCGCTGCCCGACAGCTGGGCAAACAGGTCTACGCGGCGGTGTGGGTTGTGGGTGTAGTTTTTGATGTCCCCGCCCATCACCTTGCCATTGCCCACGGTGGTGCGCACGTTGTCTGGTGTGTTGATAGTGGTGCCAAACAGGCCAATTTCTACCACGGTGCCTTCAACGCCGCCGACGGTCACGTAGTCACCCACTTTGTAGGGGCGCAGCACCAACAAAAAGATGCCGGCGGCAAAGTTGCCCAGCAGGCCGCTCCAGGCCGCGCCAATCGCCACGCCTGCGCCTGCAACCAGTGCGGCAAAGCTGGTGGTTTCGACACCGAAGTAACCCAGGATTGCGACGACCAAAATGATGTTGAGCGCCACGTTGATAAAGCTCACCAGATAGCCCTGGACGGTGGGGTCGAATTTTTGCCGTGTCAGGCCTGCGCCGATCATGCGCAGCACCATGCCAATGAGCCATCGGCCCACGATAAAGACAGCAATAGCGCCCAATAGTTTGAGGCCGAAGGTAATTAAAATTGGCTGGGCTTGGTCAACCCAGCTGGTGATTTTTGCAGTGTCCATCGTCAGTACTCCAGTAAAAAGTTCAAGAGAGTCGCAGGATAGTGGAGGAAGATATAAGATAGAGTGACGGCCAATGCAATAGATCGGTTTTCCGGTGTTTTGTCACATTTCGCTCGTACCGTGTGGCATGGAAAACATTCGCCAATACGCAATTTTTGGAGACTAAATAGATGAACGCCCCACTGCCCGTCCATTTGCTACCCGCCATCGCCCAGCGCGAAGTGCCCGAGGTTTTAATTCAGGCACTGAAGACACGTTTTGGCGAGCAATGCTCTACCGCCATGGCAGTGCGCACCCAGCACGGGCGCGACGAGTCGGCGTTTACCGAGGTGCCACCGCCCGCTGCCGTGGTGTTTGCGCAGAGCACGCAAGACGTGGCCGATGCGGTGAAGCTGGCGGCGCAATACAAAGTGCCAGTCATTCCGTTTGGCGTGGGCTCGTCGCTAGAAGGCCATTTGCTGGCGGTGCAAGGCGGGATCAGCATTGACGTGGGACGCATGGACAAGGTGCTGCATATCAACGCCGAAGATCTCACGGTGACCGTGCAGGCCGGCGTGTGCCGCAAGGCCGTGAACGAGGCAGTAAAGTCGACCGGCCTGTTCTTCCCTATCGACCCCGGAGCCGACGCCACGATTGGCGGCATGAGCGCCACGCGCGCCAGCGGCACCAACGCCGTGCGCTACGGCACGATGCGCGAGAACGTGTTGGCCCTTGAAGTGGTGACGGCGGCAGGCGAGGTGATTCGCACTGGCACGCGGGCTAAAAAATCTAGCGCGGGCTACGACCTTACCCGCCTGATGGTGGGCAGCGAAGGCACACTGGGGGTGATTACCGAAATCACGCTGAGGCTCTACCCGATCCCTGAAGCCATTAGCGCAGCGACTTGCTCTTTTCCGTCCATCGAAGCGGCGGTCAACACCACGATTCAAATGATCCAGTTGGGTGTGCCGATTGCGCGGGTGGAGCTGATAGACAACAACACCGTGCGCATGGTCAACGCGCACAGCAAGCTGGGCTTGCGCGAAGAGCCAATGCTGCTGATGGAGTTCCACGGCTCGCCAGCCAGTGTGAAAGAACAAGCCGAGACGGTGCAAGAGCTGGCCACCGAGCACGGCGGCCAAGCCTTTGAATGGGCCAGCACGCCCGAGGCCCGCACCAAGCTGTGGACAGCGCGGCACAACGCTTACTTTGCCGCGCTGCAAAGCCGTGCAGGCTGCCGGGCGATCAGCACCGACACCTGCGTGCCCATCTCGCGCTTGGCCGATTGTTTGCTTGACAGCGTGGCCGAGGCCGATGCGTCCGGTATCCCCTACTTTTTGGTCGGCCATGTGGGCGATGGGAATTTCCACTTTGGCTATTTGATTGACCCGAACAGCGCAGAGGAGCGCCAAACCGCTGAAGAACTGAACCACAAGCTGGTGCACCGCGCCTTGCAGTTGGAAGGCACTTGCACTGGCGAGCATGGCATTGGCCTGCACAAGCAAGGGTTCTTGGTCACCGAAGCAGGCGAAGGGGCGGTGGCCATGATGCGCACCATCAAGCATGCGCTGGACCCGCACAACATCATGAATCCGGGCAAGATTTTCAGCTGGTGAGCCCTTCCCAAACATCTGCTGTAGCTTGTCGCACGTGCTGGCGCTGCATGCGCACTTACGGATTTACATGACACACTTTAAACCGCTCCCTGCTCTTTTCATCGCCACCCTTATCGCTATGCTCACCGCCTGCGCCTCCACCCCCCCAGCTCCCTCCGCCGCGCTCGTGAAAGAGTTTGCCCCCAGCGGCACGTTGCGCGCTGCGATCAATTTTGGCAACCCGATCTTGGCCAACAAAGATGCCAGCGGCCAGCCGGTGGGCGTGTCGGTAGACCTAGCGCGCGAGCTGGGCAAGCGCCTGGGCGTACCGGTGGAGCTGGTGCAGTTTGCTGCAGCAGGCAAAGTGGTGGAAGCTGTGAAGGACTCCAAAGTAGATATTGCTTTTGTCGCCATCGACCCGGTGCGTGGCGGCGACATGGCGCAGACCCCCGCCTATGTGCAGATAGAAGGCGCCTACATGGTGGCCAACGCGTCGCCGATCAAAACCAATGCCGAGGTAGACCGCGTGGGTAACCGTATTGTGGTGGGCATTAACAGCGCGTATGACCTGTACCTCACCCGCGAGATCAAAGCCGCTACCCTGGTGCGCGCGCCCAGCTCGCCTGCGGTGCTGGAGATGATGGCGGCGCAAAAGATCGAAGTAGCGGCAGGTGTGAAGCAGCAGCTACAGATGGATGCCAAACGCATTCCCGGCATGCGCTTGCTGGACGGTCGCTTTATGGTAATTAACCAAGCTATGGGGCTGCCCAAGGGGCGTGATGCGGCGCACGCCTACTTGAGTACCTACGTGCAAGAGATGAAGGCCAGTGGGTTTGTGGCGCAGGCGCTGGCAAGGCACGGCATTGAAGGCGCGGCGGTTGCGCCATAAAGGCTCGATGAGGCGACCGAAAAAATAAAGGCTCCCGAGGGAGCCTTTTTCAATGCGTCTGCAACGCTTACGGTTTTTTAACCGGTGCTCTAGCGGGCGCAGGCCGTGCGTTTGCAGGCTGTTGCGAGGAGACCCCGCCGGGTGCAAAAGTTTGGCTAGGCGGTGCTGCGCCGTCCACACCGAGTTTGCCGCCACCGCCCAGGCCTTGGCCTTGCACGGTTTGCGGCTTGTACTGGCGCAGGGATTTGACCATTTGGTTGTACGAGTCGGTAAAGGCCGCAATCACTACTTTGCCTTGGGGCGTGTTGGTGTAGCCGCCCATGCCGCCGCCACCACCGCCGCCAAACAGCACGGCACCAGCGCTGAAGTCGGTGTTGGAGCTGCTGCCCTGGGATGCGGAGACCTGCACGCCGGAACGGTTGTCGGTGAGCATGAGCATGGTGGAGGCTTCGTTGGTGCGCACGCTGCCAGCGAGAGCGCCCAGGAGGTTCAGGTTGCGGCTGCCGCCTATCAAGCCGCCGCCACCGCCGCTGGTACCGCGTGCGCTGACCAGTACTTCGGGGGTCATGCTGTAGTCGGCTGCGACGATTTGGCCGCCGCCCATATTGCTGCCCGCGCGGCCTTGGCCGGATGCCGAGATAGCGCGTTCCCGCTCCATGGCGGCCATAGCACGACCGCGCTCTACGACCAGAAAGCAATTGCTCTGCTGGATCATCAGGCGCAGGACCGGCACCGTGGAGCCTAGCTGGTACTGGGTGGTGAACAGGCGATACCAGTCGGCAGAAGTTTCCTCTACCAAGGCTACGGTGCCCAGCGGGCTGTCGCAGCGCTCTAGCCCGGGGTTGGCCCCCTGCGCGGAGCTGCCAGCGGTAGAGCCAGAGGCGGTGGTGTCTGCGCCGCCTAATTTCGGCATCGTGGCGTTGCAACCGGCCAAAAGCAATGCGAGGGTGATGACTGAAAGTTTCAAATTCATAGGGGCCTCTAAAGAAATAAAAACACGGACTTCATCAAGCAAAAGACGATTATTTCACAGCTATTTACAAAGACCGGGGGTTTTTCACCTGCTCGGACGTACGTTTTTGTAACGCAGGGCTTAGGCCTGGGGGCCGCGTAGTTTGTCGATCAAGCCGTTGAGCTCATCCATGCTGCTAAAGGCAATCGCCAGTTCGCCCATTTCTTCGATTTTGCCGTGGCGTTTGACGCGTTTTTTCACCCGCACTTCCACCTCGGCCATCAGCAGATCGGAGAGCTCTTCTTCCACGCGTTTAAGGTCGCGGGATTTTTCTTTGCCCGGTTTTTGCGGGGTGAGCGTGAACTCGGCGCTGAGTTTTTTGACCAGGCTTTCGGTCTCGCGCACGGAGAGCTTTTTGCCGACAATTTGGTTGGCGGCGGTGATTTGCGTGGCGCGGTCGAGCGACAGCAGCGCGCGGGCGTGGCCCATGTCGATGTCGCCTGCCATCAGCATGGTTTGCACTGGGTCGGTGAGGTTTAAGAGGCGCAGCAGGTTGCTGGCGGCGCTGCGCGAGCGGCCCACAGCCTGGGCGGCCAGCTCGTGGGTGAGGCCAAATTCTTTGATCAGGCGCTGTAGGCCCTGGGCTTCTTCCAGCGGGTTCAAGTCTTCACGCTGGATGTTCTCGATCAGCGCCATGGCGGCGGCGTGGTTGTCGGCTACGTCTTTGACCAGCACGGGCACGCTGTCTAAGCCGGCCAGTTTGGCAGCCCGAAAACGGCGCTCGCCAGCGATGATTTCGTATTTGCCAGCCTTGTCGCCGTAGCGCGCCCTGCCCTGCTCGTCGCTGGCCAGTTTGCGCACCAGGATAGGCTGCATGATGCCTTGCGCCTTGATGCTCTCGGCCAGCTCGTACAGGGCGCCCTCGTCCATGCGGGTGCGCGGCTGGTAGATGCCAGGAATAAGCGCGGTGAGCAGCAAGGTGCTGGGCGTGCCGTCGTTGGCGATGCCCGCGCTGTTCGGTGCGGCATCTTGCACTTTGGGGCCCAGCAGAGCTTCCAGGCCCATGCCGAGGCCTTTGGGTTTTTTAGTGACCATGGTGTGCGTCTTTCGTGGGGTTGCCCAATTGGGTAAGTTCGGTAAGCATAGCGTAGCCAGCGGGCCAGTCGCCCAAGCCCGAGTCGCCGTTGATATGGCCCAGCGGCCCGGCTTCTACGCACTTTGCACCCCAAGCAGCGGCCATGCCGCGGCCTGCGGCCAAGTTGCCAAAGGGGTCGTTGCTGGAGACTACACAGGTGGCGGGAAACGGCAAAGGGCCTGGTACAGGTTTGCGCCAGCTGTGGAGATCGGGTGGCAGATCCGCGCGGCTGAGGTCAGGCGCGGCGACCAGCAGCGCGCCACGGATGGCACTGGTGTGGCGGGATGCTGCAGCCCATGCCGCGACCAAGTGGCAGCCCAGGCTATGGGCCACCAGAACGATACTGCGCTCGGCGTGGGCCGGCAGCGTTAGGTTTGCTGCTGCGGTAGCACTATTTTTGATAGGTAAATCGGGCTGTAGACCAATAAAATGTTGCGGGAGCAGCTCTGATTTTGATAGTAATTTTTCGCCTAAAACGAAGGAGGCAAGATGGTCAACCACTACCTCTTCCAGCCGTGCAACCCAATCGCCGCGCAGCGGGCGCTGCCAGTCGTGCTGTTGCACTCGGGTAAAAGTGTGCGCAGCTTCCCAGCGGCTTTGCCAATGGGTGGGGCCAGAATCCAGCCAGCCTGGCAACAGGAAAACAGTGGTCATGTACACAGGTCAAAGAAAAGCCCGGCCAAGTGGCCGGGCGGGTGTGGCAGCGTCGCTGAGGGCTTATTGTAGTTTCACAAAACTCGTGCTGAGTGAACGGATATGGTGTGGGCGCAGCGGCTGTGTTTGATGCGCTGTGGCATCAGTTTACTCTGAGTACTTTGGCCTCGAGCAACTGACCACTTGGATCACTCACTTTGGCCAGCAAGCCCCGCAGTGGCCCGCTGGCTACGACCCAACCTGTAGCGGTGCTCGTGGTGCTGGTTGCGTTTTGGGTGCTGGTTGAGGTGGTTTCCATTCGGCAGGTTTGGAAAGTACCCGCCGCAACGGAGATGGTTTCAACGGCAACAAACTTCCATACCTGGGTCTCGGTGCTGTTCGTGATAGTGGGGGGCGAAGTGGGGATGCCAGCCGCCGCCGCGCCAGAGAAGCTCGGGGTAGCGGTGGTTTGAACGGCGTAGGTTTGGGTAACGACGTCACCGACCCTGGCGTTGATGGGAATACGGATGGGTGGGGTATATGTCGTCGTGGACACCACGCTGCTAGTAATACCGCCGGAAGCACTGGAGACTGTAGTTTTAAGACCGTAGTTCAGTAAGTCGTTGCCCACCACGTTGTTGTATTGAAAAGATCGCCCAATGGCGGCTGCTGAAGGAAGCGAGATGCCAAGAATGGTGATGTCCTGTTGGGTTTCGACAGCGCTCACCCCGTTAAACGCACCCGTGCCCAATACTGCAAAGCGGCTTTGCGTCTCAGTCGCTTGCGCGCCCTGGCCGAAAACCAAGTCTTGCTGGTAAGTTGTGCCGGGTGTGAGCAAGACGGGGTTGTTGAGGCAATCGCCCGAGGCAAGGGTAGATGAGGCTGGCGTCGAGGGCGGGGCTGGTGCAGGTGCAGGCGCAGGCGCAGGTGCAGGCGCAGGCGCAGGCGCAGGTGCAGGTGCAGGTGCAGGTGCAGGTGCAGGTGCAGGTGTTGGAGAGGGAGTGGGAACTGGCGCTGCAGTGGGCGCGGGGGCAGGCACAGTCCCCGCCGCAGGTGCTGGTGCTGGGGTGTTTCCCGCCGGCGGCAAATTGGCAACCTCATCGTCACCCACAGCACAAGCTGCAAGTGTGGCGCAGACCAGCGCCATCAAGGACAAGCGGTGCAGGGTAGTCTGCGAAGTGTGAAGTGGCGTCATTAAATACTCCTATGTAAAACAACATGACGAAGCACCGGTCGCTAGATCACAAAAACACCATGGTGAAGAAGGTCACGGTGGACGATCAAAAAAGGCTCCCGAAGGAGCCTTGAATGAGGACGCTGCACTCGTGGGCTCAATGACCTTGCCGTACGATGGTGGCAACAGCAGTCACACCGGCATTGTCGCGAGACTGTGCAAACAAGCCTTTTAGCGGGCCCGTTCCTATCCACCATTGTGTGGCCTTGGTGGTTGACGAAGTGCCGTTCACCGTGCTGGTGGTCGTAGTTTCCACGCGGCAAGTCTCAAAAGTACCTGCGGACACGGTCACGGTGTCGACGCCAACAAAATGGTACTGGATGTCGTAGTGACGGAGAACCCGGCCACGTTAGCAACGCCGTTGGTCGTTGCTGTTGTCTCAACCAGTAGCACTGTAGCTGAATGGCCCTTGAAGGATTTGACCCCGCTCACCGTATATTTTTGCTTGTTAACACCTCATTGCCGGTTGTGCCATAGCGAACGTCAATGCGGTATTGGTGACCAGTTTGGTACCACAAGGTGTTGCGAGTCCAATCTCCGACCGTCGAAATGCTGCTTTGAGGTGCTGCCGCTGGAGGACCTGCTGGCGTGCAAGCTGTGGGCGGGGTGTCGACGTTTTCGCCGAGTGCCGCCAGCATGGAGTTTCCTGTAATACCGTTTGTAAATGTGTACCAGAACAAAACATAAGAAGCATGCTTATAAATATTTTGTATCAGCACACAGGAAATATTACTGACGTGGCTGAACCTCGACAATCCCCGCATTTACGGGGTATGTACACCCCTTGATATGGCGCTTGAGCGCTTACATGCTTTGAATGCGCGCGACCATTTCGCTGGCAAATTCTACAAACGCCACGCTGCCTTTAGCCGCTGGATCAAAAATAACGCCAGGCAAACCGTAGCTGGGCGCCTCGGCCAGGCGCACGTTGCGGGGGATGACGGCGTCGAATACTTTGTCGCCAAAATGCGCCTTGAGCTGGTCGCTGACCTGTTGCTGCAAGGTGATGCGCGGGTCAAACATGACGCGCAGCAGGCCGATGATTTGCAGGTCGGGGTTGAGGTTGGCGTGCACCTGTTTGATGGTGTTGACCAGGTCGGTCAGGCCTTCGAGGGCAAAGTATTCGCACTGCATAGGCACGATCACGCCGTGGGCGCTGCACAGGCCGTTGAGGGTGAGCATGCTCAAGGATGGCGGGCAGTCGATCAGCACAAAATCGTAGTCGGCTTTGACGGCGAGCAAGGCGATTTTCAGGCGCTGGTCTCGGTGCGGGAGGCCTACCAGCTCTACCTCTGCGCCGGCGAGGTCGCGGCTGGCGCCCACCACGTCGTAGCCACATTTGTCGGCGCGCACGCGGGCCTCGGCAATGCTCGCGGACTCTAGCAAGACGTCGTACACGCTGAGTTCGAGCTTGCGTTTGTCCACGCCCGAGCCCATGGTGGCATTGCCTTGGGGATCCAGATCGACCATCAGTACGCGTTGGCCGACCTTGGCTAACCCTGCGGCGAGGTTGACGGTGGTGGTGGTTTTACCCACGCCACCTTTTTGGTTGGCAACGCAAAAGATTTTCATTGTCAGGTTCTAGGAGCGATTGATAGGGTGCGTATTCAAGGCTTACTTGCTCAGGGCCAACTTGATGCCAAAGCCGATTAAGAAAAGGCCTGCAATTTTGTTGAGTGCGCCACTCATTCGGGGGCTGGAGCGGATGCGCTCTGCAGCGAAGTGGGTGATAAGGGTCACTGCCAGGCCGTATAAAAATGTCAGCGCTGCGATGGTGCCCGCCATCACACTGAAGGTGATTAGGCCTTGATGCTTGGCAGGGTCGATAAACAGGGGGAAGAAGGCCATGTAAAACACGATGGCCTTGGGGTTGAGTAAGGTGATGGCCAGCGACTGGACGAAAAAGCGCTTGGAGTCCATGTTGATGATGGGCGCGTCGCCTGGTTTGGCCAGGAGCATTTTGATACCGAGAAAAGCCAAGTAAACCGCACCAGCGAACTGCACTATTTTGAAAGCAGTGGGGTAAGTGGCCAGCAATGCCGCCACGCCTGCAACGGCCAGCCACATTAGCACTTGGTCGCCTGCAATCACGCCTAGCGTTGCTGACAGCCCACCACGAACACCGCCTTTGCTGGTGGAGGTGATGAGTGCCAAGTTGCCGGGGCCGGGAATGAGCAAAAACACGATGATGGCGACGACAAAGGCGCTGTAGTCGGCGATGCCAAAAAATGATCCAAACATGGTGCGCGGCTTCTGTGTTTTGCGTGGGCGGGATGGCAGTGTAACCGGGGGCGGGGTGTGCTTGCGGGTTGGTTTGGTTTGGGTGGTGTATTTCGTTGTTTTGCGGAGTCGTCTATAGCATTGCGCTTGGGCGAACAAGCCG
The DNA here is from genome assembly GCA_043777795.1 of Polaromonas sp. Lineage (GTDB taxonomy): Bacteria > Pseudomonadota > Gammaproteobacteria > Burkholderiales > Burkholderiaceae_C > JAAFIP01. Next base: position 10,877 of record JAYWHJ010000200.1, on the reverse strand, counting down.
CGCGGTAGTGCATCCACCCAGAGGCGTACATGGTGAGCACCTAGGCTTGCAAACCAGGCACTCCCCGTACAAACTGAACACCCGCAGCCGCTTGTCTTGGGCGAAGGAGCTTAAGTGCCACCCGGACGCATCCACACCAAACACCGCTCTGCCCCCAGCCCCGGTACATCCAGTGGTTCCACGTGAAACACAGCCACGTCTTTGGGCAGGGCTGCGAGTTCGTCGGCGGGGTGCTTGCCCTTCATGGCCATCCACACGCCAGCGCCCTTACTTGTGCCCTCGCCTGCCGGACGGGCTTCAATTTCAGATGCAGCTTGTTTCACGTGAAACCTGGTCAAGGTCACAAAGTCGACCAATGAGGAGAATGCCCGGCTGGTGACGATATCAAAGGCTTCAGCCTTCAGTTCTTCTACCCGTGCATGCACGCCCCGCAGATTGGGCAACTTCAGCGTCACGGCGGCTTGTTGGATAAAGGCGGCTTTTTTGGCAACCGTGTCCACACAGGTGACAGTCAACTCGGGGCAAACGATGGCCAGCACTGTGCCTGGTAGTCCTGCCCCGCTGCCGACGTCCAATACTCTGGCTGATCGGTTGTGCGTGTGGCGGCGCAGGGGCGCTACGACGGCGAGTGAGTCCAACAGGTGGTGTGTCAGCATCTCTGCGGGATCGCGCACGGCGGTCAGGTTATAAACTTTATTCCACTTTTGAATCAAATCCACGTAGTCCAACAGCTGGCGCTCCTGCGCAGGGGTTAGCAGGAGGTCAAGCGTTTTCAGGCCCCGGGATAAACCTTGAGCTAGAGGATGGATTGAAGGTGATGGAGTGCTTGCTGCCGGAGCGTGGTTAGACATGAAGTGGTGGGGGTAGATGAGCGATGCGATAGAGCCTGGCGGGTTGGAGGAACGGGCGAGTGCCAAGACCGCTGAGCCATGGTACCAAATTAGGATGGGTCCCAGCAGTTGGATTTTTGGTCGTTGATTGCGATCCAGTGCCGGGTATTGGTGTTGGCTAAACCGTGGCCTCGCTTGCCCACTAGCCCCAATCCACTCGTTGCATCATGAAGCTCGGCCATGCGCCAGCCGGCGCCCAGTTCGCCCTCGCAGCGCGCGTTGGCTTGGGCGCGGGAGCCAATGACAAACCCGGCTACGGGGGCAGTAGCGGCCAAGCTGCCGCCCATCCAGTCAGCATAAAGCGTGGCGGTAGCGCTGCCCTCGGATTTGGACTCATTGCTCAAGCCCGCCGATTCGGCGGTGCTACCGTCTTTCAGCGCGCAAAGTACAGGCAGTGCGGTGCGGCAAGAGGTGTCGCCTTGGGTGGGATTGCATTGGTTTTTGTGCGGGTTGCCCATGTCCAATGGTATGCCAGCGCAGGCGCTGACCATCAAGCCGCCCGATGGGCTGGGCGGCATGCCATGGCCAAAAGTCAGGCCGAATCGGTCGGGGCTGGCGGTAGACACTGTGGACGCGGTGTTCGGTGTAGGCGCACTGACACTGGCAGTGCTGAGCGCACTGCGGGGTGCGCTACTTGGGGCGCTGGCTAAAGCAGCCGCAGGTTCTTTGCCATTGGCTGTGTTCACCTGGGCGGTAGTCTTGTTGTTGCCTGCCTTCTTGGCCATCCAATATGCCCCGACCATCAGAACGCAAAGCACCATCAAGATGCCCCAAGTGCGTTGTGATAAAAATCCCGCTTGCCCCAGCTGCGGGTGCCCGCCCTTCCCCTGCATCACGCAGCCTGCATCTGCCCGTCGTTGGCAGCTGGCTTGTCAAAGCCTTTGAACTTGCTTTTCTTGAGGTACACCAGCAGCAAAGAGATGGTGGCCGGGGTGATGCCGGATATCCGGGACGCCATGCCCAGTGTCTCGGGCTTGTGTTTGTTCAGCTTTTGCCGAGCCTCTATGCTCATGGAGCCCACTTGCATATAGTCCAGCTCGGTGGGAAGGCGCATGTTTTCGTAGTAGGCGGCTCGGGCTATCTCCTCGCGTTGCCCGTCGATGTAGCCTGCATATTTGATGGCAATTTCTATCTGCTCCACCACCTCGGGCATGGTTTCACGTGAAACACCGGCAGTCAAAGCATCCGTGCGGGTCAAGGCCGGGTCGCTCAGTCTGGCGGCCAGCACCCCGTCTTTGCCCAAAGTCTGCATGCCCATCAGGTCGTCGTAGCTCACGTCAGGACGGCGCAGCAGGTCAGCAAGGCTATGCTCGTGGCTGATAGCTTTACCCAGCACGCGCTCGGCTTCTTCCTTGGGCAGTATGTTGGGGTTCACCCAGGTACTGCGCAGGCGCTCTGTTTCACGTGAAACAGCGGCGCGTTTGGTGTTGAATGCTTGCCAGCGCGCGTCATCTACCAAGCCCAGTGATCGGCCCTGCTCAGTCAGGCGCGCGTCGGCGTTGTCCTCGCGCAGTTGCAGGCGGTACTCGGCCCGGCTGGTAAACATGCGGTAGGGCTCGGTCACCCCTTTGGTAATCAGGTCGTCTACCAGCACGCCTAGATAGGCTTCGTCCCGGCCCGGCAACCACATATCGCCGATGTAGCTGCTGGAGCCTGACGCGCTGCGTGCGGCGTTGCCATGGCCCAAGGCACGGCATTGCAAAGCGGCGTTGACGCCAGCGAACAATCCTTGCGCGGCGGCCTCTTCATAGCCGGTGGTGCCGTTGATTTGCCCGGCAAAAAACAGCCCGCTCACCGCGCGGGTTTCAAAGTTGCTGCGCAGCTCGCGGGGGTCAAAGTAATCGTATTCAATGGCGTAGCCCGGGCGGATGATGTGCGCGTTCTCCAGCCCCGCAATACTGCGGATCATGTCGTACTGCACATCAAACGGCAGCGATGTAGAAATGCCATTGGGGTACACCTCGTGGGTATCCAGCCCCTCAGGCTCCAGGAAAATCTGGTGGCTGGTCTTGTCGGCAAAGCGGTTGACCTTGTCTTCCACGCTAGGACAGTAGCGTGGGCCTACGCCCTCGATCTTGCCGGTGAACATGGGACTGCGGTCAAAGCCGCTGCGGATAATCGCGTGCGTGCGCTCATTGGTATGGGTGATCCAGCACGGCAGCTGGCGTGGGTGCATATCGGCTCGGCCCATAAAGCTGAACACCGGCATGGGCGTCATGCTGCCGTCGGTTTGCAGCATGCCGTCACCGGGCTGCTCTTGGCACATGCGGTAGTCAATGGTGCGGCCGTCGATGCGTGCGGGCGTGCCGGTTTTCAGGCGACCTTGGGGGAGTTTGAGCTCTTTGAGGCGCGCCGATAGAGAGACCGCAGGCGGGTCGCCCGCCCTGCCCGCTGCGTAGTTGTTCATGCCTACATGGATCTTGCCGTCCAGGAAGGTGCCTGCTGTCAGCACGACCGTATGGCTGCGAAACTTGATTCCCACCTGCGTGACCGCACCAACGACTCGCTCTACGCCATCGACAGTCTCCACCATCAGGTCGTCCACGGCCTGCTGAAAGAGCCATAAGTTGGGTTGATTCTCCAGCCGTTTGCGGATCGCAGCTTTGTACAACACGCGGTCAGCCTGCGCTCGAGTGGCGCGCACGGCGGGGCCTTTGGAACCGTTGAGAATACGAAACTGAATACCACCCTCGTCCGTGGCGATGGCCATCGCGCCGCCCAGCGCGTCTACCTCTTTGACCAGGTGACCTTTGCCAATGCCGCCAATGCTCGGGTTGCAGCTCATCTGGCCTAGGGTTTCGATATTGTGCGTGAGTAGCAGCGTCTTGCAGCCCATGCGCGCAGCGGCCAGCGCGGCCTCGGTGCCCGCATGGCCGCCGCCGACCACGATCACGTCAAATGTGCTTGGGTATTGCATGAATTTCGCCTCTGTTGAACCGCAGCGCGCTAGCTGCCTGTGCGAAGCGACGCGCCCGCACCGGTGATGTCCTGCACCACAGCCCATTATAGTCGGCGGGTTGGCTTTAACTATGCTATTTATTACATAGCTGCCTCCGCAATATTTTATTGACCTACGGCTCAATTGCCCTATTAAAATGGGCTGAAAAGTGACGGTTTTCTGGGAATTTGCCGCTGCACAGCCGCATGCCGTGGCTGCAAGCCGCAAAAGGCACTTTTTTAGAGCGAAACTGGCCTCTAGCCCAATGAAATATTGCGGGAGCAGCTATGAAATCAATAGTGATCACATCCTCAGGTTTGAGTGTCAGTCTGCGCCCCGACCTGGGCGCTTGCATCGAAGGCATGTGGTTGCACGGTGTGCCGGTTTTACGCTCCAGTGCGCCTGGTACCTTGGCCAATGTGCGGCTCAGCGCCTGCTATCCGCTGCTGCCCTACTCCAACCGCATTGCCAATGCCCAGCTGCTGTGGAACGACACCAGCTATCCGCTGCTGAAGAACCACCCCACCGAACCCCACGCTATTCATGGCCTGGGGTGGCAAAAATCGTGGCAGGTGGTGCAGGCCGACAGCCGGTTCGCCACTCTCAGCCTGCGGCATCTGCCGGATGCCACTTGGCCATTTGCTTTCGATGCATTGCAAACTTTCCTTGTGACCGACAACACCTTGGAACTCACGCTGCGCATTACCAACCAATCCCCTGCTCCCGCGCCGGTGGGCTTGGGATGGCACCCCTATTTTGCCAAGCGCGCGGGCAGCCGCGTGGCCTTTGCCGCCACGGGGATATGGGAAATGGGCGTTGATAAACTGCCGACCGAGCGCAAAGACAGCATGGGTTTGAACCGCGACTGCGCCCAGCTCATGATCGACAATTGCTTTGAGGGCTGGTCTGGTTCCGCCGTGCTACGCGACGCGCAGCTCACCACCCGGCTTGAGTCCGACCTGCGGCGCTTGGTGGTGTACACCGAGCCGTCCAAAGACTTTGTCGCCATTGAGCCTGTAAGCCATGTCAACAACGCTATGAACCAAATCAGTAGCCATCACGAGCTTGGCATCATGGTGCTCGCGCCAGGACAATCGTGGCAGGCAAACATGCGCATCCACACGCAGCGCAGCCCGGCATGAGCGGGGCTGCGTAGTCGCCGAAGCGTCTTTATCGCAGGTTTGCCGGCAAATTTTTCGATGGCTAGTCCATAAGGATTAGCCAAGAATTGTTTCAAAGTGTGCGCAGCAGATTAAACTGGAGGCGGCATTCCGCATGCCCCATTACAAGCCCTTTCGCAGGAGACAAGTGTGTCCAATATCGCAGGCAAAGCCTATGCCATGAACGTCATCACGCCAGTGCGACCATGGACGGCGTGGTTGAACAAACTGATCTTCTGGATCGCCATGAAGCGCCCCTCGACCTTGCAAGGCTTGGTGTCCTTGTCTTTGATCCATTACGCACGCTGGGTGATCGTCGGTAACACGCAGTTTCCCCATCTAGCCCCCGAGCAGCCCAAAGAAAACTTGCGCTATAGCTATATGCTGTTTTTCAGCAACTTCAATGGCAGTTGGGACCAGTACGTAGACTCGTTCACGTTTGCCATTCCCAGCGGCCTGGACATGTTTTGGAAGTGGGACGTGCGCTACCCCAAGTCGGTGCCCCTCACCCCTTTCCACGACTACATACGCTACAACCAGATTGAAACCATCCACTACTACAGCGCCTACCCCATGGCCAGCGCCAACGATGTCAAGAGTGCCAAAAAGCTGCGTTTGGCGTTGATGGATTTTGATGCCCGCTTAGACGAACAGGCCAGCGACGAGGCCTTTCAAAAACAATTTCATTTGCTTTTGCGCGATGTCCAGCACGACATGGGCAGCATGCGCCACACGCCGATTGTCAGTATGGCAGCGCACTGTGTGCAGCAGCGCCTGGACGAGGAGCGCCTGCAATCACTCAGTGCCTTCAAAGGCTACAGGGAGCCCGTATGAGCAACATCTCCGGCAAAGCCTACGCGCTCACTCTGCTGTGTCCGATCAAACCCGGTATCGAGGGCAACGCCGATTTTGGCGATGTGATGCGCGACAAACTGGAGGCCTGGAACAAACTGCCCCAAAGCCCAATGGCGCGCGTACCCAACACCTATTTGTGCCGCTACTACATCTTGGATGACGTGTACACCGAGTCCTTGCCCGGTGCGGGCATCTGGGACACGCTCTCCGATATCTGGCCGGTGCTGTCTAAAAAGGGCCGCCTGGACGCATTGCCCTACGAGGAGCATTTGCAGTCGAGCTATTTGGTTTTTTCCAGTAACTTCCATGGCGACTTGGATGCCTATTTGCAAGGTATGTGGCAGCACGTGCAGCAAGATGTTCGCAGCGTGTGGCAGTACTGCTATGGTTTTGATAAGGTGGTCGATGCCAACAGCTTTGTTGCCTATGTCAAACTGTGCCAACGCGATGCCAGTTTGTTTTTTGTCGGCTCAAACGACGACTCCTTGGAGGAGCAGTTAAAAGCGCTTTACATCAAGCAGGAATTTTCGCGCTTTGCGCAAACCACCCAAGATCTACCCGCCGCGCAACTGCGCCAAGCCTACAGGGAGTTCATGCTGCGGGTCAAACCCCGCGACATCACCGGCCCTTCTTGGCCGGCAGGTGCCCAAAATGAGCTGGCTCTGCAATTGATGCCCGCATTGAACACCGCCAAACAAGAAAGTACGTAGCCATGACCAAAGTGCTTGATTTATGGGACATCCAAGGCAACGTGGTGCGGCCGTATGGACGCTTCGGATTTCCGGTGGCGCGCTACCTGCTGCTCAATGTGCGCAATGGCCGCTTGGCACGCCAGTGGCTCGCCAAGCTTATACCGCACATCACTACCTCGGCCACATGGGGCGATGCACCTGGCGGTATACCCAAGCCCATCGCCACCCTGAACATGGCCATCAACCATGCAGGCTTTGTCGCTCTGGATGTGCCGCTTGCCAGCCTGAACAGCTTTCCCCAGGAGTTCGCGATGGGCATGCGCGGCCGTCGAGACATCCTTGGCGACGATGGCCCCAGCGGCCCAGACTATTGGGACCCGGTATGGCGCAGCAGCGATGCAGACAAAGCCGTGCACATCTTGCTCACGCTCAATGCACAAACCCCGCAGGCCATGGCCGCGCAATACGACGCTGTGCTGCAGACCCTGGCAGACAGCCAAGGCGCAGTGGTATTACTAGACGGTCATCTGGGTCAAGACGGGCAACTGCTGCCGTACCAAGAAGGGCATTTGTTATGGGAAGACGGTAAACCCACCTCCAAAGAGCATTTTGGCTATACCGATGGCATTGGCGACCCGTACTTTGAGGGCATTGCAGATCCACGCTACCGCGTGGAAGGACGCGGCAAGCAAATGGAAGATGGTAGTTGGCAGCCTTTGGCGACAGGAGAGTTTCTGCTCGGGCATATTGACGAGGCCAGAGAGTACCCTCCCGCGCCAGAGCCTGTGATGTTCTCGCGCAATGGCACCTACATGGTGTACCGCAAGCTGCACCAAAACGTGGCTTCATTCGACGCGCTCCTGCAGCGCGAAGGGGAGCACTATCCGGGCGGCCCCGAGATGTTGGCGGCCAAATTTGTGGGCCGCTGGCGTGACAACGGTGCACCACTGGTGAGCACTCCCGACGCGACCACCAAGCTGGCTTGGGACGCGCAGTATGCCCAGGCCGGCCCCGAGCAGCGCGATGCGATGCTCAGTGACTTCACCTACGACGAGGACATGAGTGGCGCACGTTGTCCCATGAGCGCGCATATTCGGCGGATCAATCCGCGAGCGTCCTTGCAAATCAAAGCGGGGGTGTGCCCGGGCGAGTTCGCGCTGGACAAAGGCGCGTTTGACACCCCGGGTGCCTTGGCCAACCGGCGGCGCATTTTGCGCCGTGGCCTAGCCTATGGCAACAGCAGCGACCGTAGCAGCGACGCTGGCAACCATGGCGTGATCATGATGATGCTGAACGCCGATATTGGCCGCCAGTATGAGTTTGTCCAACAGCAATGGGTGAACTACGGCAACGATTTCCGAGAAGGCAACGACAAAGAAGTTTTGTTGGGTAACCACAATGCGATTGATCCTACCTGCGTCATCCATGCGGCAGATCCAAAGGGCGATGCACCACCGCGCTTTGTACGCAATATTCCCCTTTTGGTAGAAACGCGCGGCGGGGATTATTTCTTTGTGCCCAGCCTTAGCGCACTGCGGCTGGTGGCGCGCGGCTTGATCGACCCCACCTGACCCTGAGCCCTAGCCCACGCCGTTCACTCGGCGGCGAAGCTCAGATATCGCGTGGTACACCACGCGCCGGGCACGGTTGATGCTGCCCAGCGGGCGGTGCATGGGCAGGCAGTGCCAAGGCGAAAAGCGCATATTCTCGCCTTGGCGGTTGCGCTCTGGCGTGTCAAAAGTTTGCTGCAATATGCGCAGCGTGGCCACGGCCTCAAAAGGCGAGGCGGTTTCGTCCCAGCGCACGCTGGCGTCTTCCACCGGCATGCGGCGTGGATTGGCTTGGCGCTGGATGCCAAATACAAACTCCGCGGGCTGTTGGCTCAGCTGCGCGGCCATCGCTTCACGCAAAAAGTTGTCACGCGGATGCGTGGGTACTGGCTGCGCCAGCGGCGCCACCGGGGTGGCGCAATACTTCACCGGATGGTCCCCCAGCAGATACGGCGTGCTGCTGAAGTAACGGATTGCCAAGGGATTGGCAAACACTTTGAACGAACCGATGAGCCGCCACACCACACCCAGGTTACAGGCAAAAAAGCGCAGCTTGTCCCACACCGAGCCTTGGATGGCGCCCACCATGCCATCAAAGGTTTGCACGTTGTCGCATAAAAACGCATCGGTACTGATCAACAAAAAATCTTGATCTTCGGCGCAGTCTGGCTCATCGCTCAGTTTGTTGCCAGACACGCCTTGCAGCTTGATGGCCATGCCGCGAATGTCGCGTTTGGCATCCGGTTGTGCAGCGCCATTGGCATTGGAGAAACGTACCCAGGCCGTATAGGTGACTGGCTTGGCAAACACGCCGATACGGTAGTGCGCTGGCAGGTTGTCATGCACCGTAAACTCAGCTTGCACCAAACCGTGCATCTTGGGGTGGGCATCACGTGGCATGAGCCCATCGGGGTGCTCGTTAATCAATTGGGTCTTAAGCCGCTGCAAGACATCATGGGTGTAGCCTTCTTCAAAGGCGGTGACTAGTTCTTGCGAGTGCAGGGTCATGGGCGAAGTCCATCAAGTGGCTGAGCATGGTGAGCTTCCAAAGCCTGTATATCCCGTTGAATATCCGGTAAAAAAATCGCAGCGTCTTGCTGGTGTGCAAGTGCCAGCGCTTGACGCAGCATGTCCTGCACAGGCAGTATGTCGCCAGGTGCGTTGGCCAGCTGCAAGCGTGCACGCAGGCGCAAGTATTCAGGCTGCATCCAGCGCTCGCCCAGGTTGACGCGTTCTTCAATACGCAAGAGCGCATCGATCCCGTCTTGAACACGGCCATGCTCCAAGCACGCACTGGCATAAAACACCACCCACGTGGTGAGGTAGGCGCTGTGCTGCGTCAACAAGATGTCGATACAGGATTTGGCTTTTTCTAAATAGGCCAGCGCATGCAGGCCTGGCACCGGTTGCATCAGATGGCTCAGCGCAGTGATCAACTCGGTATAGGGCGTCCAGATGGGCAAGTGGTGCTTAGTGGCGTAGTCCTGGGCCTCGACACCGTAGCGCGCCATATCTTGGGGCCGTTTCCACAGGCCGCTGATGTGGCCACCGCAAAACACCAAGGCTTGGCAAATAGAAGAGTGATTTTGACTGCGCTGGGCATATTGCAAAGCCTGGTCGCGCCAGTGGTTGGCCGCTTCGGCATTGTGTCGCAACGAGCAGGTGGTGGCCAGACCTAGCAAAACCGAGCACACATGGCTGTTGGAGCTGAACCGAAAACCGACAGCGTTGCCATGGATTTCGGGGTCATAGAGCTTTAAAAAGGCCTCAAACTCTTCTTGCGCACTGCCCAGTTGGCCTTGGATCATGCAGGTAAAGCCCATCGCGCGGTGCGCCAGTAAATGGTCTATCTCGCTGTCGCTGCGGGCAGCCGCGCGCACCTCGGTGGCCAGCGTGCGCAGATCGGCCAGATGCCAACCGCCTAAGGCTACAGCCCATTTAAGGTAGCGCACAGACACTTGGTATTCGCTGTGCGGCAGCCGTATGCACAAGGTGTAGGCGCGCTCCACTGTCGCCACCAGTTTGCGCGAGCCCACGCCGCGTGTGGCTATCAAAGGCCCTGCAACGGCCATGCACAGGGTGAGCTCTTGCTCGTCACGCCCAGTGCTCTCGGGCAACTCGGCCAGCATCTCCAATGCGCGGCTGTAATGGGCCACCGCTTCTTGGGGCGCCAACTGGTTGGCGGCCAGCTCGCCCGCCCGCTCCCAGAAGTACACCGCACGCTCTAAGTTGCCCGCCTCCGTGTGGTGCATGGCCAGCAGGTGAGGCGCACTGGTGATGGACAGCGCAAACTCTTGCTCCATGACCTGAGCCACCTTAGCGTGCAGGCGTACGCGGTCAGCGCGCAGCATGCGTTGGTACACCGCGTCTTTTACCAGCATGTGGTCAAAGCTCAGCACAATGCCGTTGGGGGTATGGCGCTGTATAAAAAGCTGCGCGTCCAAAAGTTCTTCGATGGCGGCTTGGGTGTCTTCCATCAAATCTTTAGCACATGCCACCAGCAGTGCTTGGTCAAACTCGCGCCCCAGTACGGCGGCCTGTTGTACGGTCATGCGGCCGTGCTGTAATTGATCCAGCCGGGCCAGCAAAATATCACTTAAGGTGGAGGGAATGCCCTTGGCACCCGCTGGGCTGTCAAAGTCCTCGCGCAGTAGCAGGGCGTGTGCCAGCTCGGTCGCAAAAATAGGCACGCCGTCTGAGCGGTCTACAATCTGGCGCATCAGCGTCTCGGGCATTTGCCTGGGCGCGGCCAATGCGGTGACGATAGTGCGGATGTCTGTCTCGGGCAGGCG
>JAYWHJ010000199.1:0-8727 GCA_043777795.1 Polaromonas sp. | reverse complement strand
GTTGCCCCTGCTCAAGCCTGCGCTGGTTGCTGCGATGGTGTATAGCTTTGTCCGCTCCATGACCACGGTGAGCGCAGTGATCTTTTTGGTCACGGCCGAGAACGAGCTGGCTACCACTTACATCATTGGCCGCGTGGGCAATGGAGACTATGGCGTGGCGCTGGCGTATTGCACGGTACTGATTATCTTGATGTCGCTGGCGATTGCCTTGATTCAGTTTCTGGTGGGGGAGCGTAAGCTGGGGCGGCGCAAAGTGGCGGCTCCCGCTGTAGCCATTGCGGCGCATTGATGGCGGGTCTCTCCATGACGATTCACGGGATCCCGCTCACTCTTTGCTGGCCGTTTAGTTTTGTACGAGAGCAGGCCGACGGTGTACTCAGCTCCGCGGCTGTCCTCCGTGGCGGCTTATGGGCGCCTACTCCCCCTTTATGCCGCTGCGCTGAGTACACCGCCGGCCTGCTCTCGCGACCATGGTGGGCGGTCCACCGTGTTGCTCCAAGTGCCAGGGCGAGCACAGCCAAGGCTTCGGTTCCCAGCACTTCCGACCGCAAAAGAAACGCAGCCAAACCCAAGCTCCCAGCATCGTGACTTTCGGCTCACCCCATAGGACTACACCATGACCCACGGCGTTGAATTTAAAAACATCAGCAAGCGCTATGGCGCAGATCTGTCTGCTCCCATGGCGGTCAAGGGCATCAGCTTTGAAATCAAAAAAGGCAGCCTCACCACCATCCTGGGCCCCTCCGGCTGTGGCAAAACCACCACGCTGCGCATGATTGCCGGGCTCGAATCCCCCACCAGCGGCCAGATCATCATGGATGGCAAAGACGTCACCACCTTGGGTCCGGCCGACCGCAACGTCAGCATGATGTTCCAAAGCTACGCGCTGTTCCCGCACATGAACGTAGTGGAAAACGTGATGTACGGCCTGAAGATGTCAGGCATTGCCAAAACCACCGCCCAAAGCCGTGCCACCGATGCGCTGAAAAACGTCGGCTTGGTGGGCTACAACGACCGTTTGCCCAGTGAGCTGTCTGGTGGCCAGCAACAGCGTGTAGCCTTGGCGCGCGCCTTGGTGCTGGAGCCCGCCGTGCTGCTGTTTGACGAACCACTTTCCAACTTGGATGCCAGATTGCGCCGCGAAATGCGCGAAGAAATTCGCGGCCTGCAGCAGCGCCTGGGCCTCACCGTGGCCTATGTCACGCATGACCAAAGCGAGGCATTGGCGGTGAGTGACCAGATCATTGTGATGGACCACGGCATCATCGCCCAGCGCGGCACACCGCGTGATTTGTATGAATACCCCACTTCAGAGTTTGTAGCTGGGTTTATGGGTGAGGCGATGCTGTTTCCCGGCACCGCGCAAGCGGATGGGCAAGTCAAGCTCGGCCCCTTGATGATCAAGCCCAAGCAAAACGTGGTGGCCGGTAGAGTCAAAGTTGCCGTGCGCCCCGAGGCCTGGCATATCCATGCCGCAGGCAGTGGCATGGCCGCGCGCTTGGCCAAGTCGGCCTATTTGGGCAGTTTTTTTGAATATACCTTTGATACTGAGTTAGGCGCTATTTTTGTAGTCTCGCCCGACCTGGTGCACGTGCTCAGCGTGGGCACTGACGTGGGCCTGAGCCTGGCCGACCATGGCGTGTCGGTTGTTGCTGCTTCGTAACACATTTGCCTTCCGTCCGTTAGATAATCAGCGGATGAACCAACTTGACGCACTCAAACAATTCACCACCGTGGTGGCCGATACCGGCGACTTCAAGCAGCTTGCGCAGTTCAAGCCGCAAGACGCCACGACCAATCCGTCCTTAATACTGAAGGCCGTGCAAAAGCCAGAATACGCGCCGCTTCTAACCCAAGTGGTGGCAGCGCATAAAACCAAGTCGCTGGACGAGCAACTTGACCGCTTGGTAGTGCGCTTTGGCCGTGAGATTGTCGACGTCATTCCTGGTCGCGTATCGATGGAAGTCGACGCGCGATTGAGTTTTGACAAAGCCGCCAACGTCACGCGTGCCAAACGCCTGATCGCCATGGCCGCTGCGGAGGGCATTGCGCAGAAGCGTATTTTGATCAAGCTTGCCTCCACCTGGGAGGGCGTTCAAGCTGCGGCTGAGCTGGAGAAAGAAGGCATCCACTGCAACCTGACGTTGCTGTTCGGGTTTTGCCAGGCGGTGGCCTGCGGCGCGGCCAAGGTGCAGTTGATCAGCCCGTTTGTGGGCCGTATTTATGATTGGACCAAAAAAGCCAAGGGCGCAGACTGGGACGAGGCCGCGATGGCTGGGGCCAATGATCCTGGGGTCAAGTCGGTCACCCAAATCTTTAACTACTACAAGCACCACTCTATCGCTACTGAGGTGATGGGCGCGAGCTTTCGCAACGTGGGCCAGATCACCGCGCTCGCAGGCTGCGACCTGCTGACGATCAGCCCCGAGCTGCTGGCCCAGATGGCCGCCAGCGAAGCACCTTTGCTGAAATCCTTGAATGCAGATGCTGCCAAAGCCATGGAAATCCCTGCGGTGAGCTACAACGAAGCGGCCTTCCGCCTGGCGCTGAACCAGGACGCCATGGCCACGGAGAAGCTGGCTGAAGGCATTCGCGGCTTTGTGGCGGACGCAATGAAGCTAGACCAATTGCTGTTGGCGGCATGATGCGCTGCGACCGCACCGCTGCGTGGGGCAAGCTGCAGCAATACTACGCCGAGCATGGTGCCAAACTGGATGTGCGTACTGCCCTGCGCGACGACGCGCAGCGTGTGACCAAGCTGTCGCAAGCCGCGCCGCATATCTTTGCAGACCTGTCCAAAAACCATCTCGACGACAGTTCACAAGCCCTGCTCATGCAACTCGCCCGCGAGTGCGGTGTGGAGCAGCAGCGCGATGCCATGCTGCGCGGGGACGCCATCAACAATACTGAAAACCGTGCTGTATTGCACACACTTTTAAGACAAAAACAAGCTCCAGTGCAATCAAATATTGCGGGAGAAGCTACTGAAAACGTAGCAAATGCAAGCAAACTGAACGAAGTGCACACTACTCTGAGTGCCATGCTTGCTTACGCAGAGCGGGTGCGCAGTGACGCGCAGATTACTGATGTGGTCAATATTGGCATTGGTGGCTCTGACCTGGGCCCGCAGATGGCGGTGCTGGCGCTGCAAGGGTTTGCTACCACCGGCAAGCGCTTTCATTTTGTCTCCAACGTCGATGGCCATGAGCTGTCCACTACGCTGCAGCAGCTCAGGCCGCAGAGCACGCTGTTTATCATCGCCTCCAAAACCTTCAACACGATAGAGACCATGACCAACGCACGCAGCGCCAAGGCTTGGTTCGTGGCGCAGGGCGGCACCGACACAGCGCGGCATTTTGCTGCGTTGACCACCAACGTGCCAGCAGCCCACGCGTTCGGCATCACCACCACGTTTGGCTTTTGGGACTGGGTGGGTGGCCGCTACAGCCTGTGGTCAGCCATCGGTTTGCCCATTGCCATCGCCATTGGCGCTGAGGGCTTTAGGCAAATGCTCAGCGGCGCCGCCGATATGGATGCCCACTTTGCCAGCGCGCCGCTAGAGCAGAACCTGCCGGTGCGCCTGGGTTTGCTCGACGTATGGCAGCGCAACTTTCAGGGTTATACCTCGCGCTGCGTCGCGCCCTACCATTCGGCACTACGTCGCCTGCCTGCGTATTTGCAGCAGTTGGAAATGGAGAGCAATGGCAAGCGTGTAGACAAAGACGGCAAAGCCTTGAGCTACGCGACGTCTCCCGTCATATGGGGTGAGCCCGGCACCAATGGCCAGCATGCGTTTTTTCAAATGTTGCACCAAGGCACCGACGTCATTCCGGTGGAGTTCATCGCCGTCAAAACGCCTACGCATCGGCTTGCAAGCCACCACGAACTTCTGCTGGCCAACGCCCTGGCGCAGGCGCAGGCCTTTCTGCAAGGCAAGTTTGACGAGGGTGGGCATAAGCATTTTCCGGGTAACCGCCCCAGCACTTTCTTCGTTCTGGACGCGCTCACCCCCACCAGCTTTGGCGCGCTCATTGCTTTGTACGAGCACCGCGTGTTCGTCAGCGGTGCGGTGTGGGGTATCAATAGTTTTGATCAGTTTGGCGTGGAGCTGGGCAAAGTGTTGGCCACCGATATTGCCAAGCGCATGGCCACTGGCGATGTGCAAGGCCTGGACGCATCTACCGCCGCGCTGCTGCAGCGCCTGCGGTAAACATGCATGATCCGACGATCTCTGAACCCACAATGCCAGCATCGCCCGCGGCTGGCGTGGCGTGCATTTGCCGCGTACGCATGAGCTGCGCCATAGATTGTTTAGTGAAATAGGGCTCTAGCACAATAAAATGTTGCGGGGGCAGCTATTTATTCCATAGCGATCAAAGTCGCTAACTGACGACTTATCCTGGCTGCGCAACACGCCGATTTGTCACGCTGCCTTTTTCAATATCAAACTCCACCTCACGGCTTTGCCCGTTGGTACCGGGAAAACCGTCGAACACGCTGCGGATCAGGTAGGGCATGGTGACGGAGAGGGTAGCGTTGCTACCGCTGCTGGTGGCGGATGCCTCAAACACTTTGCTGGCACCTTCGGCGATATCTACGCGCAAACGGCGGGTACTCACGTCACGGCTCACGTTGCGGTAGCCCACCACGGCGGGGCCGTAAGGGCCAGTGGCCCAGTAACCAGGCCGCCAGCCCCAGTGAGAGTGGTAATGCGCTGAATGCCAATAGCTTGGGTTCGCCACGATGGGTTCGCGGGTTCTGACGGTGCGGGTATTCACGCCGTATTCCAGGCTAACGTCAAAGCGGCCCTGAGTGCCGGGGCTGGCTTCTTGCAAACCTAGCTGGTTCAGCTCCGCGCGAGCCAAGTCTTCGTAGCTTTTGTGCTCTAAGCTGCCCTCTTGGTTACCGATACGTTTAAAGCTGTAGCTGCTGGCAGCCGCGTTGGCTGGCCAGCGCTGAAAACTCGTGATATCGGTGCGCAGTGTGCTGGCGCAACCTGCGATAAGCAGCAGCGCAGCAGCGAAAAAAATAATGAAAAAACGTCTCATACGTTCCCTAACGCCTGTTGCGCACCACACGTGCACTGGTAGCGCCAGACGGGGCACGAAAAGCGTCATTTTTGTGTCCGCCATCAAGCCTTTGGCAGCCCTACTGCCACTGCGTTGTCAGTAGCCCCTTCGCACAATTGATTTTCCCATTTTTAAAGGAAATTGAAATGTCTAAAGCCACAAATCCACCCCAGCGCAATGCCCTTAGTTGGTTTGAAATCCCCAGCCTCAACCTGGATAAATCCCAAGCTTTTTATGAAGCTGTCTTAGACTGCACCATGCGTCGCGAGTCGATGGGGTCATCTGAAGGCGCGGTGTTCCCCTATGACAATGGCAAGCAAGGTGTAGGCGGTGCGGTCATGTGTGGGCCCACCGCGCCTGCGCGTGCAGCAAATGGGGTGCTGGTTTACCTGGACTGCGCTCCGTCCAAGCTTGACGATGTGCTGGGGCGCGTGACAGCGGCTGGCGGCAGCATCGCCATGCCTCGCCAGGCTTTGCCACCTGGCATGGGGTTTATTGCGCAGATGATCGACCCCGATGGCAATAAAGTGGGCTTGCACGCGATAGCCTAGTGACTTTGCCCCAAAGCAGGGCAAAAATAGCCCTCAACACGAATGCGCTTAGCGCGCAGGCTGCAGCTTAGGCCGTGGCCGCACGCCGGGCGATACGTCCAGCTGCAGTGTTTTGTCGGCACGCCGTACGGTGAATTTGGCGGGGGTGCTCGGTTTGAGGGCAGCGACGTTGGACAGCAGCTCGCTCACACTGCCTACATCTTTGCCTGCCACCACGGTGATCACGTCGCCGGGCTTGATGCCAGCCAGTGCGGCCGGGCCGTTTTGCAGCACGCCGGTGATGATCACGCCGTTGTTGCCATTCGCATCCATTTTCAGGTTGAAAGTCTCGGCCAGCTCGGGCGTGAGCTCTTGCGGCTCCACGCCGATCCATCCGCGCGTGACCACACCGTCTTTGACAATCCCTTCCATCACCTGCTTGGCGGTGCTCACAGGGATGGCAAAGCCAATGCCCATACTGCCACCAGAGCGGCTGTAGATGGCGGTGTTGATGCCTAGCAAATTGCCGTTCACGTCGACCAGCGCGCCACCCGAGTTGCCGGGGTTAATCGCGGCGTCGGTTTGGATAAAGTTCTCAAAGGTATTGATGCCCAGCTGGTTGCGCCCCAGCGCGCTCACGATACCGCTGGTGACCGTTTGGCCTACGCCAAACGGGTTGCCGATGGCCAGCACCTGGTCGCCCACTTGCAGCGCGTCGGAGCTGCCCAGCACGATGACGGGCAGCTTGTCCAGGTCGATCTTCAAGATGGCCAAATCGGAATCAGGATCAGTGCCGATCACCTTGGCTTTGGCGCGGCGCTTGTCGTTCAAGATGACCTCGATCTCGCCGCCGCCTTCCACCACATGGTTATTGGTCAAAATGTAGCCGCTGGGGCTCACTATCACGCCGCTACCCAGCCCGCCTTGTGGTTCTTCGCCTTTGTCACCAAAAAAGAAGCGGAACCATGGGTCGTTGGCATTGGGGTTTTGCACGGCCGCCTTGAGCACGCTGATGCTCACCACCGCCGCAGAAGCTTTTTGAGCTGCAGCCCGGTAGCTACCTGCGGGAGCCACTGCCATATTGGCAGCAGGTGCTTCGATGGTAGGCACCAGCCCACTGCCCATTTGCGGCTTGCGATTGAGCAGCTCAGGCTTTAAAGTGGCCACGACAAACCACGCCGCCAGCAGCACGGTCACGGCTTGGGAGAAAATCAACCAAATTCTGCGCATATTGAACTTCTATTTAAAAACTTTAAACCACACCACACATTATGGTCACTCGACAGACACTAACTGCGGCTTTGGATGCACTTTTGCAACCCGAGCGCTTTAAAGATTATGGCCCCAACGGTCTTCAGGTGGAAGGCAGGGATGATGTCAAACGCATTGTCTCAGGCGTCACCGCCTCGCTGGCTTTGATTGACGCGGCCATAGAGCAGGGGGCAGACGCTATTTTCGTGCACCACGGCCTGTTTTGGCGTGGACAGGATGGCCGCGTAGTGGGCTGGATGAAGCAGCGCCTGCAAAAGCTGCTGGCGGCGAACATCAACCTGTACGCCTACCACCTGCCTCTGGACGCGCACCCCACGCTGGGTAACAACGCGCAACTGGCCAAGGTGCTGGGTTTTACGCCACTGGAAGGCGCAGGCAGCCGCTTTGGCGAACAAGAGCTGGGCTGGCTGGGCAGCACCGCCTGCACCAGCTCGGCGCAACTGGCTGAGCACATAAAGCGCATATTAAATCGGCCCGTAAGCCATATAAATATAGCGGGACAAGCTATTAAAAAAGTAGCGTGGTGCACGGGCGGAGCGCAAGGGTATTTTGAAGCGGCTATTGCCGCCGGGGCCGATGTGTTTATCACTGGCGAGATTTCCGAGCCCCAAGCCCACTACGCCCGCGAGATGGGTGTGGCATACATCGCCTGTGGCCACCATGCCAGCGAGCGCTACGGTGCACCCGCAGTGGCGGCGCATATTTCACATGAATTAGGGATGGTGCATTCATTTATAGACATAGACAATCCCGCCTAGTACAACACTACCAAGGGGATTTCATGGCTTTACAACTTCATTTCCGGCAGCGGCTGTGCCCGTTGCTGGTTCAGTTATTTGCTCTCACTGCGCTGGTTGCGTGCACGACTACCTCTGCGCCAAAATCCGAAACGGCTGGGCAGCAAGCCAAGGCGCCAGCGCCTTCCAGTGCCCCTGTGGCCGCCCCCGCAGCGCCAAGCGCTGTTGCGATGCCTGCTCCAGCACCCGCGCCCGCATCTGCAAGACAAGCTGCTTTAACCTCTGCGGCCGACTATGCGCAGCCACCCATAGCGCGCATGATTGCACCGCAGGTACTGCCTGCGCCGGTTGCCGCCAACACCGCCCAATACCAGCAGTTTGCCGACACGCCCTGGCAGCGGGTAGCGCAGGCTCCCGTCTCCACCTTCAGCGCCGATGTGGACACCGGCAGCTACGCCAATGTGCGCCGCTTCATCAACCGGGGCCAGTTGCCACCGCGCGACGCTGTGCGGGTGGAAGAGCTGGTCAATTATTTTGGCTACGACTACAGCCTGCCAGCGCCCGAGCATGCCCACCCGTTTGCCGTGCACACGCAGGTGCTTGCCTCTCCTTGGAATGCCGAGCGCAATGTGGTGCGCATAGGCATACAGGGTAAAGACGTGGCCAAAACCAGTTTGCCACCAGCCAACTTGGTGTTTTTAGTCGATGTATCGGGCTCTATGGGCCCGCAAGACCGGCTGCCGCTGGTCAAATCTTCGCTCAAACTGCTGGTGACACAACTGCGCGCCAAAGACCGCGTCTCTTTGGTGAGCTACGCCAATGGCACCAAGCTGGTTTTGCCCCCCACAGCGGGCAATCAACGCGACACTATTTATGCGGCTATCGACACCTTGGTAGCTTCGGGCGGCACCTACGGCGAGGCAGGCATTCGTATGGCGTATGCCCAGGCCAGGCAATCGTATATCAAAGACGGGATCAACCGGGTTCTGCTGGCCACCGATGGCGACTTGAACATTGGCGTGACCGACCGCAATGAGCTTAAAGCCCTGGTGGAGGGCGAGCGCAAACAGGGTGTGAGCCTGACCACCTTGGGTGTAGGCGACAGCAATTACAACGAGG
>JAYWHJ010000198.1:0-8778 GCA_043777795.1 Polaromonas sp. | reverse complement strand
CGCAGGCTACCGGGCTGCAGCCCAAGCAAATAATGTTAGTCAGCAGCAACAGCTGGGACGCGCTGGCGGCCACTTGGTATGGCTATCAAACCTTGTGGGTCAACCGCGCCGGCCTGCCCTTTGAAGAGCTGGGTACGCAGCCTACGCGCACCGGCACCAGTTTGCGCGATGTACTGGCGTTTTTTAATTGATTGATGCCCTAAATACACTTTTTTGCGCCTTCTGCGAAACCCTTACGCCCTCCGCGTTCAAAAATTCTTTAATCTCCCTCCCTGAAAGCCCACCATGACAGTTAGAACCCAAGCCCACAGCCTGCAAGTAGCCACCAACCTGTACGACTTCGTCAACAACCAAGTGCTGCCGGGCACCGGTGTCCAGCAAGACAAGTTCTGGAAAGGCTTTGACGCCATCGTGCAAAGTCTGGCCCCTAAAAACATCAAACTGTTGGCCCAGCGTGACCGCCTGCAAACCCAGCAAGATGCATGGCACAAAGCCCACCCTGGCCCCATCACCGACATGCCCGCGTACCGCAAATTTCTAGAGAAAATTGGCTATCTGGTACCGGTACCTAAAACCGTCAAAGCCACCACCGCTAACGTTGACGCCGAGCTGGCACTGCAAGCTGGCCCGCAGCTGGTGGTACCGGTGCTGAACGCCCGCTACGCGCTGAATGCCGCCAACGCCCGTTGGGGCAGCCTGTACGACGCGCTGTATGGCACCGATGTATTGAGCGAGGCCGACGGCTGCGAGAAGGGCAAAGGCTACAACCCCAAGCGCGGCGCGAAAGTGATTGAGTACGCTCGCCATGTGCTCGACCGTACTGCGCCGCTCAAAAAGGGCTCACACATCCATAGCACTGGCTACAGCGTCAAAGCTGGCAAACTGGTGGTCAACCTGAAAGACGGCACCAGTAGCGGCCTGCAAGATGCCAAGCAGTTCATCGGCACCCAAGGCGATGCCAAGGCACCCACCTCCGTGCTCTTGCGACACAACGGCCTGCACCTGGACATCCAGATCAACCGCGCCACGCCGATTGGCGCGAGCGACGCTGCCGGCGTGAGCGACCTGGTTCTGGAAGCCGCGCTGACCACCATCCTCGACCTGGAAGACTCCGTCGCCGTGGTAGACGCTGACGACAAAGTACTGGCCTACAGCAACTGGCTGGGCATCCTCAAAGGCACCTTGACCGAAGAAGTCAGCAAAGGCGGCAAAACCTTCACGCGTGGCCTAAACGCCGACCGCGTCTACACCTCGGGCACTGGCAAAAAAGTCAAGCTGCACGGCCGCTCGCTCATGTTCTTGCGTAACGTCGGCCATTTGATGACCAACCCGGCCATCACCTACACAGCTAAAAACGGCAGCCAACAGGAGATTCCCGAAGGCATTTTGGATGCCGTGGTGACCACTGCGATCGCCCTGCACGACCTGCAAGGTAATGGCAAAGACGGCATCCGCAACAGCCGCAAAGGCAGCGTGTATGTCGTGAAACCCAAAATGCACGGCCCCGCCGAAGTGGCGTTTGCGTCCGAACTGTTTGGCCGCGTAGAAAAGCTGCTGGGACTCAAGCAGGACACCGTCAAGCTGGGCATCATGGACGAAGAGCGCCGCACCAGCGTGAACCTGAAGGCCTGTATTGCCGCAGCCAGCGCACGCGTGGCCTTCATCAATACCGGCTTTTTGGACCGCACGGGCGACGAGATGCACACCGCCATGCACGCCGGCCCGATGATCCGCAAGGGCGACATGAAGGCCAGCGAGTGGATTGCTGCCTACGAAAAAATCAACGTGCTCACCGGCCTGGCCTGCGGCCTGCGCGGCAAAGCGCAAATTGGCAAAGGCATGTGGGCCATGCCCGACCTGATGGCCGCCATGATGCAGCAGAAAATTGTGCATCCCCTGGCCGGTGCCAACACCGCCTGGGTGCCCAGCCCCACCGCCGCCACCCTGCACGCCATGCACTACCACCAGGTAGACGTAGCCGCCCTGCAAAAGAGCATGGCAAAAGGCAAAACAGATGCCCAAGCCGCCGCCCTGCTGGACAAACTGCTCACCATCCCCGTAGCCACCAACACCAACTGGACCGACGCAGAAAAGCAGCAAGAGCTGGACAACAACGCCCAAGGCATTTTGGGCTACGTGGTGCGCTGGATCGACCAAGGCGTGGGCTGCAGCAAAGTGCCCGACATCCACAACGTAGGCCTGATGGAAGACCGCGCCACTCTGCGCATCAGCAGCCAGCACATCGCCAACTGGCTACTGCACGGCATCGTGCCCCGCGCGCAAGTGGAAGAGACCTTCCAGCGCATGGCCGCCGTGGTGGACAAGCAAAACGCGGGTGACCCGTTGTACAAGAATATGGCCGGTAACTTTGCCTCCAGCGCTGCGTACAAAGCGGCCACCGATTTGGTGTTCAAAGGGCTGGAACAGCCAAGCGGCTACACCGAGCCTTTGCTGCATGCTTGGCGCTTGAAGGTCAAGGCTAGCTAAAGAATCAAACGGCGCATCAAGCGCCGTTTTTCATGTTGCCTGTGGGTTTAGATACTCACTAGAATCGCGTTATGTTTTCTTATTGAAAAGAACCCCCATGCGCTACGCCCTCACCTCCCTCGCCCTAGCCACCACGCTACTCACCGCTTGCGGTACCCAGGTCGTCAACCCCGTATCTGGCCAAACCGAGCGCTCGGCGATGAGCGAGTCTGCTGAAGTGGCCGAGGGCAAGAAGTCGCATGAGCAGGTGCTGCAAGAGTATGCGCCGCTGAAAAACCCCAAGCTGCAGGCCTATGTGAACGACATTGGACAGCGGCTGGCCAAGCAATCCCAGCGGGCTAACTTGGTGTGGACGTTTACCGTGCTGGACAGCCCGGAGATCAACGCGTTTGCGCTGCCGGGTGGCTATGTGTATGTGACGCGCGGGATCATGGCGTATATGGAAAGCGAGGCGGATTTGGCCGGTGTGATTGGCCATGAGATTGGCCACGTGACGGCGCGCCACGGTGCGCAGCGCGTTACGCGCCAGCAAAACGCCGGACTGGGCGTGCTGGCGGCCAGCGTGCTGGGCGCGGTACTGGAGGCCAAGGGCGTGGGTGGTGCGGGCGAGATGCTGGGTGGTGTTGCACAAAACGTGGCGGGCGGCTATGTGGCCAAGTACGGCCGCGAGCAAGAGCTGCAAGCCGATGGCCTGGGGGCCGAGTATTTGTCGCGCATACAGTTTGACCCGCGCAACATGATTGACGTGATCAATGTGCTGAAAAACCAGGAGCGTTTTGCGGCCGACCAGGCCCGCGCCGAAGGCCGCCCTGTGCCGCAGCAAAACACCTATCTGGCATCACACCCCAGCAACGACCAGCGCCTGGAGATCATCACCAAGCTGGCTGCGCAGTACAAGGCGACTACACCCTACCAGGACGAGGGCCGCGCGCGCTATTTGCAAATGATGGAGGGCGTGGCCTTTGGCGAGAGCGCCGAGCAAGGCCTGACGCGCGGGCGCAACTTTTACCACCCTGGTTTGAACATCGCCGTCACTGCGCCGCAGGGCTGGAAAATACAAAACGAGGCCGACCAGCTCATGCTCATGAATGCCGCACGCGACGCTGGCCTGCGGCTGCTGCCGGTGCCGCCCAAGGCTGGCAAAACGCATGAGGAGATTATTCGCAATGCCATCAAACCCGACTCTGGCCGTACCGAAGCACGCAACCTGAACGGTCTGAACGCCACCCACTTTACCGGCACGCAGACCAACGAGAAAGGCCAGCGCCAAAATGTTGAACTGACGGTAGTGACTGGCACCGACGGTGGTAACTACGCGCTGATGTACCTGGCCAAAGACGCGGCAACGCTGCAAGGCAATCGCGCGCCTATGCAAGAGGCCGAGCGCAGTTTGCGCCCCTTGACCGCCGCCGACAAAGCCGCAGCCAGGCCCTGGATTTTGCGCACCGCCACCATGCCACGCGGCGGTTTTGCCGAGCTGGCACGCAGCTCACCGCTGGCCAACCCTGAGCAGCAGCTCAAACTCATCAACGGCGTGTATGCGGGCGGCGAGATCAAGCCGGGAACGCCCGTGAAGGTGGTGGTGCAGTAAATTTTATGCTACGCTAATAGTAGCTGGTTGTCATCGCTCTGGCGCGTCAGGCAAGGTGGCTGCGCCGCTCAGCGGATATCGGGCGCATTGGGCAAACCGTTGCTGCGCACTTGGCCTTCTTGCAAAGGATAGTGCTGCACCAGCAGGGCTGACACCTCTTGCAGCGCCTGCGTCAAACCGTCTTCAAACTTTTGCGCTTTAAGGGCGGCAGACAAGCGCTGCGTAATTGCTTGCCATTGGGTGGCGCTGACCTTGGCGTTCAGGCCGCGGTCGGCCACCAGCTCAATCGCATGCTCGGCCAGTAACAGGTAAATCAGCACGCCGTTGTTGTGCTCGGTGTCCCATACCCGCAGCTTGCCAAACATGGCGATGGCGCGCTCACGCGGCGTGGCACCCCGCCACAGGTAGCTGCTGGGCATGCCTGCCTCGACGCAAATGCGCACCTCGCCCGTGTGGCGCGACTCGCTGGCGTTCACGTAGTTTTCCAGGCGCTTGAGCAGCTCAGGCGGCACCGCGCGGCGGGTGTCGCCGTCGTCCATCCAGCGGTGGCGCAAGACGCGCTGCAGGCGAGCGAAAAAGCCAAGTCGACGGGGTGCGGATGTGGAGTTAGTTCGGTTCATCACTGCTGCCTTAAAAATCACCGCTGGCGCCACCGCCGCCAAAATCTCCGCCGCCGCCGGAGCTAAAGCCACCGCCGCCGCCTCCACCACCACCAAACCCCCCTGAGCCTGAGGACCAACCGCCGCCGCCATACCCGCGCCCGCCCGTGGCTAGACGGCTAAAGCTGGACATCAAGGTGAAAATCAAGGCCACGACAAATGCAATGCCCGCCAACGCCATGCTGGCCGTGACAAAAAACGCCAGCCCACCGACGGCGCCGCCAGTCACCAAAGAGCCCAGCTTGTTGCCAAAAATGCCTTTGGCAATCGCCCCGCCAATGGGGATGGCGAACAGCATAAAGATGGCAATGTCCATCCACTGAAAGCCCTCGCCCAGCGTGTTCAGGCCACCGCCCTCCTTCGCTGCGACTTCTGGCAGGCTCTCCGCATCAATGCGTTTGGCCAAGCCGTCAATGGTGGCCGATATGCCGCCCGCGTAGTCGCCGCTGCGCAGGCCGGGGGCCAAGGCTTCGTCCATGATCTGCTTGACAGCCAAATCGGGCAACGCGCCTTCCAGCGTTTTGGCCACCTCAATGCGCAGCTTGCGGTCGTTTTTGGCGATGATGACCAGCACACCATCGCCTACATTTTTGCGGCCAATCTTCCACGCATTGGCTACCCGGTTGGCGTAGCTGGTGATGTCCTCGGGCGCTGTGGTGGGCACGATCAGCACCACCACTTGGCTGCCCTTGCGCGTCTCCAGCGCCTCTAGCTTGGCCTCCAGTGTTTGGCGTGCGCCTGCATCCAGCGTGCCAGTGG
This sequence comes from Polaromonas sp., assembly GCA_043777795.1. Taxonomy (GTDB): domain Bacteria; phylum Pseudomonadota; class Gammaproteobacteria; order Burkholderiales; family Burkholderiaceae_C; genus JAAFIP01. The sequence continues at coordinate 3,282 of JAYWHJ010000198.1, read as the reverse complement.
TATCTACGACGCGCGCAGTGAGCGCAGGCACCGGCTGCAGGTTTTGCGCCTGCGCGCCAAGGCCCAGCAGGGCGACGCACAGCCAAACGATATACGCTATTACTCTCATAGCTGCTCCCGCAATATTTTATTGGTCTAGCGGCCTAAACAGCTTACAAATCGGGCTTACTTCTTGGTGAAATCCACCGTCGGTGGCGCGCTGATTTGGGCTTCGTTTTCAACCGCAAAAGTAGGCTTGGTGCTGTAACTGAGGGCCATGGCCGTCAGGTTGGTAGGAAAGCTGCGGGCCAGCACGTTGTACGCCTGGATGGTTTTGATGTAGCGGTCACGCGCCACGGTGATGCGGTTTTCTGTGCCCTCCAGCTCGACGCGCAGATCTCTGAAGCCCTGGTTGGCTTTCAGGTTAGGGTAGTTCTCACTGACCGCCAGCAAACGGCTCAGTGCACCGCCCAGCTGGCTTTGCGCGTCCTGGAATTTTTTGAACGCCTCGGGGTTGTTCAAAGTCTCTGGGGTCACCGTCATAGACGTCGCCTTGGCGCGTGCCTCTACCACCTTGGTCAGCGTGTCTTGCTCAAAGCCAGCTTCGCCTTTGACGGTGGCAATAATATTGGGGATCAAATCCGCGCGGCGCTTGTATTGGTTGAGCACATTGCTCCAAGCGGCTTTGCTCTCTTCGTCCAGCCGTTGAAAATCGTTATACCCGCAGCCGGTAAGCAAGGCACTGGCGGCTAAGATCAAGACACCCACGACGCGCTGTAAACCTGTAGATTGCATATGCACTCCTATAAAAATTTAGCCATTATTTTGGCCGCAAATGCAGCGCTTGGTAGCTGCATGCCCCACACAGTAGCATAGATAGATGCAAGTATCCGCAAATCAAGCCCTTGCCGCCAGCCAGCACCGCAGCGCGGCACCCGCCGCTTTGCCGCGCCTTCTGGTGGCTGGCGCCACCGGCGCGCTAGGCAACGCCGTGCTGCGCCGCCTGGTAGGCATGCAGCGCCACAGCCACACCCAAGTGCTGGCCAGTTTGCCGCTAGGGCAAGGCATGCGCCACGTGAGCGCGCACGAAGTAGCAGGCCAGGTAGCCCAGTGGCCATGCGCTGCCGCCGATGTAGCGATAGTGATGTTTGACCCACCCCGCATGTTCTACCAGCGTGAGCGCGCGCTGTGGACCCCCGCACCCGACCAGCTAGCCGCCGTAGGCGCATGGCTCAAATCCTGCGGCGTGCACACCCTGGCCGTGGTACTGCCCCACGCCCAAGGCACCTTGCCCGAGGCCCTAAAGCGCGGCCTGGCCAGCCTGGACGAGCATGCCCTTGCAGCCCTAGGCTTTGAGCGCCTGCTGATCGTGCGCACCGCTGAAAAGCCACTGGCCGCCAGCGGAAAAAACAGCCTGGAAAAACTAGCCGCGTGGATGCTAAGCATCTTCAGCTTCATGGTCCCCAACAGCGAGCAGCCCGTGCGCGCCATCAAGGTAGCCGAGCTGGTAGACATAGCCTTGCAGCACCTCCCCAAAGGCACATGGGTGGCAGCGCCCGAGCTGGTATGGCGCGCGGCGCAGGGCGATGCGGGGCAGATGCAGCAGGTGGTGCGGGAATGGTTTGGTGCGCGGGCTGGGTGATTGCTTTACGTTGCGCGGCTGAAATTTCCGAGCAACACCACTCCAATGTGCGATCAATGCCAGTCCCGTTGTACCAGCAACGCACGCCGCTACGGCGCAGTGCCCGCGCCACCCGAGCCCCGGCCCGCTTCGCGGGAAGCATCTGCAGTACTCAGAATTTGGGGATCCGGGCGAACTCGGCTATCGCCTCAAACAGCGCCCGGCTCTGATCCCAAATTCTCCCGTGCTTCGAGCCCGGTGCTCCGATCGGGTGGCGCGGGCACTGCACCGCAGCAGCGTGCTTTCACTCGGCCGGGGTTTTTCACGCGACCTTGATTTTCTTTGGCCCGCGACAGCGCAAAAGCAATGCTAAATCAGCCTTTAGCCCAGCAAAATATTGCGCGGGCAGCTATTTAAAACGTAGCTAAAACTTTTCCAAGGACAATTCGGTTGCGGGACAGTTGATCAACCACTGACTACTGGATGACTCCTGAAAACTACGGTAAGCTAAGCCAACTGACTGCGGTGTTTGCAAATTTTTTATCTTCGATTTAAGCAACCATCCAAAGAAAATCTCAAATGAAGTCAATAGTTTACGACTCTAAAAATCCCAGTTTAAACCGCGACGGCCAGATTATGTTGCAGGCTCTGCGGTATGCATTACGTTAGCCATCAACCATGGAATACGCCATCATCATGCTTTTCGGTCTTGGCTTGACAGCACTTGTCGCTGCGTTGCTGCTGGGCGGCGGTTGGCTATTGCGCAGGGTGCTGCCACCCTCGCACGCGCTTCAGGCGAAACTTGCAATCCCTAAAGTGCGTAGAAGCGCGTGGTGGGTATTCGAGAGGGTCGAACTTTGGACGCTGCTGCTTTTGGTGGCTTTCTTCACGGTGGTGACATTTGTTTACTCCTAACCGTCTACAGCGCTGGCGTTGGCTCACACCATCCATTGCGTTGCATTTATTCGCAGCCTTGTCGCGCTTGAGGGCTCACTGGTCGTTCGTGTGGGACGGCTGCGCCGCCCCACAACCTCAACGTTAAACACCGTGAACTTCGATTTCAAACTGTCGGACATAAAGACGGGCGTTCGTCAGTACGCCAAACTGGGAGCTGTGCTTCTGGTTGCGACCGTTGTGGGTATCGCCTTCTACTTTTCTCCCACTAGACAGGAACGAAGCAAGGCAGACCTGGTAGCCTGTCAAAAACAGTGTGCGCCATTGGCCGGTGCGATGGAAGGAACGCGGCGGTTTCCAAACGCACCAGCTACTGACCGCCGTAACTATGAAACGTTTGCAAAGTGCGTTTGTCGTTGACAACTTCGGCTCAGACGGAATCCTGTTTAACAGGCCGCTGCATCTGATCGCCTTTGGCATCTGCTTCGCGCAGACGTTGAAAATGGATGTAACCAATCAGGTAATTTCTTGCTAAAAGCAGTGGTGCAAGCCATGGATTTTTGCGATAACTTTAGACTATATTTCTCATAGCTGTTTGCGCATTATTCTTGTTGGCTGGTGAATGATTTGACTTATAAAAAGCACAAAACTACGCTCGAGAGCCTCTCCCAGCACATTCCCCAGTTTTCGCGGCAGAGCGTGCGCTATGGGTATGCGCCCCAATCAGGGCTGCGGGCTCGAGGAACGGAGAAATTTGGATCAGGCAATGTGCTTGTTTGAGCGCAGCG
>JAYWHJ010000197.1:0-3166 GCA_043777795.1 Polaromonas sp. | reverse complement strand
TCTAAATGCATAGGGTAGGTAAACACCGCGCCACTACCTTCAACCAACTTTGCTAGCTCATCTAGTTCCATATAACACCCATGTCTCTGCATTTAGTAATCAGCAGCTTGTTTAGAACTTGGTAAATACATAACTTACCGCGACACCAGCAGTCATGAAGTGACGGGTTGCCACTAGCGGGCTGTCCGCAAATACTGCGCCACGCAAGCTATCGTAGCGGAGATAGGAGCCGACCCATACATCGCCCATTTTGCGGCTCAGCGACACTAAAAACTGGCTGCCCGCATAGCCGCTACGGGATTGGTAGGCGGGTCTGCTAGCCGTGGCATAAGGGGCTGCAACGGTGTAGAAGTTATCGTTTTGTTTTTTGCTGGTAAAAATCGGCCCAACAACAAAACCAAGATTGCCGCCCGATATACCCCAAGGGTTGACGACATCAAGATTGAGATTAGGCGAAAAGGTCAGGCCCACATTTTGTGGTTTTTTTTCTATCGTGATTCCCTGTCTCAGTGGCAGGCGCAATTTGAGTGTGAAATCTCTGTTTGCTGGTGCGCTGAGCAACATATTGAGTTGTGGCCCCACCTCCAATGAAGGCTTGAGATCAGGCATACCTTTGCGGCGGTCGACACCCTCACTTCTGGAGGGCGGCGAGCCCGACACGCTCACAGAGAACTCGACCCGGTCAGAGTCAAACAAGCTGGCACGTATGCCCTCACGATCCGCCTTGAAAAAATCACCGCGATATTCCAAATAAGGAAACGGTAAAACGAGGGTACTAGATTGGTCCGAACCCCGGTAAGCCGGGAACTGCAACACCGCCATACCCAGCCCCAGCTCTGATTTGGGCGCAGGATCGACAGTGTTTTGCGCCTGTGCGCTACAAACTCCTAAAGCAACTAGCGAAGCAAAAATAGTCCATGACAGGTTCATATTTTTAGATACGGGAGCCGCAGGAAGTGGGTGTGTGGGTTTAAATAGCAGTAGTTGCCAATTTTCGCGCAATAAGCGATACGTTAGTGCCGCCAAAAGCAAATGAGTTGGACATCACTGCCTGCAGATCGGGTGCTAGGCGCGCAAGGCGAGGCACGTAGTCCAAATCGCAGCCGTCACCTGGCTTGTCGAGATTGGCTGTGGGCGGTATCTTGCCGCTGTCTAAAGCCAGCACGCTGAGCGCAAACTCCACAGCGCCACCAGCGCCAATCATATGACCGTGTACGGCTTTGGTGGAGCTGATGGCCAGCTTGGGGGCGTGTGCGCCAAATGCATCTTTGATGGATTGCGTCTCAGTGACGTCGCCGGCGTCAGTGGCGGTACCGTGCGCGTTAAGGTAACCAATGGCTTGCGCTGGTAGACCAGAATCGTCTAAGGCGATTTGCATGGCTCGGGTTTGCCCTTCTGCTGAAGGAAGTGTAATGTGCAGGCCGTCGGTAGTGGTGCCGTAACCGCACATCTCGGCATAAGGCGTGCGCTGGCAGGTTGGCGCAGGCCCCTGCGCTTCCAGCACCAGCGCGGCCGCGCCTTCGCCGAGTACAAAACCCGTGCGATCAGCATCAAAGGGGCGGCAGCTTGCCTCGGGCAAGTCGGTGCGTTTTTTGGCCATCACCCGGAGGGCATTCCACACAATAAAGGAACCGGGCGTCAATATCGCCTCGGTGCCAATAACAATAGCCGTGTCAATGTATCCATGGCGCAAGGCGCGGTAAGCCTCACCCAGGGCGACGGCTGAGGAGGAGCACGCAACACTGTAGGTGTAGGTGGGGCCGCGAAGGCTGTGTTCGATCGACACCCAGGCTGCGCTGGCATTGGCCATCATGCGCGGCACCGCCAATGGGTGCATTACCGTAGGGTCACGGTTTTCTGTGGTGGCCCGCTGCAGCTGTTCAAAAAATCGGGTGTACAGGGCGTCAATAGTTTGAGCGCCACCCATGCCAATGCCGACATAGATGCCCGTACGCTCTTTTTGTTGTGCATTGGCTATAAACCCTGCATCTTGGATGGCTTCGTTTGCGGCGACGATGGCAAATTGCGTGGCACGGTCCAGACGGGTTTGCGCGTTATTCAGCTTTGTTTCAAAAGCGCCGGGAACTTGCGCTGACAGCGCCTGCGGAAGCAATTGGATGATGGGACCTGGCGCGGCGGCGATTGCAGACCGGCCAGAGAGCGCAGCGCTGAAGGTTTCGTCACGTGTTAACCCCAGCGGGGTTACCATGCCGATACCTTTAATAAGAACCTTTCGCAACGTGGGGTTCACCTGTTTTAGGCTTTTTCAGGGCTTATCAAAGAGGGTAGTTCGCCGCCGTGCTTGGCGCGAACAATTTGCTCCATGTGCGATACGACTTCAGTCAGGGTCATGTTTTGGTACTGCATGGCATCTTCAATATGAATGCCATAACGATCCTCAACTTCAAACAGCATTTCCACTACACCAAGAGAATCCAAGCCCAGATCCACCATTTTGACGTTTGGATCGGCTAGTTTCTCGGGCGAAATATGCGTCTGCGTCAATAAAAAATCATCCACTATCTTGCGCAACATCGATCTCTCCCCTTTCCTAAAGACTAGGATAACATGCAAACATTAGTAATTGAGATGCTGCCGGTAATAGGTTTCAAGCTTTTGGGTGAGCATTTCCTTGTCAGTTACAGCATCAAATCGCTGCCCCAGTTTGACCGAAATATGCAGTGGAAGCCGTGGTTTGCGGTGTAAAGGCCATTTTTTGCCTAAGTAGGGCGTGTTGAAGCTGATCAACAAGGTCTGTACAGGTACGCCAGAGCGTCGCGCAATGAGTGCTGCGGTTTGCCCGAAGGTATTTACCGGAAATTCAAGCGTCCGGGTTCCCTCTGGAAAAATAAGCAGATGGGCGCCTTCGGCCAGTTCGTTGCAAGCTTGTTTGATCAGATGAAGCGGGTGTTCGTTAGTGATATAACCCGAAAAACGCGCCAAAGGCCCAAATAGAATATTGCCTCTAAGTGTTGCTTTCATCACACAGGTTGCCTGAGGCAGGTGAGACAGCAAAATAACGGCGTCTAGCAAAGATGGGTGGTTGGCTACCAAGATCAATGGTCGATCATGGCGCAAGTTGTGCAACACAGAACAATCCAAGCGTACCAAACAAAACCACCGCAGAAACCATAGGTATGCCGAAAAAGCATGTGCAATGGTTCGG
>JAYWHJ010000196.1:0-8808 GCA_043777795.1 Polaromonas sp. | reverse complement strand
CTCCGTTGGCCAAGGTAATGTCATATTCGAGCAAGTTGAACTTAGAGCGATTTCGTGGTCCATATCTACAACGTGCCACCACATCATTGATTTCTTTCAACCACAACTGCGCATTGGCAGCCGCCTGAGGAATAAAGCCTGGGGATGATCTTGGATCCATGCGCTTGATATCCTCCTGCAGGCCGTCGTTCATCAGCTCAGCCAGCTTAGGATTCGGTAAATTGCCAGGCATTTCCACAGGGCCATCGGTACATGCGCTGATGAATGCAGTCAATGACGAAAGAAGCATCATCTTGAAGGTCAATATGGAATGCTGGAACATGAATGCAATACTGATTGTCAACACAAGCACAAAAACATGGAACTTCAGGCGATTACCACTCGATGCCCCATGCCTGAAGACGATCAGGAGACTCCGGTTTGAATGTTGCACGGCCCAATCGTCTTATATAAAGCAGGTTTTTACCTTTAGATTTTTTGGAGTGGTGCGTAATGAAAATTGCGGTCGTCAGTATGCGGGGGGGCGCTGGTGGAGGCGGCCTTTCTGCCGATTTTGACTCTGTCGGTGGCACCATTGGGCGTGCCACCTCCAACCAGTTGGTCTTAGACGATCCAGACCGGACAGTTTCTCGGGTTCACGCGCAAATAGTTAATCGAAATGGTCAATTTTTTATTATTGACCGAGGTAGCAACCCTTTGCTTTGCAATGGCGTTCCATTGGGGTCTGGTAATGAGGCGGCGCTGTCGGATGGCTCAAAGTTACAAATCGGTAACTTTGAATTGATTGTGAGCCATGCAAACGCAGGTAAATCCAATGCAAGCATCATTGACGATTTAACTATCGGCCCATCAGACGGGCCAGCCAATACAGCGGCCAGTGCCGACGATCCATTTGCGGATTTGCTTTCTGGTTTAGCACCTGCCCCTGCTGCTGCGGCTGTTGCTCCCAAATTAAGCACCAACTCCACCGCTTCCTCCATCTCTGCATTTTTCCCAGATCCCATGGGTTTGGACTCCCCTGCTGCCAAAACTGGCAAGGCGGATCCTTTTGATGATTTGATGGGCTTTGGCGCTGCTGGAGCTGCGTCAAATCTGGGAGTATCTGGCACTGGTGGTGGCGCCTTTGAAGGAATCCCAAACGCTGGCTCATCTAGCCTGGACGATTTGTTTGGCTTGGGATCGTCCTCAACGGGAGGCGATCCGTTTGCAGAGTCGCCATTGGCAAGTCCCATGTTCCAGCCCAACACGGCATCGTCTGCTGACCCGATGCAGGCCTTGCTTGGAGAAGGACCAAAGGCTTTAGCCGCCACCCGCAGCGACCATGTGCCAGCACTTCAGCACGCCTACGCAATGCCCGCTGCGGTGGATGCCAAGCCCAAAGTAGCGCCGGTACAAAGTCCCCCGCCTGCGCCGCCGCCGTCGATTATGCAGCCTGCGTCCTACGCTGCGCCCGCACCAACTGCAGCTTCTAGAGTAGCGCCCAGAGCGCCCGGGGCTGCAGGCGGCGCCACTGACAGCGAACTGCTGACCGCATTTTTACGCGGCGTCAAAACGAACCACCAAATGCCTACCGAGCTCACACCGGAGTTGATGGAGCGCATAGGCGCCATGCTGCACACGGCCACCAACGGCACTTTGCAGTTGCTGTTGTCTCGCCAGGAGTTCAAAAAAGTGCTTCAGTCTGAGGTGACGATGATTGCCATGGTGGCCAACAATCCGCTGAAGTTTTCTCCAAACGCAGAGGTAGCCCTAGCCCATATGCTGGGCCCCAAGGTCAAAGGGTTTATGGGCGCGGAAGAGTCTATGACCAACGCCTATGCCGACCTGCGTGCCCACCAGTTTGGAGTGATGGTGGGCATGCGGGCTGCGCTGTCGCATGTGCTGAGCCTGTTTACGCCCGAGACACTTGAAAAGCGCTTGACGGAAAAATCCAAGCTCGACGAGTTCTTCAGCGCTAGCCGCAAGGCCAAGCTGTGGGACCAGTTTTGCAAGCTCTACCAGGGCATTGCCACCGAGGCCGAAGACGATTTTCACACCCTGTTCGGCAAGGCTTTTTCCAAAGCATATGACGAACAAATGTCACGCTTTAAATCTGAGTAACAAACAGAAAGAACTCTGTGGAAATTGAAATTGTCACGCTATCAAAGCAAGGTGGTCGTACCTACAATGAAGATGTGCACGGCCATTGGAGTGACGGGCAATATATTGCCTGCCTGGTGGCTGATGGCGCGGGTGGACATGGCGGCGGAGATGTGGCGGCGGACATTGCGCGCAATACTATTTTGGGGGCATTTTCCAGTAACCCGGAGATCAGCATTACCGCCTTGCGCGCCTTGCTGATCAAAGCTAACGAGGCCGTGGTCGCACACCAGCAAGAGGGCACCAAGCTGGCTGGTATGCGCACTACGGTGGTCTTGGCAGTGATGAATCTGCATACTGACGAGCTGATGTGGGTGCACTGCGGAGATAGCAGAGCCTATTTGTTTAGAGACGGCAAGGTGATTGCGCGTACCACTGACCATAGCTTGGTGCAGCAAATGGTAGCCACCGGGATGATCGACGATGAAGGCGCCCGTCTGCACCCGCAGCGCAATCTTCTGCTGTCGGCCTTGGGCAGCACTGAGAGCGAGCTGGAAATTACGATTTCAGAGCCCATGCACATTATGCCCGGCGACGTACTGCTGCTGTGCAGCGATGGCGTATGGGAGCCAGTGGGCGATGCTTTGTTTGAGGAAATGCTGAAAACGGCTCCCAGCCCGCGCACTTGGCTGCAACAGCTAGACGAGAGTGTGTGCGCTAACGCCAAGCCAGGCCATGATAACTACACGGCGTTGACTCTGTGGGCGTATGCAGAAGAGCAGGTCACACAAATGATGGCCATTGATTAAGATTTTTGTAGTTGATTATTTTGTCTTTAAGGAGAAAACAAATGCCCTCAAAAAAAATCCCGTCGCCTCACAGCGCTTCTGGTGGTCTATTTCGTATACCACCTGTCAAAGCAGCTCTGTGGGCAGCCTGCGCGCTGACCAGTGCATCGCCGCTGCTGGCGCAAGCTGCATGCGACACGATATTTGAGGCGAACGTGACAACGGCTGGCACTACCCAGCAGTTTTGTCGAGAGACGTTTGAGAGTTTTTACCAGAATACCATCCGCGATGTAGGCACCCTATTTCCAGGCTATACAGAGACTAGCGCTTTGTCGAGCAACACACGTATTTTGGGCGTAGATACATCTATCAACTACGCTGCTGGCAGCCGCACGCTGACGCTGCAAATACCGGATATTGGTTTGAACGAATCATTTACGGGAAACACACGCAGAGACAGCGCTATCTTGCTGCGCAATTTTTTACGCGACAACCCCAACATTTTGGGAAACCTACAGCGCCGTCAGGCCGCCGTGTCGCCACTCAGTCCCATTGCTGGTACCGGCGGCGTCATGGGCCAAGCTATTTTTGCTGACTTTAGCAGCAGCTTTACTGATAGTGCCACGCGCATTGCGTCGTCGCAAAATAACGCATCGCAAGGTGCTCAAAGCGTGATTGGTGCGGGTGTTTTGCTGAGCAGTCACAAAGTGGGTAACTCTACGGTGCGCAGTGCCACTATACCGCTGTCTTACACCGTGCGAAACGATATTGATCCGCGCAGGCAGGCGCTGGTGCGCGCTGGCTTTGGTATGCTGGACTCAGCGGGCAGCAAGTCCTACCAAGGGCGTTTGTCGGCTGGATATCGGTTCCCAATGTCCGACTCTTGGGTACTTACTCCCATTCTGGGTGCGAGTCTTGCCGGGTCTAAAGATGCTGCGTTTTTTGTAGGCGTGTTTAACGGCTCGATTGCCAGCACCTACACTTGGGAGTTTGACAACTTTGATGTGACCATGGGCAATATGCTGGGCTACTACCAAACTTTCAAACCACCTGGCGATAAGTTCACCACGGATCCTAAAATTCGCAACACCGCATTGATGAACGGTCTACTGCTAAGCCAGCCCGTCAACTTTGGCGGTAGCAAGATGTCGATTGAATATGGCATCTCAGACACGCGCTTGACAGGCACCGCGCTGTACCAAAAGAGCGCGCAAGAGTTTACGCTGTCTTTGGGTACCAATAAGAACGCGCTATCAGCCCGCAGCTTTTTGCGCGGCACGCTTGCGCTGCAGCGCGCTAAAGACAGCAAGGGTGTCTCGTTGGGTGTGAACTACTGGTTTTAGGTGTCGACCAACTTTAAGGGGCATGCCATGCGCAAAAACTCCACGGGGAGGTGGCTTGCTGCCACCGTGCTAGCCACTGCCTGCCTGCACGCGCAGGCGGACTACGGAACTGACCAAACTGGCTATGCCGGCGCTGGCCGCTACGACCTGATAGAAAAGCAGGTAGAGGCTCTCGCAAAAAATGGGCCGCTGCGTACACGCGATCAGCACGCTTTGTGCTTTGCATACTCCAAACTCAAGCGTTATGAAAAGCTGTTGCCTTGCTTGAACCAAATGCAAGTGCTCGTAGCTAAAGGCGACACACGCACCCGCATTTTTGGCCTGGACGATGCCACTCCCACGATTCACCTTATGCGTGCAGAGGCCTTAACAGACTTGGGCCAGTATGCCGAAGCGCGCAAGCAAGCCAACGACGCTTTGGTGTGGCTGCGCAAAGAAAACAGTGGTGACCAAGACATGGTGGTGGCCGCCTACGCTGCAGTAGCGCTGGCTGTAGCCCTGCAAGGCGACTACACCACCGCGCGGCAAACCGTAGAGCTGCTCAAAGGCTTTAACGTACGCAGCGACTACAAGCGCGCCAAGGCCATGGCACTGGCGCGCGCGCAAATGGCCATCGGTGCCTGGGCCGACGTGATAGTGACGCTGGAGTCTAGCGATGCATCGTTTCGGTTTGACATGATGCTGGACAACCTGCTCTCGGGTGCAGCGTTTACCGGGCGTAACAACTGGGTGTGGACCGAGTTGCCACGCGCCTTCATGCTCCACAAGGCGCAGCTGGAAGTGGGCCGCCTGGATCCAGCGCGCGCAGGGTTTGACAAGCTGCTGACGACGCCCGAGCTGACTGTGAACGCCGAGATTTACTGGCAAGTGCTGTTTGAAAGAGGCCGGGTTGCCGAGCGCGATGGACAAACCGAAAAAGCCCTGGAGTACTTTCGTAAAGCGCGCGACCTGGTAGAAGGCCAGCGCCGCTCCATCCGTACCGAGACCAGCAAAATTGGTTTTGCTGCCGACAAGCAGGCGGTCTATCAGGGCATTGTGCGAACCGCGCTCAAGCTGGGCAATAAAGCCCAAGTGCTTGAGGTTGCAGAGCAGGCCAAGTCGCGCGCGCTGGTAGACATGCTGGCCACCAAGTCTGACTTTGGCATCTATGGTCAGCGCGCACCAGAGATAGCGGCTGCGTTTGCGGAGTTTCAACGGATTGACTCTGAACTGTCTATCCAGGTGCCCGATACCAGCGTCGCACGCCGAGCTGAACTCAATGGCTTGATGCAGCAGGCGTCTATACGCTTGCAAACCTTGGCACCGCAGCTTGCATCGCTCATCACGTCGGGCAGCATCAGCGTAGAGCGGATGGCTGCGGGGTTGGGGCCGCAAGAGACTTTGGTAGGCTTTTTTACCTCAGGCACAACCCTGTACGGGTACACACTGGCGGGTGCGGAGATACGCATTTTTCAACTCGATGGCAATGGCCTGACCGAAGACGTCGGCGAGTTTGTGCAGTCGATCAAAAAGCGCCGCCGCCAATCTAAAGAGCTTGGCGAAGTTTTGTACAAGCGTTTGCTGCGCCCGATGCAAAACGCCATTGCTGGACGTGACCTCTTGATCGTGCCCCACGGCAGCCTGCACTACGTGCCCTTTGCAGCGCTGCACGATGGTGAGAAATTTTTGATGCAAGGCCGTGCGCTGCGCTACCTACCCTCCGCCATGCTGCTCGGGTTAATGCCCGAGGCCAGGGCCTTTTCAGCTTCAACCCAAGACCCAGTGAACCGAATGCTCATTCTAGGCAACCCAGACTTGGGTCAAGCGGCCTTGGACTTGCCTGCAGCCCAACTGGAAGCGCAGGACCTGCAAGCCATGTTTGCTAGAAACAGCGAGCTGTTTGTGCGCCTGGCTGCTACTGAAACATTGATCAAAGAGCGTGCCTATGATTTCTCGCACATCCACGTCGCATCACACGGTGAGTTTTCGGCAGATGCCCCGCTGGAGTCGCGCCTCAAACTGTCCAAAGATGCTAAAAACGACGGCATGCTCAGCGTAAGCGAAATCTACGGTTTGCGCCTCAATGCCAAGCTGGTGATGCTCTCTGCCTGCGAGACCGGCCTGGGCAGCATCAGCAGTGGCGACGATGTGGTGGGCTTGACCCGTGGCTTCTTGTACGCTGGCGCACAGAACGTGGTTGGTTCGTTGTGGGAAGTAGACGACGATGCCACTGCGGAGTTGTCTAGACTGATGTACGCGGGTATGAAGAAAGGGTTGCCGGTAGCCAAGGCGTTGGCAGAAGCGCAAGAGCAACTAATGAAAAAAAAGCCGCATCCATACTTTTGGGCGGCTTTTATGGACAGTGGCACTGGGCGATAAAAACTTTAATATCAAGAGTCTGATGCGAAGAAGTTATCAGAAATAAGAAAGCCCTTCAAGCTTCAAGCCTGAAGGGCTTTTAAAATCTTGCACCGTTTAGCGGGTCTCAGTAGTACGCGTGTCCCAACCAAACTTGACCTCTCCACCCAGTGAGCCGTCGGCTTTTTGGGGCTTGTAGGAGTATTCGATATCGCTGTAGGTCATGGAGACTTGGTCAGACACCTCGCCGCCTGAACCAGCACTGACTTGGTGGCTGCTGATAAAGACTTCCTTGAGTTTGATAACCAAAAAGTCTTCTTGCTTGCCGCCAGCCAAAGACATTGAGATGGTGGCGTCTTTGAAGTGCTTGCCTGCGGCGCAGTTTTTGGACAGCACCGGCGAGGCGTTGTCGTACTTCTTGGAGAAGTGGATGTCCTGTGGCTTGCCTTTGCCTACGGCCAAGCCGCCGCCGCTGCTGTTGCTGGCGTTGGCTACGCCCCAGCTCCAGCTTTGCAGCGCGATTTCGTCTTTGTGTTTAGCGTGGGTAGATTCGCCTTTTACGCCGTCCAGCTTCAAGTGGCAGTCGATACTCATGTCAGTTCTCCGTTCAGGTTAAAAGCGGGTGCACCGCTCGGGGTTGATTAATCACTCGCTTGGGGATTTATTGGCTTGCCGTATAAATCCTGCTGCGTACCCATAAAACGAGACATGTTTGCCAATTTTGAACTTTGCAAGGGCTACCGTATGCAATCTAAACACAAATATGCAAAAAAATATCACGGAATTGCCTAAGTCCTGCTAGAAGTAGGTAAATCATTTTGCTTAATTTACAAAAATTGTGAGGTATCCCGCTCTAAGTCAATAAACTATGACGGGAGAAGCTACTGAATTAATAGTGTTTTTTTACCTCATGACTGGCCTGTTTACAAGCGTGTGCGCATAACTGCGCCCATGTCTTGTCGTCGCGCGATGCAGCAGGCGCAACCCGTGCTTTGAATGCGCTGTTGTGGATTCGCCGGGTACGACGCGCCAATTACTTGACCATTAAAAACTGCTGTTCGGGCCGTCATAGGCTTGACTTTAAAACCGAAGTTTTCACTTATGCAAACGCTGATTAAGTCTCTGTAATGAAAACGCAGGTCATATAAATCAACGGCTTACGAGTGTTTATTCTGAATTTTTTGACTTGTTCAGCGCTTCCTTATGAAATTGTTAGCATTTGCAATGCTACTTGTCAAAGTTGGTAACCTAAATCGTCATACAAATGAAGAAAAAATTCTTCATACTAAAATTTATACTCAATGCAATTTTTCATTGCTAGTAGTCTTTAAGTAAACTGTTTGAAAAGAGCAAAAAATGGCTGATCAACTTTATATTTCCATTGGCGGCATGATGACCCCTAAAGAGGATCGTCCGTTCCAAATTTCAATGGAAGAACTGGGCTGTGGACAAATCTGGCTGATCAGTGGCGCTCTCGGCAATGCAAATAGTATTGATGGGCTTTGCGGGGCGATTCAAACAGGGGGAGGCTTTTACTTTAAATGGAACCCTCAAGGCTCTGCAGTAGGAAGATTCTCCGATTTATTTTCCAAAGGTACTAGAGTAAAACTAGAGCTTTATTTGTCTTTAAATGACAGTAATAAAAAGGCGCTTTCTTCAAAGAAGCTAGTAATTCCTGAATTCAATCTTAAATCTGTTTCAATTTCAAATAAATTGGAAAAAGTGGAAGCTATTATTACGAACGTGCAGAGCAAAAACATTTCTGCAAAATAAGCATAAATTTTCCTAGAAGCTGCTGGCACTGCTACGTGCTGCTAGCCTGCGTCAGTCACTTGCAATGCACATGTCGATCTCAAGCCTAGCACCAGAATTAACGATACCTACACTGTTTAGTTAATCGTTAGCTACGGGCTTTGTAGTCCTAAAAGAGCGCAGCACGAAATTATGCAGTGTCGAAGTGGCTGTGTGCAATATGCGCTGCGGAAGAAAAAGCCCGTTGTCAGCAGCTTCAACAGTCTCAGCCGTACAAACAAGCTGCGCATTGCCGACGAGTCTCTGGTATTCAGCACCAGAGCCGAGCTGCCTATCTGGTGTCAACGACAGACATCCTCTATATCCAAACCTAGGAGTGCTGCATGTATTCTGTGTCTATGATCGAATGCGTCAGTGGACTATGCGACTTCCCCTCACTGGACATCAACGAGTCTCGGTAATGCGAATATCCCAACCAAACTTGACTTCTCCGCCCAGCGAACCGTCGG
>JAYWHJ010000195.1:0-8832 GCA_043777795.1 Polaromonas sp. | reverse complement strand
GTTTTGCATAGCCGGGGACTTCGACTTGATCGTTTCGACCTCGCGTCCATGGCGTATGAGCTGGTTAATGGTTGGCATTTATCTACCTAAACGTGTATAAAAAAAGTTACCTTCACCGCACGCACAATTCGTCACGCGAATGCGGAAAAGCCTTCCATTATAGCGTGGGATGCGCTCAACCGCAATGCCACCAACACTTTACACAGGTCGGCGGTGTAGGAGACGGCATAGCCTGACGACGCTGGGTGGGCGATTTTGCCGGTTATCGCAAATTGAATGCTTGATATTTCATCTAAAGTAGATTAAATTCTATTTAAATGGACAGTACTATCCCGCCAAGCACCCTAGTGCAAAGCCAATTGGGAAATGCACCAAAGGCGGTCGCAGATACCAAAGTCGGCGAAGTTGATCAGCACATTGCCCAGCGCCTCAAAATACTGCGCAGTCAGGGCGGTTTGACTCTGCAGGATCTGGCTAGCCGTAGCGGCGTAAGCCGGGCGATGATTTCCAAAATTGAGCGCGCAGAGGCTAGCGCTACCGCCGCCTTGCTGCACAAGCTGTGCACCGCGTTGGACACCAGCCTGTCTGCCTTGCTCGTGCCTGCGCCCAACCAACCCAACCCGTTCATGCGCCGCGTACACCGCATGCGCTGGCAAGACCCTGCAACCGGCCTTGTACGCGAAATCGTCACGCCCCGCGTGACTGCGTCCAAAGTAGAAGTGGTGGAAGTGACCTTGCCGCCCAAGACCGTCGTGCAGTTCCTAAATAGCAGCGCGCACAGCCCTTTGCCAGGGACCAGCGGACACATGTCTGGCGGCTATTCGCAGTACGTCGTTGCGCAAACCGACGGCCTGCGCGTTACCCAAAGCAACCCCGCCAGGGTGGAGGGCAGCGCTGTTACTACTATATTCACGACTGGTGACGCCATGCATATGAAGCCCTCAGGCGTTTTCAGCTTTGAAAATCTGCTGGACATACCTTGCAAATACCTGGTCATCATTGAGCACGCCCACTAGCCCTGCCCACACCGAAGGGAAAGCACCATGCCAGCCATTTTCACTCTGCGCCCCGCGCGCACCGACGATTTTGAGGCTCTGCGCAGCATGCGCAACCATGCGGTGCAGCACACGACGGCCAGCTACGACTACGATCCCCGCAGCGCAGAGAAACAAATCGAATGGTTTGCCGCCAAGAACGCCTGTGGCTACCCGGTTATCGTGGCGCAGATCGCTGGCCATAGCGTCGGGTTTGCCAGCTACGGCAGCTTTCGCGCGTGGATGGGCTACCGCTTCACCGTGGAGCACTCGGTGTATGTGAGCGAGGCCGCCCGCCGTCAAGGCATCGCTAGCGCATTGGTGCGCGCGATCATGGATGCCGCCTGCGCGCAAGGCTTGCACACCATGGTGGCGGGTATTGATGCCGCGAACGCGGGCAGTATTGCCCTGCATCGCAAACTGGGCTTTGAAGATGCAGGGGTACTGCGTCAGGTGGGTTTCAAATTTGACCGCTGGTTGGATTTGGCATTCATGACTCGTCAATTGGGTAAGGGATAACGCAGCGAAGAGTCACCCAAAAACCTCATCAATGTACCTTAAGGAAAAAAGGCAACTACTATTAATTTAGTAGCTTCTGCCGCAGTTTTTTAAAGTGACAGAGCCTCACACATGCTTCAAAAGCAGCCTCAAATTCGCATTTCAAACCCGCTTTCAGACCGCCGGAATGCCCAAAGCCCCAAAAATAGCGGGGTTTTGAACTGCCTTGGAAATGTGAGTCACGCTGTAGGCCGCAAATCGCTCCTATCTCACAACGCAGATCCAGTGGCATTTACTTAACTTTACCGGTCCTTCATTGGCAGTTAGCCAAGGGTCAGCACAGTACGGGGTGTTGGATCCAATTCTCAAAGGACTTTTATGCCCACCCCTCAAGCTACCCCAGGCGGAACGCGCCGCTGGTTCACCACTATCGCGGCCTTAGGCGGCATGACCGGATTGACAACGCGGGTGAGCGCGCAACCGGTGCCTGGCGCGCCACCCCACGGCCTTGGACCTGCGCGGTCACCCTCGCCCGAGCACATGGCCCGGGCTATCGAGCACCGCATCGGTGGCCTGATCAAATCGGTGGACGGCACGCCGGAGCAAAAAGAGCGCTTGCTCAAGTTGGCGCAGACCGCTATGGCCGACATGCAACCGATGCGGATCCAGCGTATGGCGGCTCGCAGAAAGGGTATGGATTTGCTGGCGGCAAGCGCCATTGACCGCAACGCCTTGGAGCTATTGCGGCAAGAGCACATTACCCTGGCCGACAGTATGAGCCGGCGCGTGGTGCAACATATGGCTGATGCGGCAGAAGTACTCACCCCAGCCCAGCGCAGCAAGCTGGCCGGGCGCATGCGTGAGCAGTCAGCGCACGGCCCTCACGGTGGCCGTGATGCATGGGGCGGCGGTATGGGCTTTGGCGGACTCTGGGGTCGGTAAACCGATTCATTGCATCCCGCTCGCTGGCCCGACTGGCGTTAGTATGCTGCCTATGACCCAACTTCTGATGATCGAGGACGATGCCCGCTTGGCCAATATGGTGGGCGAGTACCTGCGCGGGAACGATTTTGAATTTGTCCACGCCATCGACGGCCTGGCGGGTCTGCTGGCCCTGCAAGCAGCGCCGCCAGACCTGATCATTTTAGACTTGATGATGCCCGGTATCGACGGCCTGGAGGTGTGCCGCCGCCTGCGCGCCCTGTCGGGCGATGTGGCGCACACGCCGGTGCTCATGCTCACTGGCAAGGGCGACGCGATGGACCGCATCATTGGCCTAGAGCTTGGCGCTGACGACTATTTATCCAAGCCCTTTGAGCCCCGCGAGCTGCTGGCGCGTATCCGAGCCATCCTGCGCCGCCACGGCGAGGGCGCGGCCGTTACCGGCCGCCGCATGGCCTTTGGCAGCTTGGAGGTTGACCGCGACGCCCGCACCGTGCTGGTAGCGGGCAATTTGGTGGAGCTGACCTCCTACCAGTTCGACCTGCTAGTGGCCATGGCTGAGCGCGCAGGCCGGGTGCTCACGCGCGAGCAGATCATGGAGGCCGTGCGTGGCCGCGAGCTGGAGGCGTTTGACCGCTCTATTGACGTGCATATGGGCCGCATACGCGCGGCTATTGAGGCCGACCCAAAAGAGCCCCGGCGTATCGTCACCGTGCGTGGGGTGGGCTATGTCTTTGCTAAACAGCAAGACTAGTTGGCGATTGACTATGCTATATATTTAATAGCTTTTCCCGCTATATTCTATTGGGCTGGAGCCATATTTCATGCAAATACCGTTCTTCAACCGTTTGTATGTGCGCATTTGGCTGGCTGTGGTGCTGACCGTGTTGGTGCTGACTTTGGCTTTTGGATGGCTGTGGCGCACCCAGGCCGAACGGATCCGCAATGAGCGCTTGGCCGAGATGCCTTCCCGGGAGCTGATCGTGCGCGACAGCACTGGGAAAATTGTGGGTCAAGCCAGCGGGCGGCCTGTGCGGGTGCCCGGCCAAGGACTGGAGTTTCAGGTCACGATGTCGGATGGTAAAACCCTGTCCATGCAACTGCCGCCGCGCGTGCGCCCTCCAGTAGACGGCATGTCGCCCTCCAGTGCCATGCAGTCCGGCGGCCTGTTGCCGCGCTGGCTAGACACCAATGTGCAGCGCAATCCCACTATCTTGCTGTGGCTATGGGGCGTGGTGGCTTTTGCAGTCGCGCTGGGCAGCTACCCGGTGGTGCGCCGCTTAACCAAGCGTTTGGAGGGCCTGCGCCAAGGCGTAGAGCGCTGGGGTGCGGGTGACCTGCGGGCTAGGGTGCAGGTGCAGGGGCGCGATGAGGTAGCTTTTCTGGGCGAGCGGTTTAACGCAGCGGCGAACCGCGTAGAGGCGCTGGTGCAGTCCCACAAATCCTTGCTGGCCAACGCCTCGCACGAGCTGCGTTCGCCGCTGGCGCGCATCCGCATGGGCATTGAGCTGATGCAAAGCGCCCCCAGCGCCGCACTCAAGGCGGAGCTGGCGCGTAACATCAGTGAGCTCGACGCGTTGATAGAGGAAATCTTGCTGGCCAGCCGACTAGACGCGGCCCAGCACAGCGCTGGCATTGACATGGGCAAGATTGAATCAGTCGACTTGATCGCGATGGCTGCTGAGGAGTGCGCGCGCCTGAGCGTGCCACTAGATTGCCACGTGCAGCAATTGGACATGCAAGGCGTTCCCCGCCTGTTGCGCCGCCTGATGCGCAATCTGCTGGACAACGCGCAGCGCTACGGCGGCTGTGAGGTACAGATGAGCCTGCGCAGCACCTCAATGAGCGCCGGGCGTGGCCCCCAGAGCAGCGCGTTTGGCATCGAGATCGAAGTCTGTGATCGCGGCCCCGGCGTACCTGAAGGCGAGCAACAGCGCATTTTCGAGCCCTTTTACCGCAGCAACCGGGCCAGCGAGCGCGACGGTGGCGTCGGTTTGGGGCTGGCTTTAGTGCAATCTATTGCCGTGAAGCACGGCGGCAGCGTACGCTGCCAAAGCCGTTCCGGCGGGGGCGCATGTTTCGTGGTGCAGCTGCCTGGGGCATAGAAGCGCCGTCGAATTTACATTCACACAAGCTGACCCGCTAAGCGTATCTTTTAAACAACGATTTATCCTAAATTGTCGCAAAAACCCACCACACATCCCCTAAACAGGGGATGTGCATAGTGCGTTAGCAGCCGCAAAATACCCATTGTTCGTTGTCACACCGATGCGCTGAAGGGGTTTCAAAATTAACGCGAAGAGCCGATGAGAGCTCAGACTGCATTGCAAGTTTCCCAACGATGTCCCCCAAGGACTTTGACACGGCCACCTTCGGGTGGCCGTTTTTTTCGGCCTGTGTACGCGGGTCGAGCGCATTGCGCGTTACCACCAAAGGGGTTTGGCCTGTTCATGTGCCAACCTTTGTCACGGGCAAGCCCTGAAGGCCTTAGTTTTGGGAGACACTTACGTACTATGACTATTGCATATTCCATCGTCCGTCGTGCCACCACCGTCGCGGCACTGGCTTTGCTCAGCTTATTGCCTGTGGCCACCATGGCCCGCGAAGGTGTAGAGGTTGGTAAAAACTCTGTTTTTACCAAATTTGCCTCGGCCAGCCAAGTGGAGCAAGCCGCTACAGCACAGTATCAGCAATTGCGCCAGCAGGCCGCAGCAAAAAACGCTTTGGCGCCCGACTCTCACCCACAAGTGGTGCGCTTGCGCGCCATCGCGCAGAAGATTATTCCATTCTCGTATGAATGGAATCCCCGCGCTAAAGACTGGAAGTGGGAGGTCAATCTCCTTCAGAGCAACCAAATCAATGCGTTTTGCATGCCCGGCGGCAAAATTGCTTTCTACACCGGGATTTTGGACCAACTCAAGCTCACCGACGACGAGGTGGCCATGATCATGGGCCATGAGGTAGCTCACGCCCTGCGTGAGCATGCGCGGGAACGCATAGGCAAAAACGCCGCTACCGGCATTGGTGCCAATGTGCTGAGCCAAGCTTTCGGCCTGGGCAACTTGGGCGCGCAAGCCATGGGCATGGGCGCCCAGCTCTTGACACTCAAATTCGGCCGGGAGGACGAGTCAGAGGCCGATTTGGTAGGTATGGAGCTGGCCGCCAGAGCGGGCTATGATCCGCGGGCAGGTGTGAGTCTGTGGAGAAAGATGGGCGCCGCCAGCCAAGGTGCGCCACCCCAGTTCTTGAGC
Organism: Polaromonas sp.; assembly: GCA_043777795.1. Lineage (GTDB taxonomy): Bacteria > Pseudomonadota > Gammaproteobacteria > Burkholderiales > Burkholderiaceae_C > JAAFIP01. The sequence goes on along the minus strand of JAYWHJ010000195.1, from coordinate 3,107 downwards.
ACCCACCCCAGCGGCCCTACGCGGATCACCGACATTGAGAAAAACCTGGCTAAGGTCATGCCGCTGTACGAGCGGGCAAAACGCCAAAGATAGACCCGTCGATGAAGCTGTATTCAGCTAGGCATCAGCCGGTCAATTTCCTGTTGCATGGCGGTGGTCAACTGCGAGTACAGGCGCAGCTTGTCTGCGGTCTCGCGCAGGCGCTGGGCAATACGCAGGCTCACGGCCATCATCAGCTTGGCGCCAATATGCGGCTCATCGTTCATTAGCTCTTCCAGCGCTTCGCGGGTAAGAACGGCCCCGCGCACGTCGGTGGTCGCAGTGCAAGTGGCCGAGCGCGGCTCGCCGTCTACCAGGCCCATTTCGCCGATCAAACTGCCAGCACCAAGTACGTTGATCGTCACAGCCGATGTGCGGCTGACCACGATGTTCTCGACTGTCACTTCGCCATCGAGCACCAGCATCATGTAGCCGGTGTCCCTGGCATCGCCTTCTTGAATAAAAATAGTGCCAGCGCTGATTTTGCGGGGCTTCATGTAGCTCACCACCACCTTGCCCTCTTCTGGACTCAATTGCATCAAAGCGGTAGGTGCAGTCAGCAATTCAGCTGCCAAATCGGCGCTATTGGAGCCCTCCAGCGCCTTCATGCGCTTTCGGTTGGCCTCGGGACCGTCGGGTTTTCTCCCAAAAATTTTGTCTAGCATAGTGCGTGGATTTTATGCGAAGCTGTAGTCTTCGCTTTAAAATAAACACACCGCAAGGAGCGTTGCAGCAACAGCATCAAAAAAGGTTAACCGCCAGTTAAACCCTTTTTCATGTGCCGTTTGTCAGGCTTGGGGTCATGAATAGCAACGACGCTCACCAGTTAGTATGAATAAATTCTACACAGGTGAGTTATGTCCTCCACCCCTACCGCTAAACTGCACGCCGTGCCCGCCATGAAGCTCTCAGGGCTGGAACCCGTCACCATTGGCGAAGGCACCCTGTTCGTCAACATTGGCGAGCGCACCAACGTGACCGGCTCCAAAGCCTTCGCCCGGATGATATTGAACGGTGAGTACGAGGCGGCGTTGGCCGTTGCGCGCCAGCAGGTGGAAAACGGTGCCCAGGTCATCGACATCAATATGGACGAGGCCATGCTCGACAGCAAAGCCGCCATGGTGCGGTTTTTGAATCTGATAGCTTCGGAGCCCGACATTTCCCGCGTGCCCATCATGATCGACAGTTCCAAGTGGGACGTGATCGAGGCCGGCCTGCGCTGCGTGCAAGGCAAGGCCATTGTCAACTCGATCAGCATGAAAGAAGGCCTGGAACCCTTCAAGCACCAAGCCAAGCTGCTACGCCGCTATGGCGCTGCCGCCGTGGTGATGGCCTTTGACGAAAAAGGCCAGGCTGACACCTACGAGCGCAAAACCGAGATTTGCCAACGTGCCTACAAAGTGCTGGTGGACGAGGTGGGTTTTCCACCCGAAGACATTATCTTTGACCCGAATATTTTTGCCATAGCCACCGGCATTGACGAGCACAACAACTACGCAGTGGACTTTATCAATGCTACGCGCTGGATCAAAGACAACTTGCCCGGCGCCAAAGTGAGCGGTGGCGTGAGCAACGTGTCATTTAGCTTTCGCGGCAACGACCCGGTACGCGAGGCGATCCACACGGTGTTTTTGTACCACGCTATCTCCGCCGGTATGGATATGGGCATTGTCAACGCGGGCATGATGGGCGTGTACAGCGAGTTGGAGCCGACCCTGCGCGAGCGGGTGGAAGATGTGGTTTTAAACCGTAGGCCAGATGCAGGCGAGCGCTTGGTAGAAGTGGCCGAGAACGCCAAAGGCGCGGCCAAAGACGACAGCAAGAAGAACGAGTGGCGTGCGCTGCCGGTGAATGAGCGCTTGTCGCACGCTCTGGTGCGCGGCATTACCGACTTTATTGTGGAGGACACCGAAGAGGTGTACCAAATCATTTTGGCCAAAGGCGGCCGCCCGCTCCATGTGATTGAAGGCCCGCTGATGGACGGCATGAACATCGTGGGCGACTTGTTTGGTCAAGGCAAAATGTTTTTGCCCCAGGTGGTAAAAAGCGCCCGCGTGATGAAGCAGGCCGTGGCGCATTTGATTCCGTACATCGAAGAAGAAAAAAAACAACACGCCGCAGCGGGCATGGACGTGAAAGCCAAAGGAAAAATCGTGATTGCCACGGTCAAAGGCGATGTGCACGACATTGGTAAAAACATCGTCACAGTGGTCTTGCAGTGTAATAATTTTGAAGTGGTGAACATGGGCGTGATGGTGCCCTGCCACGAGATTTTGGCGCGCGCCAAGATTGAAGGGGCCGACATCATTGGCCTCTCGGGCCTCATCACCCCCAGCTTGGAAGAAATGCAGTACGTGGCTGCCGAAATGCAAAAAGACCCGCACTTTCGCATAGCCAAAATCCCATTGCTTATCGGCGGAGCCACCACCAGCCGCGTGCACACCGCTGTCAAAATCGCCCCGCACTACGAGGGCCCGGTGGTGTATGTGCCCGATGCCTCGCGCAGCGTGAGCGTGGCGCAAAGCCTGCTGTCGGACCAAGCGGCCAAGTACATCGGCGAGATCAATGCCGATTACGTTAAAGTGCGCCACCAGCACGCCAACAAAAAGCAAATACCCATGTGGGCGCTGGGCAAAGCGCGCGCCAATAAGTGGCTGCCTGGCCCCAAGCGCACCGAGCTGGTGGAGGCTCTGAAAACCGCTGCGCCGCAAGAGCGCACTGCTCTGGCCTGGGCCGACACCACGCCACCTGTGCCCAAGTTCATTGGCCGCCGCGTGTTCAAAAACTTTGACTTGGCCGAGCTGGCCAAATTCATCGACTGGGGCCCTTTCTTCCAAACCTGGGATTTGGCAGGTCCCTTTCCAGCTATTTTGAAAGATGAGGTAGTAGGCACCGAGGCCGTGCGCGTATACGCCGACGGCCAGCGCATGCTCAAGCGCTTGGTAGAGGGCCGCTGGCTCACCGCCAACGCCGTACTGGCCTTTTACCCTGCCAACAGCGTGAATGATGACGACATCGAAATCTACACCGACGAGTCACGCACCGAGGTGGCGATGACCTGGTACGGC
>JAYWHJ010000194.1:0-24311 GCA_043777795.1 Polaromonas sp. | reverse complement strand
AGACGCGATGCAAGCGGGTGATATTTTGCTGTCATCAACGGACAGTTTGGCATCTCTGGGGATTCGCGTATTCAGCGTGTCGCCCGTCAGCCATGCCTCCATTTACCTGGGTAACGGCCAGGTGGCAGAGGCGGTGACCAGCGGCATACAGGTTCGCAGTGTGGACGATTTCATCGCTGGAGAAGCCACCATTGTGGCCTTCAGACACCCCGCCATTGCGCCAGCGCACATCCTGCCGATGCGAAGTTTTGTAGACAAGCATGTGGGCCAAAAATACAATTTTGTGGGCATTGTGCTGCAAGCGCCCTTCACGCTGGAGCGGCGGGTGTGCGAGCTGCCTTTGGTGCCGGGCTTGGTGCGCGATTTTTGTGTGCGCGGCGTGGCCGCTGTGCAGCTGGGCTTGGGTAGCCAAGACAAGTTTTTTTGCTCGCAGTTTGTGTTGCAAGCATTTAACCAAGCGGGTTTGCCGCTGACAGACTCAGACCCTCGGCTGTTCGCGCCCAGCGACTTGCTCAATATGCGCGAGGGCGATGTGTCGTCCGTCAAAATCAAACAGACCCTGCAGTACGTGGGGCATTTGAAAACACGGCCTATGGACGCGCAGGCCACTCCGATTGCGGGCAATTGAGCCGATGCAGCGCAATGGCGCATTGCCTGCCACATCCCGTGCCCGCTGACTCTGGCTCAGTGTTGGCCCTCACCGCAGCATCTGCACCGGCACGGCAGCGCGGCTGACGACTCTTTGCAGCGAGCGCAAGTGCTAAGGAGTGCTGGGCTCAATGGGCTGGAAGAAAATACGATTCATCCCTGGTAGCGAACCATGAATTCAACCTGATGAAACACCTGCAAATGCACCAGTCAGCTGCGCGTGCCTGGGCGCTGCAGTGCTTTTTCGTCCTATTTTTCGGCCTCTTGCAGCGCGCGCCACATGACCTTGCCGCTACCGCTTTTGGGCAGGACATCGACAAACTGCACCAGCTTGGGGGCTTTGTAGACGGCCATGTTGTCGCGGCACCATTGCAAGATATCTTCGGCCTTGGTGTCCAGATGGCTTTTGCGCAGCACCACCACGGCTTTCACGGTCTCGCCTCGGTAAGCATCTTTGCTGCTGATGATGCAGGCCTCGGCAATGGCGGGGTGTTTAAACATCAAGGCCTCTACCTCGGCAGGCCACACTTTAAAACCTGACGCATTGATCATGCGCTTGAGCCGGTCGGTAATGAAGAAGTAGCCCTCCTCGTCTACTTTGCCCAAATCACCGCTTCTAAAAAACTTCTTACCGTCGATCTCGATAAAGGCTTTGGCCGTGGCCTCGGGGTTCTTCCAGTAGCCTTGCAGGTTCATGGGGCCGCACATGATGATCTCGCCCTGCTCGCCTTGGGGCATCTCTTGCAGGGTGATGGGGTCAATCACCCGCGCATCGCAGCCGATGTAGGGAATGCCCAAGCACTGCTGCTTGGTGGCGTCGGGCGGGTTTTGGTGGCTGGGGGCTGCGGTCTCGGTCAGGCCGTAGCCCTCCATATAACGCAGGCCAAACTGCTCCCAGAGGCGCTGCGCCACGGCTTGGGGCATGGCCGCACCGCCGCCGCCAATGCTGACCAGGCTGCTCAGGTCGTATTGATCAAAGGATGGCGATGCCAACAGGTCGATCACCATCGTCGGGATATTGCCCCAATGCGTGACCTTGTGGCGCGAGATCATGCGGCCTGCCAGCTCTCTGTCCCAGCGCGGCATGATGACCAGCGTAGCGCCGCCAAAAATGGCCGACTGCATGACGCTGACCAGCCCGGTAATATGGAACATGGGCACGGCACACAACGACACGGTTTGCGCGCTGCCACCGCTCCACAAGCCCACGGCCACGGCGTTGTGCATGACGCTGCCGTGTGTGTGCATCACGCCCTTGGGCAGGCCGGTGGTACCGCTGGTGTAGGGCAGGATAGCCAGGTCATCGCTGGTGGCGCTGGCAGGTGGCAGTGCGGCGCCGGCGGGGGTTGCCATGACGTTGCTCCACGCATGGCACACACCGCTGGTCAAAGCTGGCGCAGCCAGGCGCGTCAGTAGCCAGTCGCGCCAGGCCTGTGGGATATCGGCCTCAGCTCTATCTCCAAACGCATCAGAAAAATGGGTAACGACTAAATGCTTTAAACGTACTGACTCGGGCAGCGCATTGGTGGCGCTGGCCCACTCGCCCGCCAGATCGGCAGTGGTGATGGCCACCTGCGTGTCAGGGTCAGTGATGTAGTGTTTCAGCTCCTCAGCCTTGTTCATCGGGTTGACGGGCACCACCACGGCATCCAGGCGCAGCACCGCAAAGTGGCTAATGACCAACTGCGGGCAGTTTTGCATGCACACCGCTACCCTGTCGCCCTTTTGCACGCCCAGCTCTTTTAAATACTGCGCAAGCAGCTCTGCTTTTTGTAGCAATTGCACATAAGTGAGGTGCTGGTCAAAAAACACTAAGGCGGGTTTATGGGGGTAGCGCATGGCGCTGACGGCCAAGTTATGCCACAGCGAGCCCACCGGCGGCGTGATGCTGCGCGGCACCCGTTTGGGCCAAAACTTGAAATGCGGGCGTTCGACTACGGCAGTGGTGGCGACGATAGTAGGGGCAGATACTGAAACCAAGGATAACTCCTATGCACATGGGTTGCGTTGCTGGCTATCATGCCCTATTCCACACTCCCCTTGCGCCATGAAAACCCTAAAATCCCTGCTCTCCGTGTCACTGATTGGCCTGTGTTTGACACATTCCGCGCTAGCCCAAACCAACTTCCCCAACAAACCCATCCGTATCGTGGTGGGCTTTCCCGCAGGCGGCCCACTGGACCAGCATGCCCGATTGCTGACTGACAAACTGCAAGGCATCTTGGGCCAGCCCATTACCGTAGACTACAAATCCGGCGCAGGCGGCATCGTAGGTGCGCAAGACGTGATGAAGTCGCCCGCCGACGGCTACACCTTGATGTTGGCCAACACCGGCGTGATGGTGATCAACCCTGGCCTGTACAGCAAGCTACCGTACAGCACGCTCAAAGACTTCACGCCCATCGCCCGCACCGCCATGCAGCCGCTGGCCCTCTTGGTCAACCCCAACGTCAAGGCGCAAACCTTGCCCGAGTTTGTGCAATATGCCAAGGCCAACCCCGGCAAGGTCAACTACGGCTCCGCAGGCAACGGCGGCATCAGCCACCTGGTGCCCGAGATGTTCAAAAAAGCAACGGGCCTGTTTATGGTGCACATCCCCTACCGAGGCAGCGCCCCAGCTTTTACCGATTTGATTGCAGGCCAGGTGCAGTTCATGGCCGAGAGCATCCCCCAAGCCGCGCAGTACCACAAGCAAGGCAAGGTGCGCGCCCTGGCCGTCACCAGCCGCGAGCGCAACAGCGCCCTGCCCGATGTGCCCACGGTAATGGAAACCAAACTGGCCAGCAACTTTGACGTAGTAGGCTTCTACGGCTTTTTGGCCCCCACTGGCACACCCAAACCCATCGTCGACAAACTCAGCGATGCCTTCAAACAGGTACTGGCTTTGCCAGATGTGCGCAACCGCATGATCACCCAGGGTGCAGACCCTGCGTATTTGGGTGCGGATGATTTCGCTGCGTTTTTAGCTGCCGAGTTGCCTAAGTGGAACGCGGCGGTGCAGGCTTCTGGGGCGAAGTTGGATTAATGAAGTGCTTTGAGACGCTATATATTAAATAGCTGCTCCCGCAATGATTTAATGCGCCAGAGCCAAAAACAACATCAAAAATACTGCGCTGCGCGAGAAACACGCACCTAGGGTTTACCACACCAGGATTCACACTGATTGGCCCGATTTTTGCTTACACATTACCGCACAATCTTGCATTTAATTTTGAAAAGGATTCTCCATGTTGCGTCGCTCATTCCATCACAAAACCCTCAGCCTCGCCGCACTGCTGCTCGCAGCGTGCGGGTTCAGCGCCAGCGCCCAGGCGCAAAACGCGCTGGACGACGTGATGAAGGCGAAGAAGATTACCATCGGCATTCCCACCGACTTTCCACCCTACGGCTTTGTCGGCACTGACCTCAAACCCCAAGGCTTGGATGTAGAAATGGCCAACTACATTGCGCAAAAGATGGGCGTGGCGATTGAGCTGGTGCCCGTGACCAGTGCCAACCGCATCCCCTACCTGCAAACCAAAAAGGCTGAGCTGGTCATCTCCACTCTGGGCAAAAACGCCGAGCGTATGGCGGTGATTGACTTTACCGCCGCCTATTCGCCCTTCTTCCAGGCCGTGTTTGCCGCCAAGAGCATGAACATCAAAAGCTTTGCCGATCTGGCGGGCAAGAGCATTGGCGTAACGCGCGGCGCGATTGAAGATACCGAGCTGACCAAGGCTGCGCCATCGGGCACCGACATCAAGCGCTTTGAAGACAACAACGCCACCGTGTCGTCCTTTGTGTCCGGCCAAGTGCAGCTGATCGCCACTGGCGCATCGGTAGCAGGCAATATGATGGCGCGCAACCCGAAGCTGGAGACCGAGTACAAACTGCTGCTCAAAGACAGCCCCAACTTCATTGGCGTAGGCAAGGGTGAAGACAAACTGCGCGGCAAGGTGAACGACATCATTGCTGAGGCCAAAAAGAATGGCGATATCGACAAAATGGCCAACAAATGGCTGGGCCGCCCGGCTGGCGACTTGCCGCAGTAATCGGCTCTCACATTACCTCGTCCTCGCCCGTCAAAGGCAAGGACTCTAGCCAATGCGCGTAGCATTCGACTTCTTCTCCGTTCTCAGCCAATGGCCCTTGCTGCTCAAGGGTGTGGCGTGGACGGTGGCGCTCAGCCTGCTGGCTGCCGTCATTGGCGTGCTAGTGGGCATTGCCTGCGCCTGGGCGCGCACGCATGGCGCGGCGTGGCTGAAAGCCTTGGTGGGCGCGTATGTGGAGCTCATCCGCAACACGCCGTTTATCGTGCAGCTCTTCTTTATTTTCTTTGGCTTGCCCGCAGCGGGCATCAAGCTCAGCCCCGAAGTGGCCTCGATGATTGCCATGGTGGTGAACCTGGGGGCGTATGCCACCGAGATCATCCGCGCGGGCGTAGACGCTACGCCGCGTGGGCAAATTGAGGCGGGCCTGAGCCTGGCGCTTACACCCGCCCAGGTGTTCACCCGCGTGGTGCTGCCGCCTGCGCTGCGCAAGGTGTGGCCCGCGCTGGTGAGCCAGATCATCATCGTCATGCTGGGCTCGGCGGTGTGCGGGCAAATATCGGTGGAAGAGCTGAGCTACGCGGCCAACCTGATCCAGTCGCGCAACTTCCGCGCGTTTGAGGCCTTCATCATCGCTACCTTGATTTACCTTGCGTTGTCGATGTTGCTGCGCCGCCTGCTCAATTGGCTGGGGCCTCGTTTTTTGTTTGGGCGGTAGACGGCTATGGTTGACTTTAGCCTGTGGGACATCTTTCGCAACCTGCTGCTGGCTGCACGCTGGACAGTGGCGCTGTCACTCGTGGCGTTTATCGGTGGCGGCTTGGTTGGCCTGGCGCTGCTGCTCCTGCGCGTGAGCAAGCTGCGCGGTGGCGCTAGTTTTGTATCAGGCTATGTGCAGCTCTTCCAAGGCACACCACTTTTGATGCAACTCTTTTTGGCCTACTTTGGCCTGGCCCTGTTCGGCTTTAAAACCAGCGCCTGGTTTGCCGCCGCGCTGGCACTTACGCTCTACACCAGCGCCTTCCTCACCGAGATCTGGCGCGGCTGTGTAGAGGCTATTCCACGCGGCCAGTGGGAGGCAGGGCAAAGCCTGGCGCTTAATTTCCGCGAGCTGCTGCGCTACGTGATCCTGCCGCAAGCCGGGCGCATCGCGATTGCGCCTACGGTGGGCTTCTTGGTACAGGTCATCAAAGGCACGGCACTCGCATCGGTCATCGGCTTCATCGAGCTGACCAAGGCAGGCAGCATGATCACCAATGCCACCTTTGCCCCCTTTCTCACCTACAGCTGCGTGGCGCTGCTGTACTTTGCGCTGTGCTACCCCATCAGCTACACCGCCAAACGCTTGGAGTTAAAGCTCAATGTCGCTCGTTGAAATCGCTGGTTTACGCAAAAGCTTTGGCAGCAATGAAGTGCTCAAGGGCATTGACCTGCAAGTGCAGGCGGGCGAAGTGATCGCCATCATCGGCAAAAGCGGCTCGGGCAAAAGCACGCTCTTGCGCTGCATCAACGGGCTGGAAGAGTTCCAGCACGGCACGCTCACGGTAGATGGCCAAACGCTCAGCTACAAAGACGCCACCGCCATGCGCGCGCTGCGACAAAAAGTGGGCATGATTTTTCAGAGCTTTAATTTGTTCCCGCACCTCACTGTAGGCAAGAACATCATGCTCGCCCCCAAGCTGGTCAAGCAGACCAGTTCGGCAGACGGCGTGGCCCAGGCGCGCAAACTGCTACAGCGCGTGGGCCTGGAAGAAAAATTTGATGCCTACCCCGACCAGCTCTCCGGCGGCCAGCAGCAGCGCGTAGCCATTGCCCGGGCCCTGGCCATGCAGCCCGCCGTGCTGCTGTGCGACGAGATCACCAGCGCGCTAGACCCCGAGCTGGTAGGCGAGGTACTGCGCGTAGTGGAGAGCCTGGCGCAGGAGGGCATGACCCTGCTGCTAGTGACCCACGAAATGGCCTTCGCCCGCAAAGTAGCCAACCGCGTGGTCTTTATGCACCAAGGCCGCGTACACGAGATGGGCACGCCCGCTGCGCTGTTTGGCAGCCCGCAGACGGCGGAGTTGCAGCAGTTTTTATCTTCGCTGCACGATTGAGTTTTGTCGTTTTTCTGACTTGCAAGTTTGCCGTTTTGTGCCATTGCTCTGGCAACGCGCACGACACAGGCGCTTTCATTGGACTGACGCTTCTAGCCCGCTCAATTACCACATGTTTAGTATCTGCTTGCGCAGTACTCTATTGATCTTCGACCAAATTTTACAGATGAAAAAGACTGGAACGAAGCAACGCAAGCAGCCTTGGAACGGATTGCTCGAATGGACTGGCGCTCTGAATCCAAAAGTCGAATAGACTGTAGCGAATAGTTGCCGGGTTTCGAGAAATTTCTATAAGTGGATAAATATGTAGCATGTTCTCTTGCAACCCATACTGCACGTCATTTTCAGCAATATTTAATGCCAACATTCAATCGCGGCAGCATTTCTAGATCGCAGGTTTTTCGGTGCACATCATGTTAAGCATCCAAACAATAAGGCTAACCAATGAGCACATCTGAACTCCATCCTTGGCGAGTCCTTCGCAGCTTACTACTCGAATTGAGCAGCTACGAAGTGCCGAAAGTAGTTGATAGAGCTGGCATCTCTGTCGAGTGGTCACTCTCGACGCAGCAGGACTACTCGGACAAAATGCGGATTGCTGCATACAGACCGAGAATAGATAAAGCATTCGACCAACTTGATGAAGATTCAGGACTTCGAGCCGCATTTGTAGTGACAGAGGAATTGGTGAAGCGCGGTCATTCAGCCAAGCTAGATCACGCGCTCCGTGCGATTGGCTGGAAGCTTGATGAAGGAAGACTAGTCCCCAACACCACCCACGTTACCGAGCTATTTTTTCCGAAACAAAGCCAGCACGATGCCTACTTCGAAATTCGCGCAATCCTGCAAACTTCAAAAAAATCAATCATCGTCATTGATCCATATGTTGATCAATCAGTTCTCAAACTTCTGGCGTCCGCGCTACAAATAGGAATGGCTGTCAAAATACTATCTACCAAGATTCCAGCCGACTTTGTAAATGAGATGAGCGCCTGGCGCGCTCAACATACAGACGCCACGCTCGAAGTGCATACAACAAGAGAATTTCATGACCGATTTATTGTGCTGGATGATTCAATTTGCTGGCACATCGGATGTTCAATCAAGGACGCTGGGGGTAAAGCCTTCATGCTGAGCAAAATCGAAGATGACGTAAACCGGGTAGCACTGCTCAAGCAAATCGAAGACTCGTGGCGTGCAGGTACAGATATACCATGACACGGATGCCCGACCATTCGCTCATCATGGATTGGTCTAAACCCTGCTTAGTCGCTTACACAACCCCTATCTTGGCGTTAAAGCCTGTGCCATGGCTACGTGCCCCGATCAGGACTGCGTGCTCGAAGCACGGAGCAATTGGGATCAGAAATTTAGATGCTTGAGGCGAAGCCGAGTTTCTAAATTCCCCCCATTTCGAGTACTGCAAATGCTTGCCGAAGGCCCCGCAGTCGTGGGGCGCATAGCCAGGGGACAGGCTTTGCCGCGAAGCATTACCGCCTGTGTGCGGGACATTTAGTCTCCGGTAACTGCGCAAAAGGGGTCAGAGCAAAATTTCGTTTGAAGTTACGCACTCTCGGAAACATGGCCTTCCTGAATTTTGATCTGACCCCATTTGCTTCTCTATTTGCCGGAGTAAAGTCGATGTGTCACAATCATCTTCCATGCGAAACACGCACCCATTGCACTACTTTTTTAATAGCTGCTCCCGCAATATTTCATTGGGCTACAGGTCTATTTGCCTGTTGATTATCTGTATGACTACTGCTTGCTCTACCCATTTTGATTTGCAAGGCCATCGCGGCGCGCGGGGCTTGCTGCCTGAGAACACGATGCCGGCGTATGAGCAGGCGCTGCGCATTGGGGTGACTACGCTGGAGCTGGACGTGGGGGTGTCTAGCGACGGGGTGGTGGTGATCAGCCATGACCGGGCGCTGAACCCGGAGATCACGCGGGATGCGGCGGGGCAGTGGCTGCCTGCGCCGGTGTTGGTGAACTCGCTTACCTTTAAACAACTGCAAAGCTACGATGTGGGCCGCATTAACCCGGCTAGCGAATACGCCAAGCGCTTTGCCACGCAGGTGCCGCGCGATGGCACGCGCATGCCTGGGCTGGCGGAGCTGTTTGAGCGGATGAAGGCGATCCAAGCCGATACGGTGCAGTTCAATATTGAAACCAAAATATCGCCCGAGAAACCTGGCGAAACAGTGAGCCCCGAAGTGTTTGTGGACAAACTTTTGGCGGTGGTGCAGGCGCATGGGATGGAGCGGCGCGTCACGATTCAAAGCTTTGATTGGCGCACGGTAGCCTTAGTGCAGCAGCGCGCGCCGGGCATACGCACCGCCTACCTGACGGCGCAGCAGCCGTGGACGGACAATATCAAACCTAAGTCTGCCGACAGTGCACGCTGGACTGGCGCAGTGCGCGCGGAGGACCATAGCGATGTGCCCAGCATGGTGAAAGCCGCGGGTGGCGGTATTTGGTCGCCCTATTTTGCTGATATCACTCCCGCCTTGGTGCAAAAGGCGCAGTCCCTGGGTTTAAAAGTGGTGCCGTGGACGGTGAATACGGCCAAAGATATCCAAGCGGTGATTGATCTCAAAGTTGATGGCCTGATTTCTGATTACCCTGACCGCGCCCGAGCCCTGTTGCTCAAGGCGGGCCGCAGCTTGCCTGCGCCGGTGCAGTTGCCTTGATCGCTCTGGCCTGAGGGCGCTTGCCAGTTCTCTGCCACTGCGGCAAGTAGCTACAAATGCGTGTGCGCCTTGCCCTTCACTGGCTTGGGCATATCGCTATTGGCCCGCGCATGCAGGGCCTCAATCAGGTGGCATTGCTCGCCCTGCCCATCGCACTGCGCACGCAAAGCGGCCAGGTCTTTTTCCAAGCCGCGCAGCTCTTTGAGCCGGGTGCGCACATGGCCCAGGTGCGCGTCCAGGGTGTCCCGGGCGGTTTGGCAATGGCTCTTTTTGCGCAGGTCCAGGTGCAGCAGCATGCGCACCTCGTCCAAGGACATGTCCAGGCTGCGCAGCAGGCGGATAAAGCGCAGCTGGTGCACGTCTTCGTCGCTATACATACGGTAGCTGTTTGCGCCCATTCCACGGGCAGGTACGAGTTTTTCTTTCTCGTAAAATCGAATGTTGGCAGCGCTTACGCCGCTGCGCTGGGCGGCTTGGCCTATTTGATAACCTTGCTGGGGCTGGGGGTTTATAGTTGCCATCACTTGACCTTAAAGTGGCTTGAAGGTTTCTAATCATGCCATTGAATGCAAAGAACCGGAAGTAACTATGTCTGAACATTGCCATGATGACCCCTGCCCCACCGCCCCAGCGCACGCCAGCCCGCGCTACCGCCGCGTGCTGTGGATCGCGCTGATCGTGAACGCACTGATGTTTGCCGTGGAAATATCGGCTGGGTTTAGCTCGGGCTCGGTATCGCTGCTGGCCGATGCGATAGATTTTTTTGGCGATGCGGCCAACTACGGTGTATCGCTGGCGGTACTGACCATGGCGCTGGCCTGGCGGGCACGCGCCGCGTTCGTCAAAGGTCTTTGCATGCTGGGTTTTGGCCTGTTTGTGATTGGCAAAGCGCTGTGGGCAGCGCGCACGGGCACACCGCCAGAGGCGGTGACCATGGGTGTTATCAGCCTGCTGGCGCTGGCGGCCAACGTAGGCGTAGCGGCTCTCTTGTACGCTTGGCGTGAGGGTGATGCCAATATGCGCAGCGTGTGGCTGTGCTCGCGCAACGACGCGATAGGCAACGTGGCAGTGCTGCTGGCCGCGCTGGGCGTAGCGGGCACCCACACGGCCTGGCCCGACCTGGCTGTGGCTTTGGGCATGGGCGCGCTGGCGCTGTCCAGCGCATGGAGCGTGCTGCGCCAGGCACGCACGGAGTTGCAAGTAGGCGCAGTGGCCTAATTTTTTGGAGACGTCATGACAAACACCATCACTTACCCCCTTGAAGGCTTGCACTGCGGCGCTTGCAGCGCCAAGGTCACCAAAGCACTGCAGCCTCTGGCAGATGCAGTCACCGTGAGCTTGGCACCCATGCAGGTCACACTCACCAACCCGCATGCGGGCTTGGCACAGCTGCAATCGGCGGTGGCTGCGGCAGGTACCTATGTTTTAAGGCCAAATCAGCCTCTAGCGCAACAGAATATTGCGGGAGCAGCTATACCATTCATAGCACGCACTGGCACTAACACAGAGGCAGAAGTCCCCGCCAACTGGCTTAGCACTTACTACCCGCTACTGCTCATCCTTGCATTCATCTTGGGTGCCAGCTTGCTACTGCAAGTGGGCCTGCATGCCGCCGCCATGGGCGAGCCGATGGGCCTGGGTATGCACCTGATGATGGGCCTACAGACGGTGACAGCGGGCGAGACCATGCGCTACTTTATGGCGGGTTTCTTTTTGGTGTTTGCGTTTTTCAAGCTGCTGGACGTGCGCGCCTTTGCCAGCGCCTACGCAGGCTACGACCTGCTGGCTGCGCGCTGGCATGGCTGGGGCCTGGTGTATCCGTTTGTCGAACTGGCGCTGGGCATGGCGTATCTGGCCAACTACAACCCAGCGCTAACCCATTGGGCCACCATCATCGTCATGGGCTTTTCTGCTATTGGGGTAATCAAAGCAGTAACGAACAAAACCCAAATTCAGTGCGCCTGCCTGGGCACAGTGTTCAAGCTGCCCATGAGCACAGTGACCATCGTGGAGGACGTGGGCATGGTGCTGATGGCGGCTGCCATGCTGGCCCAGATGTAGCGCTTCGTAGGCCCGACACGCACCATCATCGGCTCAAGAGCCTACCCTCGCGCGAGACCATCGCCAAGTCCACAAACTTGCTGCCGTGCTGAGCGCCGGGTGCAAAACTGATGCTGTAGCCGCCCAGGTCGTAGACACCCAGATTGCTCAGCGCTGCCAATACGCTTTGCGCTGTCACGGGTTTGCGTGCCCGGCGAATCCCCTCCACCAGCACCTTGGCGCTCAGGCAGGCCTCTAACTGGGTGGAGTTCATGGCCACTTTACTGCCTGCCGCCTCCAGCGCCTTGGCACACTCTCGCACAGCGGGCAAAGGCGAGCTTGCGTTGGGCACGACCTGCGAAATAGACACGCCAGCGCCCGCAGGGCCGGTCGCGGTGATGAACTGGTCCGCCCCTACAAACGACAGGCTAGAGGTAGGAATAACGCGCTTTAACTCGAAAAGATCTTTTTGCAGCTTGCCCGCGGGGCCCGACAGCACCGTGTTGATAATGACACCGGGTTGCAAGGCGATCAACGCTTGCACTTCAGCCGCCCCCACCACGGCATTGCGCGCCAGAGGCAAGGCCAGAGGTTCGAGTTTGATTTTTTTGAGCTTTTGCGTCACCACTTCCAGGTTTTGCTTGCCCACTTCGTCGTTATAGTGCACCACCACGACGCGGCTGACTCCCAAATTCGTCCAAAACGTGAGCATCTTGTCCAGCTCTTCTTCGTAGGAAGCCCTCAGGGTAAACAACACCGGATTATTGACCCGTACCGCACTTGCGCCCGAAAACGGCGCGAAAAATGGCACGCGGCTGGTGACCGCTTGTGGCATGGCATCCAAACTCAGCGTGGCGGAGGCAAAGCCAAAAAGCGCCAGCAAGTCTTTGTTCGCCAGCAGTGTCTTTGCATTTTCGCCAGCTTGCTTGCGGTCGTTCTTATCATCCAGCGTGATCAGCTCAAGGCTGCGGCCCTGCACACCGCCAGTGGCATTGACCATGGAAAAGTAAGCGGCAGCCCCGTCGCGTATGTCTTGCCCAAACTTGGCGTTTTGCCCGCTAAGCGGCGCCGATTGCCCGACAACCCATTTATCCTGCGCCTGTACGAGACCCGATAGAGCAAGCAAGGCTGCCACAGCGACAGAGGTATAGTGCATCACAGCCAAATCTTCCTAAAAAAAACATCGCCATAAACTCGACATGAGAAATGACTAGCAGTCTGTACATTAAAGTCAATTATCCACGACTCAAAATGCCAATACAAGTCAGTGAAAAATAGTACATCGAATACAAACTAACCTTTACTGTCCGGGCTTTACGCTTGGACTAAAAAACCTCTGCTGGAACTTTTCAAACTTGTGGAGTATCATAAAAACGTGCGCCGCTACCTGCTTATTTTCATGCTCTTCTTGCTACCCATCCGTGGGCTGGCGGGTGACGCCATGGCTTACAGCATGTTACCTGGGTCCTTGAACTCTGCCCCTGCGGTGCAGCCAGTTACTACGAATATAGTAGCGGCTCCCGCAGTATTTTATTGGGCTAAGGTCTTGTTTGATCATCAGAATACGGGTACGACTGACTCTGGCGCTACCGCAGCCCACCCTTGCCACATGGCCGCTGCACAAGCCGACAGTAACGACAGCGTGCAAGACCAATGCTCGGCCTGCCAAGTCTGCCACCTCAGTGCAGCTACACCTTTGCAGTGGCTCTCTGGCCTGTTGCAAACCGCCACCGCCTTGCCCGAACAGCGGCAAGCCCTGTGGCACAGCGCTGAGCCGCGCTTGATCGCTAAAACACCCGTATTCTGAGTCGCCACGCCCGTAGTGCGTCTGCAATTTGACCGATTGCAGCGGCTACTACAGGCCCCGCCTGCGCACCGCATGGGCACCGCTTGCCATGCGGGTGCGCCCCACCTCTTTTTGGAACAACTCAGATGCCAATTCACGCTATTTTCAATTCTCTGCGTGCAGCAGCTCCGGCCAGTTTGGCTGTGCTGTGCGCCATCGTAGGCCCAACCGCTACGGCACAAACGGCAGCGGCAGGCGATGCAGCGTCGCCAACCTCTTCAGCCTCCAATCCCGCCTCCAAGGTGCCGCCCGTCAGCTACCGCTCGGTGTTCAAAGAGACCTCACTGGGTGTAGAAAAAGACAGCGCCGATTGGCGCAAGGCCAACGATGAGGTGGGCAAATTCAAGCGCGGGCATATCGATATCCTGAAATGGGAAGAGCAAGAAAGCGCCAAGGCGATGAAAGACAACATGGATAAATCGCTGGAAAAGTCGATGGCCAAGCCTATGGAAAAACCCATGGTTGAGCCCAACACCATGCAAAAACCAGCTATGCCAGCCAAACCAGACGCTGCAAAACCAATAGCTGCTCCCGCACACAAACATTAGGCTAGCGCATGAAAATACTCCATAAACTCACCCTCTTGGCTACAGCAATTGCCCTGGCAGGCTGCGCTACAGTCTCCTCAGACGGCAATGCCTCAGACATCGCTCGACTCACTGCAGGCAAGACGGCGGGCGTCGCCGCGCAAGTATCCGCATTCGAGTCTACCGCCACGCGTGAGGCAGTAGCCAAGCTGCTGGGCCAACCGATCACCGCCGAAGCCGCCGTGCGTATCGCCCTGCTGAATAACCCTGGCCTGCATGCCTCCATGGCCACGCTGGGCATCAGCGATGCAGACCGCGTGCAGGCGGGCACGCTACCCAACCCGCACTTCTCCATAGGCCGATTTGTCGAAGGCGACACCCGTGAGATTGAGCGCAGTCTGCGCTTTAACGTGATGGGTCTCATCACCCTGCCCTGGCGCGCCAAGTGGCAAAACCAGCAGCACGAGCTGGCCAAGCTGCAAGCTGCGCAAGAGGTGATCAAACTGGCTGCTGACACCCACAAAGCCTGGGTTAACGCCGTAGCCGCGCAGCAAACCGCCGCATACATGGCGGACGCCAAACTCGCCGCAGAGGCCGGCGGCGAGCTGGCCCGGCGCATGGCGCGCGTGGGCAACTGGAGCCGCCTGGAGCAAGCGCGCGAGCAGGTGTTTTTGGCCGACGCTACGACGCAGCTGGCTAAAGCGCAGCAAGTGGCCTTCAGCGAGCGCGAAAAGCTCATTCGCCTGATGGGCCTGTGGGGCGCGCAGACCGAGTTCAAGCTGGTAGAGCGCCTGCCAGACCTGCCCAAGATCGCGCAAGAGATAGGCGACATTGAAGAACGCGCCCTGCGCGAGCGGCTGGATGTGCGCTCGAGCGTCACCGAGTCGGGCTATGTGGCAAACTCGCTGGGCCTGGTCAAAGCCAGCGGCTTTATCAACGCGCTGGAGCTGGGCTATAGCCGTAACACTACCTTTAACAATGCAACGGGTGATAGAGAAACCGAAAAAGGCTGGGAGCTGGAGCTGCCTCTGCCCATTTTTGACTGGGGCGGTGCCAGCAACGCCCGCGCGCAGAGCACCTACATGCAATCGGTCGCGCGCGTGCGCCAAACTGCCATCAACGCCCGCAGCGAGGCGCGCGAGGCCTACCATGGCTACCGCACTGCCTACGATGTAGCCGTGCATTACCGCGACGAGGTAGTGCCGCTGCGCCAGTTCATCCAAAGCGAAGTGCTGCTGCGCTACAACGGCATGCTGTCCAGCGTGTTTGACCTGCTGGGCGACATGCGTACGCAGATCATGGCCGTCAACGGAGCGATCGAGGCGCAACGCGATTTTTGGCTGGCCAATGCAGACTTGCAAACTACGCTCACAGGCACATCAGTGGGTGGCCTGGCCACCATGAAAGCCAACGCAGGCGGTGGCGAAGCGAAGCCAGGGCACTGAACCATGAATACCCATGACACCCCACACATTTCCAATAATAAAGACACATCTATGAACCGACGCAACTTCTTCAGCGGTGCCGCCATGACCGCCGTAGCGGCCGCTAGCGTGAGCAAAGTGGCCATGGCCGCCCTGCCCGAGCCGGTGACCATGACAAAGCCCGACACCGCACCGCCTTTGGTGCCGCAAACCGGCCAGCCGTACAACCCGGTCGTCACCTTGAATGGCTGGACGCTGCCCTGGCGCATGAACCAGGGCGTGAAAGAGTTTCACCTGGTGGCCGAGCCCGTGGTGCGCGAGGTATCGCCGGGTTTTAAGGTGAACATGTGGGGCTACAACGGCCAGTCCCCCGGCCCCACCATCGAGGTGGTGGAGGGGGACCGGGTGAGATTGTTCGTGACCAACAAACTGCCTGAGCACACCACCATCCACTGGCATGGCCAGCGCCTGCCCAATGGCATGGACGGCGTGGGCGGGGTGAACCAAAAGCAAATTCCGGTAGGCAAAACATTTGTCTACGAATTTATCGCCCGCCGCCCCGGCACCTTTATGTACCACCCACATGCGGATGAGCAGACGCAAATGGCCATGGGCATGATGGGTTTTTGGGTCACCCACCCCAAGCTGGCTGCGGGCGCCAAGCACCCGCTGATCGACACCGTGCAACGCGATTTTTGCTTTTTGCTCAATGCCTACGACGTGTCGCCGGGCAGCAAAACGCCCAAGCCCAATACCATGCTGGACTTCAATATCTGGGCCTGGAACAGCCGCGTTTTCCCCGGCATCGAGTCGCTGAACGTGCGGCTCAATGACAAGGTACGCATCCGCGTTGGCAACCTGACCATGACCAACCACCCGATCCACCTGCACGGGCATGAGTTTCTGGTCACGGGCACCGATGGCGGCCCTACGCCCAAGTCCACCCAGTGGTACGAGGTGACCACGGATGTGGCCGTCGGCCAAATGCGCCAGATTGAGTTTGTGGCGGATGAAGAAGGCGACTGGGCCTTCCACTGCCACAAGAGCCACCACACCATGAACGCCATGGGCCACAACGTGCCCAACATGATCGGCGTAGACCACCGCGGCTTGGTGAAAAAAATCCAAAAAATCATCCCGGACTACATGGTGATGGGCGAGCGCGGCATGGCCGACATGGGCGAGATGGAGATGGAGCTGCCCGAGAACACCGCCCCCATGATGACTGGCACCGGCCCCTACGGTCCGGTGGAGATGGGCGGCATGTTCACTACGCTGAAAGTGCGCAAAGACCAAAAACCAGGGGACTATAAAGACCCCGGCTGGTACAAGCAGCCACCGGGCACACAGGCCTTTGAATGGACGGGCGCACTGCCTCAGCCGGCGCGTTTTCAGTCAGAGGTGGCGTCCAACAACGGCATCGTCCCCGGCCTGCACAACCCTACGCCGGGCGGTGCGCATGCGGGGCATGCCATGCCTACGGCTGCAACGGGCGGTGCCCCCATGCCGCAGTCCATGCCATCGACTACGCCCAAAAACCTTCCCACGGTTCGCAAACCTACCGGCCATGGGGGTCACTGAACCCAAGAAATGAAAACTTATGAAGAAACTAATCACTATTAAATTAGTAACTGCTTACGCTTTATTTATTTGGGCTAACGGCGCATTTGCGCAGTCAAGCGCGCCCTATGCCGGGCAACAGACACGCGCCATCAAAGCGCTGTCGCGCAGCGAAACGCAAGACCTGCTGGACGGCAAAGGCATGGGCCTGGCCAAAGCGGCTGAGCTTAATGGCTACCCCGGCCCCATGCATGTGCTGGAGCTGGCGCGCCGCTTGCAGCTGAGCCCCGTGCAGCGCGAGGCGACTGAGCAACTGACCCAGCACACCCAGCGCATCGGCCAGCTGCAAGCCGCGGTGCGCGCCGCGCACCTGCAAACCCATCTGGCACAAACCGCGCTTTTGCAACACGAGCAAATAGCCCAGTACAACACGCTGCGCGGCTACACACCTGCAGCCACGGCACAGCCCAGCTTGTAACCGCCTACGTCACCATGCCTTACTTCAAAACTATTCAACTCTTAGCCGCTTGCGCACTGTTGGCAAGCACCACCCTCAGTTTTTCTCACGAAAAAAGCGCCCACCCAACCAACGCCAAAGTGAAGAAAGAGCAGAAAGACTGGGGCATTGCAGGCGACGCCAAAGCCGCTCGGCGCAGCATCACCATCACCATGACTGACACCATGCGCTTTAGCCCGGACAAGTTGCAAATCAAGCAGGGGGAGACCGTCAAGTTCACTATCAAAAATCAGGGCAAAATGCTGCATGAGTTGGTGATCGGCACCAAAAAAGAGCTGGACGAGCACGCCGCGCTGATGCTCAAGTTCCCCAATATGGAGCACGACGAGCCATATATGGCCCATGTATCGCCCGGCAAAACCGGCAGCATCGTTTGGACCTTCAACAAAGCAGGCAACTTTGACTTTGCCTGTCTGATCGCAGGCCATTACCAGGCCGGTATGGTGGGCACTATTACCGTTTTGGGTAAGAACTGACCCATCAGAGCGCACACCCTGTCATCGCCACCACCTGTTACCCGTTACATCACTATGCCCGCCAAAGGAAAACTCACCATGAAACGCATTACCACCACCCTTATGTCTGCCCTGCTGGCCTGCGGGGCCATGGCCCAAACCGCCCAGCCCGCTGCGCCAGCACCCGTTGCCGCGCCTTCGGCTGCACCTGCAACAACCACCACCAAAGACATGGCCGAGGCCGAAGTGCGCAAGATTGACAAAGATGCCAAGAAAGTCACCCTCAAGCATGGCCCCATCAAAAACCTGGATATGCCCAGCATGACCATGGTGTTTCAAGTACGCGATGCATCGCTATTTGACAAACTCACCGTGGGGGACAAAATCATGTTCACCGCCGAACAATTGCAAGGAGCCTATGTAATGACGGGGGTAGAAAAGGCAGGCATCAAATAGTGGGGTGCCCGTGTTGAAAACATCTCTTTTGGCTTTGGCCGGCTGGTGCGCCATCACACTGGCGCAGGCTGGTCCGATGGGCTTTAAGGGCAGTGCCATGGCCATGGGCGACTTTAGCCCGAACTGGCGCGAAGGATGGGTCAACTATGCGTTTACACCGCGTGATGCCCTCGGTGCCGGCGCCGTGTGGATGCGCTCCGACGACAAGCTGCGCACCCGCACCTTCACCGAGGCCACCTACACCCGCTTGGTGAAGCGCTGGAATGCTGAACATTCGCAGGCCAATGTCTGGTTTTTGCTGGGCGCGGGCGGTGTGACGGGAAATGACTTTGCAGGGTCCCGCTCGATGCTGGCACCGGGCTTGTCGGCCGACTACGAGACCACCCGCGTGTATCTGTCTGCAAGTGCACGCTTGTACCGCGCGCAGGGCTTAAACCACGACTTTGCATCGGCGCGGGCCGGCTTTTCGTTTTATGAGGTGGACTACGACGAAGTGCAGCCCTGGATGGTGCTGGAGGCGCGGCGCATGCGCGGCTTGTCAGATAAATTGGAGCTCACGCCCATGCTGCGCCTAATTCACAAGCGTTACTTTGTTGAACTAGGGGTGAACAATGCCAAACAAGGTCGATTTAATATGATGTATATTTTTTAGTCCGGGCAAGACCATGAAGTCAAATACTACTAAATTAATAGCTGTTAGCGCTTTATTTTATTGTGCTAGCAGCTTTTTTTCCTTAAATTATGCGACTGAAACTGTGAAAGTCACGGTCAACGGCATGGTATGCGCATTTTGCGCGCAAGGCATTGAAAAGCGCCTGAGCAAGCTGCCTGCCACCAAGGCGGTGTTAGTAAACTTAAAGCAAAGAACGGTCGCGGTAGAGGCCAAGGACGGCCAGAAGTTGAACAACGAAACCATCCGCAGCGAAATTACCGAGGCGGGGTATGACGTGGTCAAGCTGGAGGCTAGCAACTTGTCGCTAGCGCAGATCCAAGCCGAGTGGAAAGCCAAAAAGTGAACCTGCTGTCCTCGCAAGACGGGCAGCGCGAGAGTCGCAGCGGCTTTGCCGCGTCGCTGCTTTCCTTGTTTGCCAGTTCATCCACCTTGGTATGCTGCGCGCTGCCTGCGTTGCTGGTAGCCCTAGGCGCGGGTGCTGCGCTGTCTGGCCTGGTCAGTGCTTTTCCGCAACTGGTGTGGCTGTCTGAGCACAAAGTGGGCTTGTTCAGCTTTGCGGGCTTGATGCTGCTGGCCAGTGCCGTGCTGCAATGGCATGGCCGCTGCGCGCCGTGCCCCACAGACCCCGCGCTGCGCGCCGCCTGCCAACGGACTCGCAAAACCAGCCAACGGGTATGGGCTGTCAGTGTGTTGCTGTACCTGATTGGGGCGTGGTTTGCGTTTGCCTTGCCATGGTGGGCGGATTTATAATTTGCTACAAATACAGTAGCTTGTTGCGCATTATTTCACTGGGCAAAGCGGTTTTTTTGTTGTGTAATACCGCATGCCCCAAGCCCTACGCTACACCCTTGTTTCCATACGTGACCTGATGGTCTCGTTTGGCCCGTTTATCGCGCTCGGGGTCATGCTGCTGGGGTTAGCCT
Organism: Polaromonas sp.; assembly: GCA_043777795.1. Lineage (GTDB taxonomy): Bacteria > Pseudomonadota > Gammaproteobacteria > Burkholderiales > Burkholderiaceae_C > JAAFIP01. The sequence continues at coordinate 4,425 of JAYWHJ010000194.1, read as the reverse complement.
ACTGGTGGTTGGATCCCAACCCGCCCAAGACCGTCACGCTGGCCGCAGGCCCTGCGCAAAGTGCCTACGATGAATTTAGCAAAAAATATGTCAAAAACCTTAGGGCCAGCGGCATTGATGTAGTAGTACTGCAAACTGAGGGCTCGTCGGCCAACTTGCAGCTTTTGCGTGAAGGCAAGGCCGACATTGGCTTCGTGCAAGGCGGTACCGCCGAGTCCAATGCCGAGGATGAGTTGAATCTACAAACCTTGGGGAGCTTGTTTTTAGAGCCCATTTGGTTGTTCTATCGCGAAGACGCCGCGAAACGCTTGCTCAAGGGCAACCCTGAACCACAGCAATTGACCTCGTTGACCCAACTTGCTGGTTGGCGGGTGAACGTAGGCACCCCAGGCAGCGGCGTGCCGAACCTGATGAACCGCCTGCTGGAGAGCAACCGCGTGGACCCGAAAAGTATCCAGCTTTCTACGCTGGACCAGACACCCGCCACCATGGCATTGCTGTCTAGCGAAACAGATGCCATTGTGTTTGCCTCGGCACCTGAGTCATTGATGGTGCAAATGCTGCTGCAAACACCGGGCATCAAGCTGATGGATTTTGTACAGGCTGAGGCCTATTCGCGCCGCTTCACTTTTTTATCACCCGCGTTACTGCCGCGCGGCGTGGTGGACTTGTCTATCGACAGCCCACCGCAAGATGTGCGCTTGGCAGGCCCTACCACCTCACTGGTGGCACGCAACCAAACCCACCCCGCACTCGTCCAGCTGTTTACCAGCGCCGCTCACCATATCCACAGCGGTGCGGGCTGGTTTAACAAGTCGCGCGAATACCCCAATGCCAAGCGCGACGAATTGCCGATGGCGAAGGAAGCAGACAGGCAACTGAAAAATGGGCCGCCTTTGCTGCAACGCTACCTGCCGTTTTGGGTTGCCAATATGATTGAGCGGATGTGGGTGGCGCTGGGTATCATCATTGCCATCTTGTTGCCGCTGTCGCGGGTGCTGCCGCCGCTCTACCAGTTCCGGGTACGCTCGCGGATTTTCAAGTGGTATGCCCAGCTGCGTGAGATAGAGCACCGGGAAAGCACCAACCAAGATGCCAATAAAGCCTTGGTGGAGGAGCTCAACGCCCTGGACGGCCGGGTAGAAAAAATAAAAATCCCGCTGTCCTATGCAAACGAGTTGTACGCGCTGCGCAACAACATCCACTTGGTGCGCAAAAAACTGCTGCGCACTTAAACGCTAGCCTTTCATCACGCGGCAAAAGACTTGATGGTGCTGCGCATCGCAGTTGGCGCCACTGCATAGAGTGCGCCGACGACCACACTGTCTTGGGTAATGATGCGCATAGTTTGCCTCGCTTGCAATTTGACCACACCGCACCGTCGGCGCGAAGGGGTTGCTCGGGTAGTTGCAGCTTATCCTCCCCCGTTGTCGGCGTGGCACCACGGGGTGGCAGCGCAGCCTTGAGCGCGCCTTCGTGCACTTGCATGGGCTGTGAGAAGAATGCGTCGCCTTCATGTACTGAGCCTACCCACTTTGGCCAGGCCTTGGCGTAGGGTGGCCAGCAACTTGGGAATCAGGCGCACCAAGCTCACGTTCGCAGCCCTGCGTGGCTGATGCATGCGCGCTGTATCAACAACGCCTTGCAATTGCGCATCGTCCATCAACTCGAGCTGGTCAAAGCGTAATGGCCCGGCGGCTGCGGGTTGAATGACTGCGGCATGCCCGCCGCGCACGGCTTGGGCTATGGCTTTGTCCAGCACATCAGCAAACCGCTCTACCAGCGGATCTCTGTGGCGGGCCAGCGCATCGGCGGCTTCACCCATTGCCATGCCCGCAGGTAGTTCGATCTCTGCGGATTGGCGCGCCCGGATCATCGTATCGGGCTTGATCAGCAGTTCGCCCCATCGTTGCGCACGCCAATTACGTGGCTTGGCGCACGCACTGCGCAAAAACGCCGCCAGAGTGAGCAACACCCTCTATAACGCCAAGCGAGTTTGTCGTAGTCATGCAGCCACTATTTTCGAGGAAATTGCATGGTGCACCCGCTCTGGATAACCATAAAGTGTGGATGCTGGGTTAGCTACGCAAACCTGCGGGGTCTGCACCAAGCCTGCGCAACCGCTCTTATTGCATTGTGGTTTTTTGTTTACCAAAGCAAGCGCTGCGCACTAGGCATAAAGCCAGAGAATATGGTGGGCCGTCACAGACTTGAACTGTGGACCAAAGGATTATGAGTCCTCTGCTCTAACCAACTGAGCTAACGGCCCCAAGCAGGGATTATCGCCGATGAAAAAGGGCTGACCGTTGCCGGCCAGCCCTTTTTGGGGATAGAAAACTGGCTGTCGCTCAGCGTGCAGGGCGGATCAGGGCAAATTGGGCCATCTCGCCACGGCGGAACAACACGTTCACCGGCTTGGCTTTATCGGCTTTGCCCAAGGCTGCATCAAATTCGGCCACCGAGTTGACCTCGACGTTGGCCACGGCAATGATGACATCACCCTCGCGCAGACCCGCTCGGGCTGCGCTTTCCGTGGCGGCGGTGACACGCACGCCGCCTTTGAGTTTGAGCTCTTTCTTTTGCGCATCGGTCAGCTCGGCTACCGCCAATCCTACCGTTTGCCCCGCACCACTGGGTTTCGGGGTTTCTTCAGCTTTGGTCACAACTTTAGCTTTTGGTTTTTCTGGCTCAACCTCGGCCACTGTGACGGCCAAATCTTTCACCGCACCACGGCGAAACACGGTGACTGTGCTCTTGGTGCCAGGTTTTACGCTACCGACCAAACGGGGTAAATCAGAGGATTTTTCAATGATCTTGCCGTCAAACTTGGTGATGATGTCGCCTGCTTCCACACCAGCTTTTTCTGCCGGTGCACCCGCCTCTACGCTGCGTACCAGAGCGCCTTGTGGTTTGCCCAAACCAATGGATTCCGCAATGTCCTTGGTGACGTTGTCAATCGATACGCCGATGCGTCCGCGCGACACGCGGCCACTGGTGCGCAACTGCTCGCTCACGCGGGTAGCCTCGTCGATGGGAATGGCGAACGAGATGCCCTGAAAGCCGCCGGAGCGCGAGTAGATTTGGCTGTTGATACCGATCACTTCGCCGCGCATATTGATGAGCGGGCCGCCGGAGTTGCCAGGGTTAATGGCCACATCGGTTTGGATGAAGGGCAGGTAGTCACCGGTATCGCGCTGTTTGGCACTGACGATGCCAGCAGTGACGGTGCTTTCCAAGCCGAACGGAGAGCCAATAGCCATCACCCATTCACCTACCCGAATTTTGCTGGCGTCGCCAATCTTGACGGCGGGCAGGCCGGTGGCTTCAATTTTGACTACAGCAACATCGGTACGCTTGTCGGCACCGATGATTTTGGCTTTGAATTCGCGTTTGTCGGTAAGGGTAACGAGCACTTCATCCGCGCCCTCGACGACGTGGGCGTTGGTCATGATAAAACCATCTGCCGAAAGGATAAAACCCGAGCCTACGCCACGCGGTACCTCTTCACCTTCCGCTCTGGGCGAGGGGCTGGGGCGAGGCGCTGAGCGTGGCCCGCCAGGGGGTACACGGTCACCAAAAAAGCGGCGGAAAAACTCTTGCATTTCTTCGTCCGTACCGCTGCCGCCTGGATTAGCTGCACTGACCTTGGATTTCTCTAGCGTGCGGATGTTCACCACGCTGGGGCTCGCAGCCTCGGCCAGATCGGCAAAATCAGGTAAGCCGCGCACACTGGGCGCGCTTTGTGCCACTGCGGCAGTGGGCAGCACAGCGCCAACAGCACAGACGCTCAGCACGGCAGCAAAAACATAGGACATACCGAAGGATGAAGGGCTAAAACGATTCATAAATTTCCTGTGAAACACTGAATAAAACGGTAAGAAAAAACTTGCAAGATCAACGTACGCGCTCTAGGCTTTGCGCGAAACTCTTTAACGTTTGGGGCGGTACTTCGCCGACCGCGGTCAGCCAATACTCGTTCATGCGTTTGAGCAGAGTGTGTGTAGCGCCGCTGGCAATCATGCCCTCTTGGGTATGGCGCGTTTTGTCAAACTCTTCTACAAAGAGTGACACCGTGGCCAAGCCGTCCGAGAACAACCACTGAAACGTAGAGTCGCTTTGCGAAGCGGTGGTGCTGCTGGCATTGACGCTGGCATTGCCCTGCACGCTGCTTGCACCGCGTTTATAGCAGCTCAGTGATTTAAAACCCGCCACCGGCAATTTCATGAGCCACCCCTCAGCCGTAGCGGTGGTTTTAGTGATGGCGGCTTGGTCGACTTTGTAGCCGTCGGTGGCAGCCATCATCTGCATGAGTTTTTCCATCTTCACAGGCGCATCGAGTTGCAGCTCGGAAAAGGCCGCTTGCTCTAGCACGGCGCCAGTAGCGTCCAAGGTTTGCAGTTTGAGCACCAAGCTGGTTTTTTTCTC
>JAYWHJ010000193.1:0-3179 GCA_043777795.1 Polaromonas sp. | reverse complement strand
GTGAAAGCGATGTACTGAAACTGGTGGCGCAAGGCTATGTGAACAAGGAGATTGCCCGCAAGCTGGGCATCTCAGGCCATACGGTGGGCGGGCATATTAAAAATCTGTACAAAAAACTCTCGGTACACACCCGCGTGCAGGCCATGCGCATCGCCCAGGCACGGGGCTTGGTTTGATCCAGGCGGTGCTGCGCAAGCTGATGCAAACGCCCGCCTGGGCTTGGGTGGGCGCCTTTTTGGGGTTGGTATTGGTGGCGCTGGCAGTGGTATCGCGCCCAGCGCAAATACCTGGGGCATTTGCGATACCCGATGCGTTGGTGACCCAGCAAAATACTGCGTCCGCAACACCTAAAAATGTAAGGTTGCCGCATTCTTGGGATGCAGAAACACCACCTTGGAAAGGCACCGCACGCTACACCCTGGCGTGGCCTGCGGGCCTGAGCCGTAGCGCACAGTATTCGGTCAACAGCCAGCCCTCTGAGCTGGCCTTGTACCTGCCCAGAGTGGGCGCGCGTTTTAGGGTGCTGCTCAACGACCAAGTGATCGCTACTGAGCACTGGCTCGCCCCAGGCTATGTGGACACCAGTGTGGCGCCCTATTGGGTGGCACTGCCTCCAGCTCTTTTGGTGCAGCCCGCAGAGGCCAACCGTATCAGCATCGAAGTGCAAGGTCAGTTGCTGCGCAACAGCGGTCTGTCCAACGTACTGCTGGGCCCCCGCGAGGCCATCGAAGCGCGCTACAACAAAGTGCATACATGGCAAATATTGGTGACCTGGATGGTGGCGGGCTGCTCGGCGCTTTTGGCCCTGCTGGCGGGCTTGTTGTGGATGCAAAACCGCGAGCGTGCTTTTGGACTGCTGGCAGTGGCGTTTGGCATGTGGGTGCTGCGTCTGGTGCTCACACCTTTGGTACACCCGCCTATCCCCTTTGAGCTGTGGTTTTTCATGCACAAGCTATCGTTTACGCTGTATTGCGGATTCGTATTTTTGTTTTTGTGGGAGGTTTTTGGTTTTCGACACAACTGGACCCGCAAGCTAGTCCTGGCATTTTTGTGGATCGGGCCGGTGTGGCTGGGCATTACCACCTTCACAGGAAATTACGCGCTTTACCGGATCTGGACGGGCATCCTCCTCGCACTCTCGGTCACCACGTTGTCACTGATGTTTTTGCATGCCCGCAAAGGCCTGGATGCCAACCAGCGCCTGGTACTGGTGGCCGCAGTGGTCACCATCATCACCGGCGCGCGCGACTTTGCGGTCGTGCAAATGGGCATGCCCGGAGACGGCGACATTCGTTGGATGACCCTGGGCAGCCTGGTGTTTATGCTGACGTTAACCTGGATTTTGATGCAACGCACCCTGAATTACGTGCAGCAAATTGGCCAGCTTAACCAAGAGCTCGGGCTGCGCGTGGCGCAAAAAGAAACCCAGTTGGTCGCAGCCTTTGAACAACTGCGTGAGTCCGAGCGGCGCGAGGTGCTGGAGGGCGAGCGCCAGCGCCTTACGCGCGACATGCACGACGGCCTGGGCAGCCAATTGGTGCAAACGCTCAACCTGGTGCGCGGCCAGGCGGTGCTAGACCCGCAAGCTATCACCGGCATGCTGCACCACGCGCTGCAAGAGCTGCGCATGACGCTGGACTCTCTGGAGCCCATGGAAGGCGACCTGCCCGCCATCTTGGGCACCTTGCGCAGGCGCATTGCGCCAGCGCTGGAGGCCGCAGGGATAGAGCTCGATTGGGAGGTGCAGGAGGTACCGCCCATTGCGGTGCACGGCCAGCCCTTGGAGGCGCTGGGGGTGATGCACTTGTTTCGCTTTTTGCAGGAGGTGTTTGCCAACATCATCAAGCACTCTGGTGCCAGCCATGTGGAGGTGCGTACCTGGTCGGTCGAACCCACTGCGAGCGTACTGCTCAGCGTCACAGACAATGGATGTGGAATAGGTGCAGGCTCGCGCGAGGGCGGTCGGGGCATGGACAATCTGCGTGCCCGCGCCCATGCACTGGGCGCGCAACTGCGCATCACGCCGGCCCCGGCCCCGGCTACTGCGCAGCCGGCAGCCCAGCCCGGCACACGTATCGAGCTTGAGTTGATGGCACTAGATACAACTGAAAAGCTATTACAAAAATAGCTGCCCCCGCAACAATTTAAAGTGCTACAGCCTTAAATTAGATGTATTCAAGCCATGAAAGTAGCCTTTTGCTCCCGCAACTATTTCCTGGTCCACCCGTCGCAACCTGATTGGTTGGCGCTGGCCAATGCGGCCCCGGATGTGCTGCCACTGCTGGGCGATAACGCCTACCTTGAAGACAGCATGCAAGAGGTACTGGTCAAATCGCTCTGGCCCAGTGTGCGGCTGACGTAGAACGCATCACATCGACACCACCGCATCACCATTTCACCCACGAGACCCTATGCCGGACACCACACTTTATCGGCCGCATCCGCAGCTATTTCGCACTGGCGATCTGGTGTGGGTCAAGCGTGACGACCAATTCATCGCTTTTTCCGACGCTCATCCCGCGCAGCAAGTGCTAGCCACAGTGCAGGCCAGCGCGCAAGCAGCGCTGCAGCAGCCCGGCTTGAGCCCGCAGCAGCGGCAGGAGATTGCCAGCTGGCAGCCCGACCCTTGGTCTGCTGACATCTGGGTGGGGCACATAGGCATCATCCACATGGTCCAAGGCCAGCCTTGGGTGATCGACGCTACGCCCAGCCGCCACCAGCCCCGCATCGATGGCCTACCCGTCCCAACGAATCAGCCGGGGGTAGCCGTCCAAACCTACGCCGCCTGGCTCAGCGACAGCGACCACACCACCTCCCACGTATGGCATGGCCGCGTCAAAATGCTCAGTGCCATCCAGGCACAAGCGACGGTGGACTTTGCCCGCGGCCACATAGGCAAAGCCTACCGCTTTCTCCCGTGGGGCTTTGCGAGTAACGAGCTGTTTTATTGCTCAGAGCTGGTATGGTGTGCTGTGCGGCAAGCCAGTGGCATCATTTTGGACGACATTGCCAGTACATTGCGGGTAGACTGGTTTACCCCGTGGATGGCCATGAAAAGCCCGCATATCGAGATGCTCTATGCGCCACCCAACCGGCCCTACGGCGGACTATCCTGAAAACTATCCATGCGCACACATATTGAACACAGCCTGCAAGAGGCCCACGCTGCTTTAACCCAG
>JAYWHJ010000192.1:0-3184 GCA_043777795.1 Polaromonas sp. | reverse complement strand
CCCTCCATCGCCTTTAATACTTCCTGATCCACACTGGCAGCAACTCTGCTACCTGAAACTTCTGCACCCTGCTCATCCTCGATCCAAACCTCGCGCTTTAGCGCATCTAGCAACCCCTTCACTCTATATCGTTTGTTAGCGCTAAGCTCCACCGTAACGGTGCCCTCGGCTTCAAGATTTCCTCCTGAAAAAATGGATCGAAATATAGAGGATATTGGAGCGGCTTGGGCTTGTACAGCTCTCAGTTTTAGCGCGACCTTACCTGCCGGTACTGCACGTTCAACTTGACGCACGACCATATTGGATCCCTGCCCATAGCTTGCCCCTACGCTCTCTCTCAAGGCAGTCAACCTCACCTCGACGCCGTCAATTGCAGTGACTATGTAAAACGTTGCCCCGCTAGAGCCACCACCATCTACGGTGTCCGCAATGATTGCGGTCGCTACGGGTGTTTGTGCACTGCTAAAAAGCGGTGCCGCAAACATCAGCATAGCCAACACAAATTCAAAAAGTTTACTGACAGTAGCTTTGTACATATTCCATTAACTCAGTTGTTTAACCAACTAGCAAAATCCAGCAGTGTTAGTTAGAATTGTAAACGGCACATATTTTCGTTTACATCTAAAGAGAATTTAGGCCACGTCCTATAAATCTGATGCGTAGATCAATGCGTTGATCTGCAGGGTGCCGCAAGGCAACCCGCCTGAGACTGTGCTTTACATTGGATTTGGTGCCTGCAACGACTATTCAAAAGCTTTTGAGGCTCGAAACCAATGGATTAGTGCGCAACCAGCTATTATTTTTATAGTGCACAACCATAACTAAATGACACCGCCGATGGCTGCCCACACCATGTCCCCCCAACGCGCCCGCGATATCGCTGCCAGCTTTGATCTGCGCGCCCTGCCAGCCGACTTTTTGGCCGACCCCTATCCGGTGTACGCCGCCCTGCGCGAGAGCGAGCCCGTCAAGCGCATGCCCGATGGGTCGTACTTCATGACCCGCTATGCCGATCTGCTGGCCGTGTACCGCGATGCGCAGACCTTCAGCTCGGACAAGGTGGCAGAGTTCACCCCAAAGTACGGCGTCGGTGCACCTCTGCTGGCGCACCACACCACCAGTTTGGTCTTCAACGACCCACCGCTGCACACGCGGGTGCGCAAGCTCATCATGGGCGCACTCACCCGCCGCGCCATCGCCGAGATGGAGGGCAGTTTGGTCTCGCTGGTAGACGGCTTGTTAGACCGTATCGCCGCCCAAGGCGGTGGCGACTTGATCGAAGACTTTGCCAGCGCCATCCCTATTGAAGTGATAGGTAACCTGCTGAACATCCCGCACGCAGACCGCGCGCCGCTGCGCGCCTGGTCACTTGCCATCCTGGGTGCGCTGGAGCCCAAGCTCAGCCCGGAGCAAGAGGCGCGCGGCAATCAAGCCGTGACCCAGTTTGGCGACTACCTCAAAGGCCTCATCGCCCAGCGCCGCCGCAGCCCGGGCAACCCCGAGCATGACGTGCTGACCCGCTTGATCCAGGGCGAAGGCAGCGCCGAGCAACTGAGCGAGCAAGAGCTGCTGCACAACTGCATCTTCATCCTTAACGCGGGGCACGAAACCACCACCAACTTGATTGGCAACACGCTGGTAACGCTGCAAGACTGGCCCGAGCAACTGCACAAGTTACTATTAAATTCGAAGCAGCTCCCGCAACATTCTATTGCGCTAGAGGCCTATTTGACTACCAGTGTGGACGAATTCCTGCGTTTTGAACCGAGCAACCAGTTGGGCAATCGCCGCACCCTGCTGCCATGCAGGGTAGGCAGCACAGACCTGCCCGCTGGCAGCCTTATCACCCTGTGCATCGCCGCCGCTAACCGCGACCCGGCTGTGTTTAAGCAGCCCGATGTTTTGAACCTCGAACGTCAAAACAACAAACATTTGGCCTTCGGTTTCGGCATTCACCAATGCGCAGGGCTCAGCCTCGCGCGGCTGGAAGGGCGCATCGCCGTTGGCCGCTTTGTGCAGCGCTTTCCCGCGTATCGGCTGACGGCCGAGCCAGTGCGCGGCGGACGGGCGCGATTCAGAGGCTATCTCAGTGCTCCTTTCGCCACCGACCAGCATGCCCCTCGACTGTGAGGTTAGACCGGCGCAAGCATAAGGCTCCAGCAGTTGCCATCATCCATTTGCATTTGCCGCGCTTTTTGATGCGGTTGATTTAATTTTTGTCAAGATACATTCTGGGGATTGACGGGTAACAAATTGCAGAATATAGTAAATTTTGCATAGAAAAGTGATTTAAATTTACCCACTAGGAGTTCGAATTGGCGCCCACTTTCACACCTGATTCCAGGTCTGCGCAACTGCCTAAGCTGGCACTTGCATCCAGTACACCGTACCCCGCTAGCCGCATTAGTCTCGCCTTCGCATTCGCATGTGCTGCAACCCTCAGCGCCTGCGGCGGCGGTGGCGGGGCCACGACTGCGCCCGGCCCCATTACTTCAGCACCGTCCCCCGATGTGGTCGACCCTTTGGCACCAATTGCCGCTATCGATCTGAATGCCACGGCGGTTGAATCCGCTGGTGTGGGCGGGGACAGCGCCGGTGACGGCGGTGCCGATGGCTCGGCTGGCGACGGCGCCCCGCTAAAAAAAGTGGTCGTTACCCTGACAGACGCCAAAGGCAACTTTGTCACTGGCCTGACCGACAACAACGGCAGATTTTTGCTTAAATACAAAACCAGCGTGTTTACCGCGCCGCTAGTGCTTCGCGTGATTGGCGTAGACGGTAGCACTCTGAGCAGCGTGACCAATGAAGTCGCCGCCAGCGGCAAAACGATTCGCGCTAACATCAACCCCCTGACAGACAAAATCACCTCCGACGTGCTGGCCGCAGGGGTAGCTGGCACCGATAAGCTGTTGGACGGCTCTAAAGTAGACATCACCAAATTAGCCAAAGCCAAAGCCGACTTGGTGGCCTCGGTCAAAAACGCGCTGGGTGCAGCTGGCATCTCCGATACCAGCAGATTTGACCCCATCAAATCGGCATACAACTATGATGGCACAGGTGTTGACGCGATCATCGAATCCATCAGCCATGCTCGCGATCCGGTGACTGGTGCGACTGTGCTGAGCGCGAAGCTTGGAGGAGTGCAAAACAACGCCGATGGCACTGTGGTACCCGCACTGATTAC
>JAYWHJ010000191.1:0-3185 GCA_043777795.1 Polaromonas sp. | reverse complement strand
AACATAACCAATATAAAGCAGTTCATGGAATGGGCCAAGGCAAATCCTAAAGAAGCCAGCTATGGCTCACCTGCTGCAGGCTCCACGCCGCACTTTATTGGCGCGCTATTGGGCATCAACAGTGGTGTGGAACTACAGCACGTAGCCTACCGTGGCTCCGTGCCTGGCGTGACCGACGTGGTGGGCGGCCAGATTGCCGCCATGGTCTGCCCGCACGGAGACATGATTGCCAATCACAAGGCCGGCAAGCTGCGCATCTTGGCCACCAGCGGCAAAACCCGCTCGCCTTTTGTGCCCGATGTGTCCACCTTTGCCGAGCAAGGCATGCCCGACCTGAGTGTCGAAGAGTGGTTTGGTTTTGTTGGCCCTGCCAAAATGCCCACCAACCTAGTGCAAGCCTGCAACGACGCGATCAACGCAGCCCTCAAAGACAAAAGTGTGACTGATTCCTTCAACGCCGTTGGCCTAATCCCCTACGCCACCACGCCACAAGAGCAGGCACGCAGCATGAAGCTGGAGTTTGACCGCTGGGGCCCATTGATCAAGAAGATTGGCTTTACCGCCGAGTCTTGATAGCGCAACCTTAACCTGGAGACAAACAATGCGGCGTACAAAAACAACCCTTCAAAGCGCCGCATGTTTTGCAGCACTCGGCGCACTGGTCGCTTGCGGCTCACTGCCGGGCACCGCGTCCCACAGCCTGGGTAGCGTTGCCCAGCTCAAACCCGCCGCTGCATCGGCGTTGCCCTAAATCCGGCAGTTACCTAGCACCCATAAGTTGCGCAAAGGGTATCCATGGCGGCAAAGGGCGGGTGATTCTGGCCACCACATAGTTCAGGAACGCCGCCCACCTGCCGGTAGCCTGCAACTGCTGCGCAACTGCCCTGACGTGGCCCAAGGCCTCACGGATATTGGTGATCAACGCTATCAGCTTGGCGGTAGCTGCATGCATCGGCCTGAGGTACAGCATGGTCTGCCGCGCATGCTTGACAGCACGCTCCACACCGTGATCACCCTAAGGTGTTGGTCCCTGCCCGACAGCTCGAGCGTGTCCTGCACGGCGCTGTAGCCCTGATCGCTCGGGCCAGGTGTGCTCCTGTCATCCCGGGCGAACCGGCGGGCGAGGAATTTCTTGACGCCCGCCGTCTGGCGCAGCTTGAACAAATAGGGCTGGCCGCGCGACTCCAGCTGGGCAATGAAGGACCCCGTTGCCAAAGCTGTAGTCGCCCTGCACCAGGGCTGGGCGCTGCTGGGACTCAGGTTTGCCCAGCACGCCCATTTAGCCCGGCCGGGCAATGCCCGCGCCATGCTCTTTGCCGAGTGAGACCACCTCGTCAAGCACCAAACGCAGGTTGCCCACCCAGTAAGCGTGCAGCGCATGCCTGGACCTACCTAGCTTGTGGGGGTTGTGGCTGACTTAGGCGCTATCGTGTTTGCCAGCAAGCGTATTGCCTGTCTGCGCTTGAAGTCAGCGCACTGAAAAAAGTCTTCAGTGGCACCAAAGACTCCAGTGATAAAAACCTGTACTCTAGCTGGCCGCTGCATCCCGGCGTTGGCCACCCGCGAAACGAATGGCTTACATGGAAGCTGGCTACATCCACTACGGCGCTAGCAAACTCGCGCCACGTGTTTTTGATGCAAGATGCCTCGCAAGGCTATTGCGTTACCCAGCCTGACCTCAGTTTGACCAACCTGGGCTTCAACTTTGACCAAGATCCTGCCCGCATGGACGCACATGCATGGATATTCAACACTACGGGCGATATGCAACTGACGGGGTTTAAAGCCCGCAATGGCAAGTTGCTGATCGCCCATGGCCTGACTAACCTCATGTTTTCGCGCAGTGAGTCGATTGACTGCCACCGACATGTGGGATGGCTTACAAACGCTGGTGGAGCAGGTAGAAAAAGGCACCACACCGCGGCGCATCACTGCCAAAGGCTCTGCGGTCCTCCCCCCAGCGCTCCCACCCACTGTGCGCCTACCCAGCCTACGCACACTACAATCGAACCGGTGACCCAGAAGATGCCAGCAATTTCAATTGCAAGCCGCCGTGAAACAAACTACCAAAACCACACCGACCGTTCTGCCTGCTGTTGAAGTGGTTGACACCAGTTATCTAGAGACCTTGCTAGGCTACAACGCCCGACGCGCGGCCCTGACCATCATTGATGTTTTTTTTCAGCGCATGGCGGTGTATGCGCTAAGGCCAGTCGATTTTTCGGTGTTGTCCGTCATCGGACACAACCCTGGCGTGACCTCGCGCCAGCTCTGCGCCACCTTGGGCATCTTGCCGCCCAATTTTGTAGGCATGCTGGCCCAACTGGAAAAGCGCGAGCTGGTAGAGCGCCAACCCCACCCCAGTGATAAACGCGCAGTCGCCCTGCAACTGACCCAGGCAGGGGAAAAACTGATGCGCGAGGCAGAGCTTACCGCACAGTCGCTAGAGCTGGATGCCAGCGCCCGTCTGAGCAAAGCCGAGCGCAAAACCCTGATGCGCTTGCTGCAAAAAATTTACCTTCCATCTGCCTGAAGCTAGGCTGTGCGCCACCCTGAGGTGCAAAAAGTGCAGCAAAACTACAACAAAATAGGGGTTTGCGACCATAAATATCGTGCTAGCAGCTATGAAACTTGTAGCGTTTTTTCAAAAATGCGTTATATTTCAATCAGTTCGAGACAAAACCTCTTGCACAACATCAACCCTCGTTTAGGAGAAGCCCCCCATGAGCACCAAGGACAATGCTGCCGTCAATCAACTGTTCGACTTGCTAGAGTCGCGTTACGCTATTCGCGTGTTGTGGGCCCTCAAAGACGGCCACCCGCAAACCTTTCGCTTGCTGCAAGACAGCGTGGGCGGCATCACTCCAAACACCTTGAACACGCGTCTGAAAGAAATGCGCGCCGCCAACCTGATCACCCATGGTGACAACGGCTATATAGCGACCTCCAGCGGTGCTGATCTGCTGCGCAGGATGAATGACATGAGCGCGTTTGCCACCAAGTGGACTGCCGCCATGAAGGCCAAGAAAAAGTAACGAAAACGCGTCAAGGTTAAAATAAGCCCACGCTGTGTTTTGCAGCGAGGCATCCTGAAAGAGCAGCCGCAGCAGGCTGCTTTTTTTTGTGCTTTCGCAAGGCAGTTTTTAAGCCAAATCGTGCTCTAGCGCCAAAAAAATCGCGCTAAC
>JAYWHJ010000190.1:0-3188 GCA_043777795.1 Polaromonas sp. | reverse complement strand
TTACATAAGATCGCAGGGCGGGGGTTACTTCAAGATGGTGACCACTGATCGTCAAGTTCATAGGGAGCCTCCTAAATGCTCTCGTTGCACAAAAGTTTCAAATTGCGTTGACGCGCAATCCAAAACACCTAAACACCTCAAACTCGTCATTTTTCGCTCTTGGGTTCACTATGCCTTGAAAGCCTGGGCTGCGCAATCTTGCATTGCAACAAAACGCAGGTTTTACGGCAGGTTTTACGTGTAGATGCCTGATTTATATAGGTTTATGGGCGAGAAACTTATTTTTTCTCAAGGGTAACGGCGGCTGCCGCTGGCGCGCCATACAAGAAAATTTTGCCCACCAGCCACAGGCTGATCAAGGTGGCCACAATGCCCACCAATGCGTTGCCCCAGTAGTGTTGCACCATGCCCTGTGCATCGCGGCTGATGATCAAGCCACCGATAAAAGCGGCCAGCCCCATGGCAGCCGATTGGACCGACGAATTGAGCGCCATGAAGGTACCGCGCAGCTGCGGATTGCCCGCCGATGCAATGATGGCCATGCCAGGAATCATGCGGCTGCTCATGCAGACAAAAAACACCGTTGAGACCGCCAGCATGCCCCACAGTCCCCATGGTGCGCTTATTGTCATGAGCAAGATAGGTGCCATGGCGAGCGCGGCGGCCCGGCTGAACATTTGCGGTTTACCCAGCTTATCGGTCAGGCGGCCAACCCAGCGCGCGGTGAGCAAAGTGGCCGCACCGCCGCACAGGTAGATGTAGGGAATTTCGGTGGCTTTAAGGCCACCGTTGGTGGTGATGTAGATGGTGATGTAGGGGATGACCGTAAAGCCCGCAAACATCAGCAAACCCGAGAAAGCAAACGCCTTGAGATGGTTGGGGTCGGACAGCACCTTGCCGATGTTGCTGATCGGCGATGTGGGCACCAGCTGCAAATGCGCGCTCAATGGTGGCAGGGTACGCCAGGCCATCGCGGCGAGCAAAGCGCAGACGATGGCGATGGCAAAAAACGGTGCGTGCCAGCCCCAATGCGCGGCTAAAAATAAACTCAGTGGTACACCGGCCACAGTAGCCGCTGAGAAGGACGACATCACCAACGCCATGGCCCGGCCGCGCCGCTCAAACGGAATCACGTCCGCCACAATGGTTTGGGACAGTGCAGACAGCACGCCACCAAACGCGCCCGCTGCAATGCGCGCCGCCATCAGGCTGTCGTAGGTAGGTGCCAGGCCGCAGGCAGCGGTGGCCAAGCCAAACAACACGTACAAAGTGAGCAGCAGTTTTTTGCGGCTAAAGCGGTCCACATACAGCGAGGCCAGCAGCCCAGAGGCCCCGGCGGCAAAAGTGTAGGCCGAGACCAGCAGACCAAACTGCGCGTCGCTGATGTTAAAAAGCTTGGTGAACTGCGGCCCCAGTGGCATCATCACCATGAAGTCCACAATATGGGTACATTGGATACCCGCAAGTGTGACCAATAGCCACAGCTCGCGCTTGGGGGTCAGCGCTGTTGTCATGTAATCTTAGAAGTTAACAAGGCACTTTAACTGAAATGACGCTCTCCACGTTGATCAACGCCGGATTAACCCGCCCTAGCCACCCCCGCGTGGCTTTGGTGCTGATGGGCGGCGGCGCGCGCACGGCCTACCAAGCGGGCGTGCTGCAAGCGCTGGCCGACATGCTGCGTCTGCAACACCCGGTGGCGTTGTCCGAGCGTGGCGCAGTGGCTGCAGGCAACCCGGCCACCTTAAGCGCTGCAGGCAGCCATTCGCCGCTCAGTTCGACCAGCCAGGCCGCCGCTGGCCCGGGCTCTTTCCCCTTTCAGATCTTGTTGGGCACCTCGGCGGGTGCCCTGAACGCCAGTTTCTTAGCCGCTCGGGCGACCGATGGCTTGGCTGCGATGGACGCGCTGGCGCAATTTTGGCGCGGCTTGCGCTCGCACCAGGTCTACCAACTGGAGGTATCGCCCTGGGTGCGTTGGTCCAAAATAGCCGCCGCCTGGAGCCTGTCCAAGCAAGTGCGCGGGCATGGCGCGCTGCTGAACAACACGCCTCTGGTGGACACCTTGCACAAAGCCATAGCGTTGGACGGTATTGACCAAGCCTTGGCGCAAAAGGTCTTGTATGCACTGGCAGTCACTGCGTCCAGCTACACCACCGGAGTGCACTGGACTTTTTGCCACACCGCCCGCAATGACCGCGAAAAACCGTGGGTGCGCCCAGGCCGGCGCGCCGATATCGGCCCCATCACCATCGAGCACTTGATGGCCTCCAGCGCGATTCCGCTGATCTTCCCGGCCACGCCGCTGTGGGTGGACAGCGGGCGCGAGTTTTTTGGCGATGGCTCGATGCGGCAAACCTCACCGCTATCGCCTGCCATGCACTTGGGCGCGCACAAGGTGTTGGCCATCGGTGTGGGCCAACCCCAGCGCAGCAGCTTTGGCGGCAGCGCGATGGCCGGATCCAAGGCCCAGTCACCGGGTGTCGGCGGTATTTTGGGCCACGCCATGGCCAGCGTGTTCCACGACACTTTGCACGGTGACGTAGAGCAGGCCCAGCGCATGAACGACACCCTCAAGCAGCTGCCGCGCGAGGTGGCTGCCGTCATGTCTTACCGCAGCGTGAACGTGATGAGCCTGCAGCCCAGCGAGTCGTTGGACGACATTGCCCTGCGCCATGTAGGTGAGCTGCCTGCATCAGCGCGCAACGCTCTGGCGGGCCTCGGTGCATTGGGTCCTGCGGGTGCTCAGCGCGCAAGTAACGGCGCGCCCTCAGGCTCGGGCGCGGCCGCGCTGGCTAGCTATTTGCTGTTCGAGCCAGGCTTTGTGAATGCCTTGATAGACATGGGCCAACGGGATGCCTATGCGCAAAAATCCCAGCTTCTCGAATTTTTCAACGCCTAGAATCTAGGCGCAGGCGGTATTAGCAGGGATAATCGGGGCTTCTCAACACCGGAGTCCTCTCTTGGAAACGTACCCCAGTTGGTAGCTTCCAGTGACCCTTGTCTATCGCAGCATATGGCCAAAGCCACTAGCTGCATCGCATCGGCCGCATGGAAGCAAACCTCGCTTTTTTTGCCCCGGTGCGGGCGCAGGTTGTTCGCTCAACCGCTCGCCCCACACAACCCCCCTTGTTTGGAGTGAGCCGTGCTCAACATCTTCACACTGGCCAATGGCAGCCTGTTCCAAGAAG
>JAYWHJ010000189.1:0-8904 GCA_043777795.1 Polaromonas sp. | reverse complement strand
GTGCCGATGTTCCATGTGAACGCATGGGGCATTCCGTACAGCGCGGCGCTGACCGGCTGCAAGCTGGTGTTCCCCGGCCCGGCGCTGGACGGCAAGTCTATTTACGAGCTGATGGAGAGTGAGAAAGTCAACTTTGCCGCTGGTGTGCCTACTGTGTGGCAGATGCTGCTGGGCCATATGAAACCTGCAGGCCTCAAGTTCAGCGCGCTCAAGCGCACAGTGATTGGCGGCAGCGCCTGCCCGCCGGCCATGATCCACGCCTTTCAAGAGGACTACGGTGTAGAAGTGCTGCACGCCTGGGGCATGACCGAGATGTCGCCACTGGGCACCATGTGCACCCTGAAGAACAAGCACTTGGATTTGCCTAAAGACCAGCAGATGAAAATCCGCCTCAAGCAAGGCCGTGCCATTTTTGGCGTGGACATGAAGATCGTGGGTGAAGACGGACAAACGCTGCCAAACGATGGTAAGGCCTACGGCGACCTGCTGGTTAAAGGTCCGTGGATCGTGCGCGAATACTTCAAAGGCGAGGGTGGTAACCCATTGGTGGTTGACGAGCACGGCGTGGGCTGGTTCCCCACCGGCGACGTGGCCACCATCGATGCCGACGGCTTTATGCAGATCACCGACCGCAGCAAAGACGTGATCAAATCGGGCGGCGAATGGATCAGCTCAATTGAGATAGAAAACATCGCCATGGCCCACCCGGCGGTATTGATGGCCGCCTGCGTAGGCATGTCGCACCCCAAGTGGGACGAGCGGCCCATCGTCGCCGTGGTCAAGCGGCCCGGTGTGGATGTGAGCCGCGACGAGCTGATCAAGTTCTACGACGGTAAAACCGCCAAGTGGCAGATACCGGATGACGTGGTGTTTGTCGATGCCATTCCGCTGGGTGCTACCGGCAAAATGCTCAAGACGCGCCTGCGTGAACAACTCAAAGATTACAAGTTGCCTACTTAAGTTCCGGTTGTCGCAAAAAGCGTAGGGATTACGGGCAATCCCCTAGGGGATTGCTTGCCATTGTCTAGTACGCTGTAGCCTGTTGTTAACCACTTGGAGCTGTTCATGAAATTCGCTATGAAAATAGTAGCTGCTTGCGCTGTATTTGCATGCGCAACAGGCGCATTTGCCCAAAAAGGCGAGACCGTCAAGATTGCATTTATCGACCCGCTGTCCGGCCCGTTTGCCAACGTGGGTCAAAACCAGCTCAAGAGCTGGCAGTTTGTTGCCGAGCGCTTCAGCGGTGCCAAAAACGCAGCGGGTGTGAAGTTTGAGGTTGAAGGTTTCGACAACAAAGGCTCACCGCAAGAAAGTCTGAACTCTCTCAAGGCCGCTATCGATAAAGGCTTTCGCTACATCACGCAGGGCAACGGTTCTGGCGCAGCGCTTGCATTGTCTGACGCGGTCGCCAAGCACAATGAGCGCAACCCCGGCAAAGAGGTGATGTTCCTGAACTACGCTGCCGTAGACCCAGCGCTCACCAACGAGAAGTGTGACTACTGGCACTTCCGTTTGGATGCAGATACGACCATGAAAATGGAGGCGCTCACCGCTTTCATGAAAGACCAGCCCAAGGTTAAAAATGTCTATTTGCTGAATCAAAACTACTCACACGGCCAGCAAGTAGCCAAATTCTTTAAAGAAGGCATTGCCCGCAAACGTCCAGACGTGAAAATTGTCGGCGAAGACCTGCACCCCATTGGCCAAGTCAAAGACTTTGCCCCGTATGTAGCCAAGATCAAGCAGTCGGGCGCGGACACCATCGTCACCGGCAATTGGGGTGCTGACCTGACCCTGTTTGTCAAAGCATTGAACGACGCTGGCCTGAAATTGCCAATGTACACCTACTACGCGCAGGTGACAGGTACGCCTACGGCCTTGGCTGCTGGTGGCGACAGCGAGGTGTATGTCGTGGCTTACGGTCACGCTAACCACACCGGTGAAATTGGTGCGATGGCTGCTGAATTCAAGAAAAAATTCAATGACGACTACTACACCTTGGCTACCTTCAACGGTGTCAATCTGATGGGTGCTGCGATTGCCAAAGCCAAGTCGACCAACCCTACCAAGGTAGCGGCTGCAATGGAGGGTTTGTCGGTGCCAAGCTTTGCCGGTGAAGTGCAAATGCGCAAAAGCGACCACCAGTTGCAGCAGACAATGTACGTTACCAAGTGGCAAAAAGTTGATGCCAAAAATCCCTACAGCGTAGAAAACACAGGCTATACATTTGTGCCGATCAAGCAGATGGATCCGTATGTGTCCAGCACGCCTACCAGCTGCCAGATGAAGCGACCCGCTTAATTTACGGTCTACACCCATGTTGCTAGCGCGCTTTTTTTCGCGCATTGGGTGACACTACAAAGCCGGGTTCGCCCGGCTTTTTTTGCTACAAATTGGTTTTGGTTTTATTTTTGGAAAAGATCCGCATATGGAGTTTTTCACCATCTCATTGCTCAACGGCATCAGCTATGGGCTGCTGCTGTTCATGCTCAGCTCGGGCTTGACGCTGATTTTCAGCA
The DNA here is from genome assembly GCA_043777795.1 of Polaromonas sp. Lineage (GTDB taxonomy): Bacteria > Pseudomonadota > Gammaproteobacteria > Burkholderiales > Burkholderiaceae_C > JAAFIP01. The sequence goes on along the minus strand of JAYWHJ010000189.1, from coordinate 6,385 downwards.
TGATGGGCGTGCTCAATTTTGCGCACGCCTCGTTTTACATGCTGGGCGCGTACTTTGCGTACAGCGTCACTTTGTTTCTCGGGTTTTGGCCTGCCTTGGTCATTGCACCGTTGCTGGTGGGCTTGATGGGGGCCGGGTTTGAGAAGTACTGCTTGCGCAAGGTGCACCATTTTGGCCATGTGCCCGAGTTGCTCATTACCTTCGGCTTGAGCTACATCATCTTGGAGCTTGTGCAGCTGGTGTGGGGCCGCAGCTCGGTGGACTACCGCGTGCCTTTGGAGTTGGACGGGCCTTTGTTCACGGTGTTTGGTACGCAGTTCCCCAAATACCGCGCGTTCATGATGGGCGTCGCTTTGGTGATGCTGGTGGCGGTGTGGTTGTTGCTCACGCGCACGCGCATTGGCTTGGTGATCCAGGCCGCGCTCACCCACCCCGATGCCGTGCAAGCGCTGGGTCACAATGTTCCGCGCGTGTTCATGCTGGTGTTTGGCGGCGGGGCTGCTTTGGCCGGTTTGGCGGGTGTGATTGGCGGTAACGCATTTGTCACCGAGCCGGGCATGGCCACTACCGTGGGTTCGGTCATCTTCGTCGTGGTCGTGGTGGGCGGGATGGGCTCGCTGTCGGGTGCGTTTGTCGCATCGCTGCTGATTGGTGTGGTGCAAACCTTCGCAGTGGGCATTGACTCCTCGTTCATGGGCGGATTGCAACAAATTGGCGTCACCGTCACGCCAGAGACCTTTGGCTATCCGCTGTGGAAGCTGAAAATCAGCCAAGTTGCGCCCATCATGCCCTACCTGTTTTTGGTGTTGATTTTGATTTTCCGGCCCCGAGGCTTGTTAGGCAAACGGGAAGGCTAAGCCATGCAAAAAACATTTCACGAATTTAAGCCTTTGAACATTGGCCGTTGGGTCATCTGGAGCCTGTTTGCTCTGCTGCTGCTGGTAGCGCCCATGCTGTTTACCTCCAGCCTGAGCCACACCATGCTCAGCCAGATGGGCATCGCCATCATTGTCTGCCTGAGCTACAACATGCTTTTAGGGCAGGGCGGCATGCTCAGCTTTGGGCATGCGGTGTACTCGGGCATGGGCTCGTTTTTGGCTATCCACGCGCTCAACATGGTGACTGCGGGTAAGCTCCCCTTGCCCGTGAGTTTGATCCCCATCGTAGGGGGTCTCACTGGCCTATTAGTGGCCTTTGTAATGGGATATGTGACCACCAAAAAGGCTGGTACCCCATTTGCCATGATCACCTTGGGAGTAGGCGAACTGGTATTTGCCATGTCTTTGATGTTCCCTGAGTTTTTTGGCGGTGAAGGCGGTGTCAGTGGTAACCGGGTGGCAGGCACTAAACCATTGGGCATTACCTTTGGGCCGCAAATCCAGCTGTATTACCTGATCGCGATTTACACCTTTATCTGCACCGCCTTGATGTTTGCCTTCACGCGTACGCCGCTTGGCCGTATGCTCAATGCTGTGCGGGACAACCCGGAGCGGGTGGAATTTGTGGGCTATGACACACAGAAGGTGCGTTACCTAGCCTTCATCGCGGCCGGGTTTTTCGCAGGCATTTCGGGTGGTTTGGCTGCACTGAACTTTGAGATCGTCACCTCCGAAGTGGTGCGTGGTGACAGGTCGGGTGCTTACCTGCTGTTCACCTTCTTGGGCGGCGCAACCTTCTTCTTTGGCCCCATCATCGGTGCCATCATGATGGTGCTGGCCTTCGTGCTGCTCTCAGAGTTGACGAAGGCCTGGCTGCTTTACCTGGGCTTGATTTTCCTGTTTATGGTGATCTACGCGCCCGGTGGCGTGGCCTCGCTCATCATGATGAATTTGCGGGTGGCTGCGTTTGGATTTTTGCGCAAGCTGTGGGTCAGCTATTTGGCCCTGGCGGTCACGGCCTTGGTGGCCTTACTCGGTGCGGCAGCCATGATTGAGATGGTTTACCACTTGCAGCTCAATGCCGCGCTCGGCTCCGACATGGTGTTTATGGGCATGCCGCTGGATGCGAAGGGTTTGAACAGCTGGTTTGGCGCAGGCTTTGTGCTGCTCACCGGGCTCGGTTTGTTTGAGTTGTGCCGTAGGCATTTCTTGTACCAATGGGGCGAGATACAGCAGGACATTGAAAAAGAAATAAAGCGCAGGGAGGCATTGCTATGAAGAGCGCAGCCACACAAGCCGCAAACGTTGGCGCGCACACCTACGCGTTAGAACTTAAAGATTTGCGCAAGAGCTTTGGTAAAACCGAGATTATTCGCGGTGTTAACTTGGCTGTTAATGCGGGTGAGCGCATAGCGATCATCGGGCCGAACGGTGCGGGCAAGTCGACGCTGTTTAACTTGATCAGCGGTCGCTTCGAACCTACCTCGGGCGAGGTGCTGCTGAACGGCGCGCGCCTGAATGGCAAAAAGCCGTTTGAGATCAACCGCATGGGCTTGTCACGCAGTTTCCAAATTACCAATATTTTCCCTAAACTTAGCGTATTTGAAAACCTGCGCTGCGGCGTGCTGTGGAGTCTGGGCTACAAGTACACCTTCTTCAAGTTTTTGAACGACCTGGACGATGCCAACGCCCGCGCCAATGCGCTGATGGAGATGATCAAGCTGGACAAAAAGCGCGATGTGCTGGCGATCAACCTCACTTACGCCGAGCAGCGCGCGCTGGAGATCGGCATCACCATCGCTGGTGGTGCGAATGTGATTTTGCTGGACGAACCCACTGCGGGCATGAGCAAATCGGAAACCAGCCGGTTCATCAACTTGATCAAAAGCGTGACAGTGGGCAAAACCCTGCTGACGGTGGAGCACGATATGGGCGTGGTGTTTGGATTGGCCGACAAAATAGCGGTGGTGGTGTATGGTGAGGTGCTGGCGTTTGACACACCCGACGCCGTGCGCGCCAATGCCAAAGTGCAAGAAGCGTACCTCGGTTCGCACATTGCCGACGCCCAAGGAGGGCACTGATGTCAACACTACTTACCATCGACAACCTGCACGCCTACTACGGCAAAAGCCACGTTCTGCATGGTGTGAGTTTCCATGTGGAGGCCGGTGAAATTGTGGCGCTGCTGGGCCGTAACGGCTCTGGCCGCAGCACAACGGCCAAGGCCATCATGGGTTTGGTGGACTGCGCTGGCTCCATACTGTGGAAAGACCAGCAAATCACCGGCAAAAAAGCCTTTGAGGTGGCGCATTGTGGAATTGGCTACGTGCCCGAAAACCGCGATATTTTTCCTACGCTGACAGTGCATCAAAACCTGATGCTGGGCCAAAAGAGCGGGGCGAAAAACTCGCGCTGGGCTTTTGACGATATGTACCAGTTGTTTCCGCGCCTCAAAGAGCGCCAGCACACCGAGGCAGGCGTGCTATCGGGCGGAGAGCAGCAAATGCTTACCCTGTGCCGCACTTTGATGGGCGACCCAGATTTGATCATCATCGACGAGCCTACCGAGGGTTTAGCGCCCAAGATTGTCGAGCTGGTAGCCAAGTACTTGCAAGAGTTGAAAAAGCGCGGAATCTCGGTGCTGCTCATCGAGCAAAAGCTGACCATCGCCATGGCGATTTCAGACCGCGCCTTGGTCATGGGGCACGGCAGCATTGTTTTCCAAGGTACGCCAGACAACTTGCGGGCGGATGCGTATATTCGTAAAGAGTGGCTGGAGGTGTAATTGCCTCTTAAATTGGAGGCCACGGTCAACTTTTTTTACAATAAATATAGGAGCTGCTCCCGCAATATTCTATTAGCTTGCAGCCCTATTTGGTACTAGAACCAAGGCTTGCAGCCGCTTGCGAGACAGTTTTGCTGCCGCAGGACCTTGAAACTTGCTTAGAATACTGGAAAAGAACGGTCGTACTATTTTGCAGTTTGCAGCACACTATCGTCTTTCCCGATTTTTCCAACGCTAACCTTCAACATCCATAAAGGACTCCCCATGACGGCAGAGTACAAAGCCCACGGCGACGTGGCGGTCATCACCCTGAACAACCCTCCAGTCAACGGCTTGGGCTTGTCCACACGCACAGCTTTTGTGCCGGCGCTGGCCAAAGCGCAGCTGGACGGCAAGATCAAAGCCATCGTCGTCACTGGTGCTGGCAAGGCGTTTTCGGGCGGCGCTGACATCAAAGAGTTTGGCTCACCCAAAGCGGTGCAGGATCCTAATTTGCTCAGCCTGATTCTGGCGTGCGAAAACTCACCCAAGGTAGTGGTGGCTGCTGTACACACCACCTGCATGGGTGGCGGCTTGGAGCTTGCATTGGGCTGCCATTACCGCGTGATGGCACCTGGCTGTAACGTGGCGCTGCCCGAAGTCAAGCTGGGCTTGATCCCAGGTGCTGGTGGCACGCAACGCCTGCCGCGCGTGCTGGGCGTAGAACCTGCGCTGAACATGATCGTCAGTGGTGATCCGGTGAAGAGCGAAATGCTCAACATGCTGCCCGGTCAAAAACTGATCGACCTGCTGGCAAAATCGCCCGAGTCGCTGATGGACGAAGCGATTGCTCTGGCGCGCGCCAAAGCGGATAGCCACGCAACAGAAAAATCATCCCTGCCTCTGGTGCGCAACTTGCCTTGCCGCCACCCGCTGGGTGACGCGTACTTCCAGTTTGCCCGCAACATGGTCAAGGGCATGAGCAAAAACTACCCTGCGCCCGCCAAGTGCGTAGACGCTGTCGAGGCCGCTACCAAGAACAAGTTTGATGCAGGCATGGCGGTTGAGCGCGAGATTTTCACCAACCTGATGTGGACCCCGGAGTGCAAAGCGCTGCGCCATTTGTTCATTGCCGAGCGCGCAGCTAGCAAGATACCCGATGTGCCAGAAGATACGCCCAAGCGCGAAATCAAGTCCATCGCCGTGATCGGTGCAGGCACCATGGGCGGCGGCATCAGCATGAATTTTTTGAATGCGGGTATCCCGGTCAAAATTTTAGAGATGAAACAAGAGGCTCTGGACAAAGGCCTCGCCATCATCCGCAAAAACTACGAATCGCAGGTTACCAAAGGCAAGTTAAAGCAAGCCGTGTACGACCAGCGCATGGCGCTCTTGTCCACCACGCTGAGCTATGCCGACCTGAAAGACGCCGACATGGTAATCGAAGCCGTGTTTGAAGAGATGGGCGTGAAAGAAAAGGTCTTTACCCAGCTCGATGCGGTGATGAAGAAGGGCGCTATTTTGGCGTCCAACACCTCCACGCTGGACGTAGACAAAATTGCCTCTTTCACCAAGCGCCCGCAAGACGTGATTGGCACGCACTTTTTCAGCCCCGCCAACGTGATGAAGCTGCTGGAAGTCGTGCGCGGTAAAAAAACCAGCAAAGACGTGCTGGCCACCGTGATGGCGCTGGGCAAAAAGATCAAGAAAACCTCGGTCGTATCAGGCGTTTGCGACGGCTTTATCGGCAACCGCATGATCGAGCAGTACAGCCGCCAAGCGGGCTTTTTGATTGAAGAGGGTTGCACCCCTGCGCAAGTAGACAAAGCGGTAGAAAAGTTTGGTTTTGCCATGGGCCCCTTCCGCATGGGTGACCTGGCTGGCAACGACATCGGTTGGGCTATTCGCAAGCGCCGCAACATTGAGCGCCCCGGCATGAAGTACAGCAAAACCGCAGACCTGCTTTGCGAGCTGGGCCGCTTTGGCCAAAAAACCGGCGCAGGCTGGTACGACTATGTGCCCGGAAAACGCGATGCAATCCCCAGCGATGTGGTCATCCAAATGATCGAGAAGCACCGCAAAGCGGTAGGGATCACGCCCCGCAAGATCAGCGACGAAGAGATTGTGCAGCGCCTGGTATTCTCATTAGTGAACGAAGGCGCGCATATTCTGGAGGACGGTATTGCCAGCAAAGCCGGCGATATTGACATGGTGTACCTCACCGGCTATGGCTTCCCCATCTACCGTGGTGGCCCTATGCACTACGCTGACCAGCTTGGCCTGTTCAATGTGTGTTTGGCGATGAACAGCTTTGCCAAGAACCCGAACGACGATGCTAATTTCTGGAAGCCCGCGCCGCTGTTGGCACGTTTGGCATCGGAAGGCAAAACCTTTAGCCAGGCGAGTTAAGCCGCCCGTTCAAGCCAAGTCTTCTAACTCAACTTAAGGACACCACCGTGGCAACCGTTGCATTTGTATTGATTGCTTTAGTCGCGGTCTTGCATGTGTACTTCTTGGTGCTGGAGATGTTCTTGTGGGATAAACCCAAAGGCCTCAAAACCTTTGGCAACACCCCAGAAAAAGCAGCCGCCAGCAAAGTGTTGGCGGCCAACCAGGGCTTGTACAACGGCTTCTTGGCCGCAGGTTTGCTGGTGGGGTTGTGGATGGGTGATGCAGGCTTTGCGTTCAAGGTTTTCTTCTTGCTGTGCGTGATCATTGCAGGCGCGTATGGCGCTGCTACTGT
>JAYWHJ010000188.1:0-8921 GCA_043777795.1 Polaromonas sp. | reverse complement strand
TTCCTGATCTGGAAAAGCACCAGTGAAATTCACCAATCGCTAGAGGGCGAAGAGGCCCATGCTTCCAGCGCTGTCAAGGCCACCTTCGGTGCGGTGATCCTGCAAATCATGATCATCGATTTGGTGTTTTCTCTAGACTCCATCATTACCGCGGTAGGCATGGTGGACGATGTACGCATCATGATCGCCGCTGTGGTGGCCTCGGTTGCGTTGATGATGGTGTTTGCCGCCCCGATTGGGCACTTTGTCTCGGCGCACCCGACCATCAAAATGCTGGCGTTGTCGTTTTTGGTGGTGGTCGGCGTGGTTCTGGTGGCCGAGGGTTTTGGCGAGCATGTTCCCAAAGGGTATGTGTATTTCGGCATGGCGTTCTCGTTGGCCGTGGAGATGCTCAACATCCGCCTGCGCCGCAAGTCAGCCAAGCCCGTGCAACTGAATCCACAGCACATTCCAGGGGATTGAGCCGACCCGTCTGCCTGGTGCGAACCGGGCAGAGAGGTGGCTTCTGGTAATCAACTCGTAAACTGCAACGCCGCCAGCCGCGCGTATACGCCGCCTTGCTGAACCAGGGCCTCGTGTTTGCCTACTTCGACGATGCGGCCATGCTCCATGACCACGATGCGGTCGGCTTGCTGCACAGTCGCCAGCCGGTGGGCGATGACGAGAGTAGTGCGGCCCTGCATGGCGCGCTCCAGCGCCGCTTGCACCATGTGCTCGCTTTGCGCGTCCAGCGCGCTGGTGGCTTCGTCTAGCAGCAAGATCGGAGCGTTCTTCAGCATGGCGCGGGCGATGGCGATGCGCTGGCGCTGGCCGCCCGAGAGGCGCACACCGCGCTCGCCCAAGAAGGTGTGGTAGCCCTGCGGCAGTTTGCTCAGGAATTCATCGGCAAAGGCGTCTTTGGCGGCGGCCATCACGTCTGCGTCGCTGGCGTCGGGCCGGCCATAGCGGATGTTTTCCATCGCGCTGGACGAGAAGATCACCGCGTCTTGTGGCACCACGGCGATGGCGCTGCGCAGCGCGGCCAGAGACAGGTCGGCCAGCGGTGTGCCTTGTAGCGCCATGCTGCCGCTTTGCGGATCGTAGAAGCGCTGTAGCAGCTGGAACACCGTGGTTTTCCCCGCGCCGCTCTCTCCCACCAGGGCCACCGTCTCGCCGGGCATCACTTGCAGGCTGATATCTTGCAGTGCAGGCTGGGTTGGCCGGGACGGGTAGTGGAAGTTAATTGCTCTTAATTCAATAGCTGCTCCCGCAATATTTTGTTGCGTCAGAGGCTTATTTTGCTTGGAAATTATGCGGGAGGGCGCATGCAGCAGCTCCATCAGCCGCTCGGTGGCTCCGGCGGCGCGCAGCAGATCGCCATACACCTCGCCCAGCACGGCAAAGGCGCTGGCCAAGATGATGACGTACACCACCGTCTGCCCCAAATGCCCCGCCGAAATCTTGCCCTGCATCACTGCCTGTGTGCCTTGGTACAGGCCCCAGAGCAGCGCAGCACTGGTGGCGATGATGATAAAAGCCACCAAGGCGCTGCGGGTTTTGTTGCGGCGGATGGCGGTGATGAAAGCGTTTTGCGTGGATGCGTCAAAGCGCTTGGATTCGCGGTCTTCAGCGGTGTAGCTTTGCACCACGGGGATAGCGTTCAGCACCTCAGCCGCAATTGCGCTGCTGTCTGCCATGCGGTCTTGGCTGGCGCGCGATAGCTTGCGCACGCGGCGGCCAAACCATACCGACGGTAACACGATTAACAGCAATACGCCCAGCACCTGCGTCATCACATAGGGGTTTGTCCACACCAGCATCGCCAGCGCGCCAATACCCATTACGCCGTTGCGCAGGCCCATGGAAAGCGACGAGCCCACCACCGACTGCACCAGCGTGGTATCGGCTGTCAGGCGCGACAGCACCTCACCCGTTTGCGTGGTCTCAAAAAACTCGGGCGACTGGTGCAGCACATGCCCATATACCGCGTTGCGCAAGTCCGCCGTCACCCGCTCGCCCAGCCAGCTCACCATGTAAAACCGCGCCGCGCTGAACAAGCCTAGCGCCGTTGCCACAGCAAACAGCTCAAAGAAATGCCCCCGCAGCGCCAGCAAAGCCGCGCCTTTGTCGGCACTGGTAGCGCCCGTGGTCAGGCCTCCGTCAATCAGGCCGCGCAGAGCGACGGGGAAGATCAAAGTGGCTACCGCAGCGAGAACCAAAAACACCCCAGCCAGCGCGATGCGACCACGGTAAGGGCGCAAGAAAGGCAGCAGGCCAGACAGGGAGCGCGGTTGGCCTTTGGGTTTTTCGTTGGAAGTGGACATGGAGAGCGGGCGCAGCCTTGAAATAGGGGTAGTTAGATGGGGATAGGTGCGCTTTATTCAAGGGCGCAGCCCCGGCAGAGAATCCGGGCATGTGCGGTGTGCCGCAGTGCAGGTGCTAATGTAAATCCTTGAAATCAATGGGTTTGATAGAGCGATACTGCGCTTCGTCGCCTTCATCGTCGCTGTCAGCCTTGTCTTTACGCCCAGCGCCGCCAATCTTGAAGAACCCCACCCCCGCTGTCCCATCTCCCACTTCGTCCTCCGTAGCCTCGCGGATGCCCGCCACTTTGAGGTGCAGGCGGATGGCGATGCCGGCCAGGGGGTGGTTGGCGTCTAGCACCACATGCTCGGGGTAGATTTCGGTGATGGTGTAGAGCAGGTCGGGCGGGGCGTCCGGGTTGCAGCCGGGGGGCAGGCCTTCAAAGCTCTGGCCTTCTTCGATCTTTTTGGGGAACTTGCTGCGCTCTTCTAAAAAGATGAGTTTGTCGATGAAGTCGCCAAACGCGTTTTCGGGCTCCAGGTGCAGGTCCAGGCTATCGCCTACCTCGTGGCCCTGCAGGGCCTCGTCGATTTTGGGCAGCAGATCGCCACCGCCGACTAAAAATTCTACGGGCTTGTCCAGCACGTCAAGCTCTTGGCCCAAGGTGTCTTTCAGCGTCCAGGTGAGGGCCACTACGCATTGCGGGGTGATGTGGGTGAGGGGTTCGTTTAAATCGTCATTCATAGGGCAGAATTGTCCCATGAATGTAAAAACCCCCATCGCTTTGCTCGGCGGCATCTCGCCTGAGCTATTTATGCAAAAATTTTGGCAAAAAAAGCCCCTCGTGATCCGCGCCGCTGTGCCCGGCTTGCAGCCCTTGGTGCCGCGCGACGCGCTGTTTGCCATGGCCGCAGACGAGGCGGTTGAATCGCGCTTGGTAGAGCGCAAAAACGACAAATGGAGCTTTAAACAAGGGCCGTTCGACAAAACCCCGCCGCTCAAGCGTGCCGACTGGACCCTGCTGGTGCAAGGCGTAGACCTGCACCACGACGGCGTGCACAATTTGCTGCAGCAGTTTCGCTTTGTACCCGACGCGCGGCTGGATGACGTGATGATCTCCTACGCCACCCAGGGCGGCGGCGTGGGCCCGCACTTTGACAGCTACGACGTTTTTTTACTGCAAGCCATTGGCCGCCGTCGCTGGCGTATTGGCGCGCAAAAAGACTTGAGCTTGCGGGGCGATGTGCCGCTGAAAATCCTGGCCAACTTTACGCCTACCCAAGAGTTTGACTTGGGCCCTGGCGACATGCTCTACCTGCCCCCCCGCTACGCCCACGACGGAGTGGCGCTGGACAACGACTGCCAAACCTACTCCATCGGCTTTCGCGCCCCCAGCACTGAGGAGCTGGCCCGCGAGCTGATGCACCGCGTGGCCGACGAGATAGAGAACGAGGCCCTGTACACCGACCGCACCCAGGGCGCTACGGCCCAGCCCGGCGCGATACCCACCGAGCTGCAAAGCTTTGCCAGCCAGGCGGTGGCCAAGGCGCTGGCTGACCCCACTCTGATGCAGCAGATACTGGGCGAGTACCTTACCGAGCCGAAAAACAACGTGTGGTTTGATGCCGCAGAAAAATCGGGCAAGGCCCCCAAAAAATACCAAGCTGTGCGCCTGGACCGCCGCAGCCGCATGATGTACGACGCAAAGCATGTGTACCTGAACGGCGACAGCTGGAAGGTGGCCGGCAAAGATGCCAAGCTGCTGCGCAAACTGGCCGATGCGCGTAGACTGGATGCACAAGACTTGGCAGGTCTGAGTCCTGCATTGGCCACGGCTTTGGGCCAGTTTATAGAGCAAGGATGGTTGCATGACGAATGACCCGCTGCCCTTTAACGAGACGCCGGACGTAGGCCCGCTCCTTCGCCCCGTTGGCGCAAAGCCCGCCGCAGGGCAACCAGCACCGGGAGCTGTACCGCAGGTGCCGCTGTCTGGTGCCCCAGCGCAAACGGTACTGCTGGACGGCAGCTTCGACGGCCGCAGCGCTTTCCAGCAACTGGTGCGCGACGCGCTGGCCACCGCAGCGCGCGAGGGCTGGCGCAGCATCACCCTGGTGGACGCCAGCTTTGATGACTGGCCGCTGGGCGAGCGCGCAGTGATTGAGTCCCTCAGCGCCTGGAGCCAAACGGGCCGCAGCTTCACCATATTGGCCAAGCGCTTTAACACCTTGCTGGCCAAGCACCACCGCTTCGTTACTTGGCGCGGCCAATGGAGCCACATCATCGACGCACGCGGCGTGCCCAGCGCCGATGCAGAGAGTTTTCCCAGCGCCATCTACAGCCCCGGTTGGGTACTGCGCAGGCTAGACCCGGTGCGCAGCAAAGGCGTAGCCGGCGTTGACGCGCAGCGCCGTGTGCTGCTGCGCGAGGAGATTAACGAATGGCTGGGCAAAAGCAGCCCGGCTTTCGCTGCCACCACACTGGGCCTGTAAAACGTAAGGTGATTAGGGCTGTAGCGCAATAAAAAATTGCGGGAAAAGCTATCAAATAAATAGTGATCGGTCGCGACCTAAGGAGCCATCGTGTGGTTAACGGCTGCGCAGATACAGCAACGCACTTGCGCACACCCACTGCCCCAGGTACAGCGCGGTGCCCACGGCATGCCACAGTTTCAGGTTCTCACGCGCCACAATCAACGGGGACACCACCCACTGCACCAAAAGCGTTGCAGCCAGGCCCAACAGAACCAATACCAGGGTAGCGCGGCCTGGTTGATGCGAACCATGCCGCAAGGAGTCGGCCCGGCCCATCACCGCCTGCGGCATGCGCAGGAGCAGTGCCAGCATCACCATAGCGCAGCCAAGAGACACATAGCCCTGCACCCCGAACAGCCGCGCCGCCATCCGCCCCGCCGCTTGGGCTGTTTCAAGGTGCGTAAACAGCATGGGCACCACAAAGAAGCCCAGCGTCGTGAGCGAGCCCCACCACAGGGCGATGCTAAAGAGAGCGACAGCGCGGCGTAAATTGTTCATTGCCATTTATAAGCGATTTAGCTTTGTAGCCAAATAAAATATTGCGGGAGCAGCTATAAAAAAAGAAGTAACAATCTTCAATGCCAGCTCAAAGCGAACTTGAATAACGCTACTGCACCGGTGTGCGCTGGGTACTTTCAAGTTGCCCACTGATTGCGACCGCCCACATCTACAATGGCCTCTATGCCCAGCCCCCAACATGCCATATGGAACCAAATCCGTGCGCGTCCGCTGTTGATAGCCTCCATCGCCTTGGGCTTGCTCACGGCGCTGGCCATGCCTACCGCGCTGGGACTGCACGCCGTCACGCGCGTGATCATCGGCTGGAACGTCACCACCTGCATCTACTTGCTGCTGGGCAGCGCGATGGTACTGCGCTCTACGCCCGAGCAAATCCACCGGCGTGCACGTGTCCAAGACGATGGCAAGCTGGTGGTACTGAGCCTGGTTGTTTTGGCGGCGCTGTTTGCGCTGAGCGCCGTCGTCATAGAGCTGGCGGTGATCAAAGAGCTTAAAACCAGCCAGAAATATGCCCACATGCTGCTAGCTGGTGTGACCATCGCGTCCTCATGGGGCTTTACCCACATGATCTTTGCGTTGCACTACGCCCACGACTACTACGCTGCGCGGGCCAACAACCTGCCCGGTGGTCTGGATTTCCCCAATGACGATGTACCTGACTACGGCGACTTTGTATATTTCGCCTTCGTCATCGGCACCTCGGGGCAAACCGCCGACGTCGCCTTCACTTCCAAAAGCATGCGCCGCATCGGCTTGGTGCATTGCGTGGTGGCGTTTGTATTTAATACCACTGTGCTCGCGCTCACCATCAATATTGCCGCCAGCTTGATTTAGCTTGCGTTCTATTTCATTTCTAAATCATTGCTGTCTTTGTTGCGTCGCCTTGCCAAGCTACTGCGAAACGCTCAAAGGCACTCAAACTAAGCGGATGGGTGCATCTCCGATTCGCCGCTCGCGCAAGCACTTCGTACGTCTGGTATTCCGGCGAAAAGGGGTTCGCAGAACTAAAGTGCTTAGCCTGGTAATCTTAGTCAATAGAGATGACAGTTTCTATAAAAAAACCCGCGCCAGTTGCCCGGCGCGGGTTTTTAGATAAGCATTTAGTGGCTTATTTCAAGGTTACTTCTACCCGGCGGCTCTCGGCGGCGCTGGTGGCACCGGCGGTGATGTCGGCGGGCTTTTGCAGGGTAATTTGCTTTTCAGGGATGTCTGCCAGCAGCAGCAGGTCGCGTACGGCCTTGGCGCGCTGCTTGGCCAGTTCGGCATTCTTTACTGGGTCGCCGCTGGCATCTACGTAGCCGCTGATGACGGCTGTTTTACCGGCTTTCACGCCCGCGGTGATGTCTTTGAGCGCTGCGCCACCTTCTTTGGGGATGTCGGCCTTGCCAGAGGCAAAGTAGAACTTGACGATACCGTTCTCTACCTTCACGCTGGCGGCGTCGGCGGCTGCTTGGGCGGCTGAATTCATGGCTTGGTCGCTTTTGGCGGCGGTGGTACCTGCGGCGGCGGCGGCTGCTGCTGCGCCTGCACTAGCTGCGGGGGCTGCTGGCTTAGCGGCCTCCACAACCGGGGCAACGCCGGTATCGTAGCCAGGGGCAGCGCCCGTGGCCACTGCAGCCACTGCGGCTACCGGCGCTGTCACGGTCACGTTAGGCGACTTGCCGCCGTGGATCGACATCATCAATGGCACGATCAGTAGCGCCACGATGTTGATGATCTTGATCAGCGGGTTGACAGCCGGGCCAGCGGTGTCTTTGTAGGGGTCGCCTACGGTGTCACCGGTGACAGCAGCCTTATGGGTATCCGAGCCTTTGCCGCCGTGGTTGCCGTCTTCGATGTACTTCTTGGCGTTATCCCAGGCACCGCCGCCGGTGCACATAGAGATAGCGACAAACAGGCCGGTGACGATAGTACCCATCAGCAGGCCACCCAATGCGGCGGGGCCTAGGGCCAGGCCAACCACGATAGGTACTACTACAGGCAGTAATGACGGGATCATCATCTCTTTGATGGCAGCAGTGGTCAGCATGTCTACGGCAGCGCTGTAGTCGGGCTTGCGTTTGCCAGCCATGATCTCGCCGTCTTTAAACTGGCGGCGCACTTCCACCACGACTGAGCCTGCTGCGCGGCCCACAGCCTCCATCGCCATGGCACCAAAGAGGTAAGGAATCAAGCCGCCGATAAACAGGCCGATGATGACCATCGGGTCGCTTAAATCAAAGCTGATCGCCTTGCCGTAGCCTTCCAGCTTGTGGGTGTAGTCGGCAAACAATACCAACGCAGCCAATCCGGCAGAGCCGATGGCATAGCCTTTTGTCACGGCCTTGGTGGTGTTGCCTACGGCATCCAATGGGTCGGTTACGTCACGCACGCTGGCGGGCAGCTCGGCCATTTCGGCAATGCCACCGGCGTTGTCGGTGATGGGGCCGTAAGCGTCGAGTGCTACGACGATACCGGCCATGGACAGCATGGAGGTGGCTGCAATGGCAATGCCGTACAGGCCACCGAGCTTGAATGCACACCAGATAGCGGCGCACACAAAAATCACCGGCCAAGCGGTAGAGCGCATCGACACACCCAGGCCCGCAATGATGTTGGTGCCGTGGCCAGTCGTGGAGGCTTGTGCAATGTGCTTCACAGGCGCGTACTGTGTGCCTGTGTAGTACTCGGTAATCCACACCAAAGCGCCGGTCAAAACCAAGCCCACGGCGCATGCGCCCAGCATGGCCATGCGGCTGCCGGTGGCGGTGATCATGTTGTCGGGCACCATCATCCAGGTGACTACGGCAAAGGCGATGAAAGACAAGATGCCCGCCACTGCCAAGCCCTTGTACAGGGCCGGCATCACGTTCTTCATGCCAGGAGATGCCTTGACAAAGAAGCAACCAACGATGGAGGCGATGATCGACACAGCGCCCAAGGCCAGTGGGTACACCACCGGGATCGTGCCCGCACCGGTCACTACCAGCGCGCCTAGCACCATCGTAGCGATCAGCGTGACGGCATAGGTTTCAAACAAGTCCGCAGCCATGCCCGCACAGTCGCCCACGTTGTCGCCCACGTTGTCGGCAATCACGGCGGGGTTGCGTGGGTCATCCTCGGGAATGCCTGCTTCTACCTTGCCTACCAAGTCCGCGCCTACGTCAGCGCCCTTGGTAAAGATGCCGCCGCCCAGACGGGCGAAGATGGAAATCAATGACGAGCCAAAGGCAAAACCGATCAGCGGGTTGAGTAGCTTGGCCAGGTTTTTATCGGGGGTAAGGTTGCCGTTGCCGACGAGGAACCAGTAAAACACGGTCACGCCCAGCAGGCCCAGGCCCACCACCAGCATGCCAGTGATAGCGCCGCCACGGAAGGCGACGTCCAGCGCGGGGCCAATACCCTTGGTCGCAGCCTGCGCAGTGCGTACGTTGGCCTTGACCGACACGTTCATGCCGATAAAGCCACACGCGCCTGAGAGCACGGCACCCAGCACGAAGCCAAATGCACTCATACCGTCAAGGAACACGGCAATCAAGATAGCCAGCACTACGCCGACCATGGTGATGGTTTTGTATTGCCGTGCCAGATAGGCGGCGGCTCCGGTTT
>JAYWHJ010000187.1:0-3206 GCA_043777795.1 Polaromonas sp. | reverse complement strand
GCATGCGGATGGGTTGTCAATTCTATTGGTGGAGCAAAACGTGGCGCAGTCGCTGGAGATTGCCAGCCGGGCCTATGTGATGGAGAACGGGGCCATTCGTTTCTCTGGAAATTCTGCGGACTTGTTGCTAAGTGATGAGTTGCGGCGGGCGTATTTGGGATTGTGATGCTGAGTTCTGCATCTCCTGTGACAGAGCTAATAGGAAACGTAACCAACGTCTGTACAAACCTGTGGCAATCCGCTATCTCAGTCACAGTGCAATCTGAGTAAAAAAACATGTCAAACAGACGAAAAGCCCTGAAGAATATTGCGCAAGCAGCTACTTTATTCGTAGCAAGTAAAGCCATCGCCCAAACAACAGCAACGCCCATCAAAATGCTGGTAGGCGTCCCCGCAGGCGGTAGCACCGATACCATTGCACGCGCCATGGCCATCGAGATGGGGCGCATTTTGAACCGTACTATGGTGGTAGAAAACAAACCCGGCGCGGGCGGCAATATCGCAGCAGAGGCCGTAGCCAAAGCCGTGCCTGACGGCAACACCCTGCTGCTCAGTTTTACCAGCCACGCCGTCAACGCCACGCTGTACCCCACCTTGCCTTTCGATCCCGTCAAAGACTTCACCCCACTCACCCTAGTGGCTACCGCCCCCTCCATGCTGGTGGCGCACCCAGCCTTTCCCGCCAAAGACGTGCGCGAGCTGATTGCCATGGCGAAGGCGCAGCCAGGCAAACTCAACTTTGCTATCGGTGCCATTGGTTCGTCATTGCATATGGCGGGCGATGCGTTCAAGATGCGCGCTGGACTGTTTATTGTCAACATCCCCTACCGCGGCACCGCGCCCGCTCTTGCCGACGTGATGGCCGGGCAGGTGCAACTGATGTTTGCGCCCATGGTGGGTGCGCAGGTGCAGGTGCGTGCGGGCAAGCTGCGCGCGCTGGCGGTAACCAGTGTCAAACGCCTGCCTGCTATGCCCGATGTCCCCGCCATCGCCGAGGTGCTGCCCGGCTTTGAGTCCAGCGCTTGGTTTGGTCTTTTTGCTCCACCGCGCATGGCCCCTGAGCTAACACGCCGCATGAACGAAGTAGCGCGCCAGGCCATCAACAGTCCTGAGGTGCGCAAACGCCTGGAGAGCGAAGGCCTGCAAATGGCGGGTAACTCGCCCGAGGAGTTTGCTGCCTTTGTGCAAAGCGAAATCAAGCGCTGGGGCGAGGTGGTTAGATATTCAGGTGCCAAGCCTGAATAGGTGATAGGAATCGGGTTACAGGAATTAGGTTGATATGACTTTGCCAATGCCACCGCAAACCCTTGCGCAGAAACTCATCGGCCGCGCAGCAGGGCGCAGTCATGTGGCGGTGGGCGAGATCGTCACCTGTCAGGTGGACTTGGCCATGTTCCACGACTCGTCCGGTCCGCGTCGCCTCAAACCCATGTTGGAAGAATTGAAAGCACAGATTTGGGACAAATCCAAAGTGGTGCTGGTGATGGACCACTACGTGCCAGAGCAAGACGATGAGTCCCGCAAGATTGTACGCATCGCCCGCGATTGGGCGCGCGAACAGGCCTTGCCGCATGTGTATGACAGCATGGGTATCTGCCACGTAGTGCTGCCGCAAAAAGGCCATCTGCGCCCCGGCATGCTGTGCGTGGGTGGCGATTCACATTCGCCCACGGGGGGAGCGTTTGGAGCCTACATGTTTGGCGTGGGCAGCACCGAGATGCTGGGCGTGTGCGTGACGGGTGAGATCTGGCTGCGCGTGCCGCAGACTATCCAAATGCACTGGAGCGGTAAATTAGCGCGCGGTGTAATGGCCAAAGACATGATGCTGCACACCATTGGCCGCTTTGGCATGAACGGCGGGCAGTACCAAGCGGTGGAGTTTTGCGGCGCGGCGGTGCAAGCCCTGTCCATGCCTGAGCGTATGACTCTGTGCAATATGAGTGCCGAGCTGGGCGCGCAAACCGGTCTTGTAGCACCCGATACTGTCACGCAGGAATGGCTAGAGACTGTAGGTGTCGCCAAGCAAGACATTAGCCATTGGTATACCGATCCCAATGCGCACGTGCAGCGCCACAGCTTTGATGCCAGTAGCCTAGCGCCACAGGTAGCCGCGCCCCACAGCCCCGCCAACACGCACCCCGTGGCCACGCACGCAGACACGCCCATCCACGTTGCCTACATTGGTGCGTGCACGGGTGCCAAACTGGAAGACCTGCGCGCCGCGGCCAGTGTGCTGCGCGGCCACAAAGTGGCGCAGGGCGTGCAGCTCATGGTGGCCCCCGCCAGCGTGCATGACCAGCAGGCCGCGCAGAAAGAGGGCATCATGCAAATTTTGCAAGACGCAGGTGCGCAGCTATTCGCCACCGCCTGTGGAGCCTGCGCAGGCTACGGCGGCAGCGTGCCCGAGGGCAGCACCGTCATCAGCAGCACGGCGCGCAACTTCAAAGGCCGCATGGGCGCAGCCACCGCGCAGGTGTACTTGGCCTCACCGTACACCGTGGCGGCATCCGCGCTGCGCGGTGTGATTACCGATCCGCGTGAGGTGTTGGTATGAGTGAATTAACGCAGCACCGTATTTGGCATCTTGATGCCGATATTGACACCGACGTACTGGCCCCCGGCCACGCCATGAAGCACGGAATCGAAGTGATCGCAAAGCATTGCCTGGAATCCGTCTTGCCGCAGTTTGCCAGCGAAGTATGCAAAGGCGATGTGATCGTGGCGGGCCCCAACTTTGGCATCGGCTCTTCGCGCGAGCAGGCGGCGCAGGTGTTGGTGCAGTTGGGCATTGCCGCCGTCATTGCACCCAGCTACAGCGGCCTGTATTTTCGCAATGCGTTCAATGTGGGGCTGCTGCTGCTGACTTGCCCGCAGGCTGAGTTACTACGAAAACAGGAGCTTCTCACGCTATCATTTAAAGGGCTACAGGTCGTTTTATCTGATAAAACTAAGTTGGATTGTGAACCGATACCTGAGTTTTTGCTCCAGATGGTGCAAGCGGGTGGTTTGCTACCCAGTTTGAAGCAGCGGTTGCAAAAAGCTCCTTCTGGCTCTTGACCTGTACTTCTATGATTGCGAACCACAGTCCAATTTTCACTCGCATTGCTTGTGTAGCGCGGGACACTTCCGACGGTGCACTCAGCTCCGCGGCTGTCCCCCGTTGCGGCCTAGGGCCGCTGCCTCCTCCTTTATGCCGCTGCGCTGAG
>JAYWHJ010000186.1:0-24567 GCA_043777795.1 Polaromonas sp. | reverse complement strand
GCGCCACGAGTATCTGTCTGCACTGCACACCAGCGGCTCGGCCTGCGCCGCCACCGGTTGGCAACCGCAATTTGTCAGCCTGTACGACGCGGACACTGAACACACCCAAGGTGAGCTGCTGGCCAGCGCGCCCATGTACGTGAAAGAGCATTCCTACGGCGAATACGTCTTTGACTGGGCCTGGGCTAGAGCCTACCAAGAGCACGGCCTGCGCTACTACCCCAAGGCGGTGGTGGCAGTGCCCTACACGCCCGTGCCAGGCACTCGGTATTTATGCAAAAAAGGCCTGCAGCCCAATGGAGTATTGCGGGAGCAGCTATTATTTTGCGAACAACATACGCTCTCCTCACTGCATGCGCTGTTCATATCCGATACGGATAAAACGGCTTGCGATGCCCTACAAATGATGGCGCGGCAAACCGTGCAGTTCCACTGGTCGAACCAAACGCCCAAATTAGGCGCAGACGGTACGCCATGTCCGAGCGGTGAGATTGAAAGCTACGGCAGCTTCGACCATTACCTGGCCACTCTAACCCAAGACAAACGCAAAAAAATCCGCTCCGAGCGCCGAAAGGTGGCGCAGACGGGCATCACCTGGAAAAGCGCTGAAGGCGCAGCAATCACAAGTAGCGATTGGGAGTTTTTCTACCGCTGCTACGAGCGCACCTACTTGGAGCACGGAAACGCCCCTTACCTCACCCCCGCGTTCTTCGAGGCTATGGCCAACACCATGCCAGAGAACTGGGTGATGTTTACCGCGCGGCACAGCGGCCAGCCAATAGCCTGCAGCCTGATAGCCATCCAGCCACTGCAAGAAATAGCTTACGGCCGCTACTGGGGCGCTATGGCGCGCGTAGACAGCCTGCATTTCGAGGCCTGCTACTACCAGCCCCTGGAGTGGTGCATCACCCACGGCTACCAGCGCTTCGAAGGCGGCGCGCAAGGCGAACACAAAATGGCCCGAGGCCTGCTACCCGTCGTCACCCGCAGTGCGCATTGGCTAGCCCAACCCCAATTTGCCGACGCAGTTGCCCGCTTTTTAGAGCGCGAAGGCGCAGGGATTGATCACTATGTGGAGCATTTGGAGGGGCGCAGCCCGTTCAGAGGCTGATCAGCGCATCGTGCGGCCCGTACGTTTGCAGTCGATACAAAAGATGCCCGGGCGGCGATTTGCTACACGCACCAAGCTTCAAGAGACTCATCAAAAACCGTGCTAAAGCTGTTGATCGCTCGGAACTGCGCAGCAACCGTGACCCCAGCTTGACCAGTCTTAGTCCGTCGCTGCTTTTTTCAAAACAGCGATTTCCTTTTGCAGCCCCGCATGCACCACGCCCAAGGTTTGGATCGTCATGTTGCCATGGCGCACACGCTGGGCTAAAATTTTAAGCAAGCCTGCCATGAGCTGCGCTGCTGCTTGGGGTTGGGTCTCTAGCATCAAGCTCATTTGCTCTCGGGGCAGCACGGCCACATGCATATCGGTGTCGGCGACGATGTTGGCCGAGTGCGGCTCACCGTCGATAAAGCCTACCTCGCCCATCAAGTGGCCGGGCACAGCCCGCCGGTACACCATTGTCTCAATGCTGTTTACCAGTTGTGAACTGACGGTGGCTTGGCCGTTAACGACCAACATGAGAAAGCCAATATTCGGCTGGCCCTGGCGCACCAGTGAATGACCTTTGGGGAACTCACGCATCACCATGAGCTCGACAATGCGCAGGGCATGCGCGCGCGGCATGCCCGCGAACGCCGTGTCTGCGCTGAGCAAACCTGCAATTTGCCCCAAGGTATATGTCTGCACTTCGGCCATGAAAAAAATATTACTCTGTGTATTGTGAACGCCGCACCAAATTGAATGCTTTATTCTACAAATAAAACCGATTTACACGTAAGTGACATTTTTACACACGTCTCAGGATGAGGTCTTTTGAATTAATTTTATGGCTAATTTTTCGCTCACTGGACCAAAAAAGAAACAAAATCATCCGAAAGCCAATCAAAATCAAATCGATGCATTCCCAAAAGTAGCTGATCGCACTTTGAACCGATACAAATAGACTAGTCCAAATGTGCTCAGAATACACCATACTTAGTCCATGAGCACTTTAGATATCCAGCACTCCCTCCCCAACCCTCAGGTTTTAGTGATTGACGACCACACCCTGTTTCGCACTGGTATGCGAATGATTTTGCAGTCTTTTCCAGGTATCGGACACGTGATAGAAGCGGCCTCTGTAATGCTGGCGCGCGAACATGAGGGTCACAAAATCGATATTATTTTGCTGGACATACAGATGCCGGGCATCAATGGATTGGACGGTATGGGCATGTTGCGCAGCATGTTTCGCCAGGCCAAGGTGGTGTTTGTGTCCGCCAGCGTGTCGGGGGACGCTATCGTTGACGCTGAGCAGCGCGGTGCGGATGGATTTTTACCCAAGTCTGCCAGCGCACATGACATTTTCAACGCCATGCGTACCGTGCTGTCAGGGGGCACCTGTTTTCCTTCCTTGGTAGGACACCGGAGCAGTAATGCGACATCGACGCCGCCCACACGCTCCTTAAGTACGCGGCAAATGCAGGTGTTGGCCCTGATTGCCCAAGGCAAACCTAACAAAGTGGTGGCCCGCGAGCTCGGACTGAGCGAGAACACCGTGCGCGTGCATGTCTCAGCCATGTTTGTGCAATTGGGCGTGAACAGCCGCACCGCTGCAGTGCTGGCCGCGCAGCAGGCGGGCTTGGTGACCTAAACTCGCCCTAGCCCATGGATTTCGAATCCGCTAGCAACCGGGCTCACCGCAAGCCCTGGCACCAGTGGTATGCGCCTGTCGTCCTGCAACAGCAGGTGGCGCTCATGCGGCGCAGTTTTCCGGTAACTTTGTTGGCTTCGTTGGCGGCGGCGCTAGGTACCGTGTGGGCTTTGTATACCTTGGTGGAGCCCTATGCCCTGTGGCTTTGGCTAGCCAGCCATCTTGTAGTGCTCGCTGTGGTGTACGGCTTGGTGCGCTGGTGCTTGGAGCCTGGCAATGCACCGACCACCAATGCCTGGATTTTAGTGGTGTGCATGGCCGTGATGGGGCTGAGCTGGGGCACACTGGCCTATGTGTGCGCGCGCTACGGCCCCGCAGAGACTATCTTGTACGCCATGGCCATCATCGGTGGCGTGTCCTCAGGCGCGCTAGGGTTGGGGGCATCGTTGTTTCCGGCGTACTTGGCCTATTTGCTGTCGCCTGCCGGCATGGTGGCGTTTGCACTGATATACGTCGGCGGCCCGATTTTTATCCCGCTCGGCGGCTTGGCATTTGTCTATTTTGTATTGACTTGTGCACAAGCACTTAGCGCAGAAGAGGTGATTCACAGAGGTATCGAGTTGCAGCTCTACAACGCCGCTTTGGTGCAGCGGCTGCGCAAAGAATCCGCACAATCACAGGCCGCACTAGCGATCGCCGAAGCAGCCCAACTGCATGCTGAAAAAAGCCAGGCGCTGGCCGAAAAAGCCAACACCGACAAGTCCAAATTTTTAGCTGCTGCCAGCCACGACCTGCGCCAGCCTTTGCATGCCATGGGCTTGTTTATCGAGGCGTTATCACGCAGCGAGCTGAGCGATCACCAAGTGGTGGTGCTGGACCATGCGCATGCGGCATCTAGCGCTGCCAGCGAGATGCTCACTACGCTGCTGGATTTTTCGCGCTTGGAGGCTGGGGTGGTCAAGTCGCAGCCCAAAGCGTTTTTACTGCAACCGCTGCTGGTTCAGCTAGAGCAGGAATTTGGCCTGCAGGCCGATGCGGGTGAGCTGGTTTACCGCACGCGTGAAACCCCACTGGCAGTCATGGCAGACCCTAACCTCACTGACTTGGTGCTGCGCAACTTCATCTCCAACGCCATCCGTTACACGGACAAGGGCGGCGTACTGGTGGGCTGCCGCAAACGCGGCAACGACGTCGTGGTAGAGGTGTGGGACACCGGCTTGGGCATCGCGGATGACCAGCAAGCCGACGTTTTCAAAGAGTTTCACCAACTAGGTAACCCGGAGCGGGACCGGCGCAAAGGCCTGGGATTGGGCCTGGCCATCGTGGAGCGTATCAGCGCCGCGATGGATGCAAAAGTCAGCCTGCGCTCGGTGCCTGGGCGCGGCTCGGTGTTCAGGCTGTGGCTACAAGGCTATCAAGGCAGTGTTGCAGCGGACAAACACGATCCGTCCAATACTAAAAATCTGCGTGGCATGCGTGTGCTGGTGATCGATGACGAAGAGCCCGTGCGCGCCGGTATGCAAGAACTACTTAGCTCATGGGGTTGCATTTGTTACTTGGCAGATGCTGTCTCCTCTGCGCTGCAGTGCGTAGCGCTGCTCGACACGGACAAGCAACCTGAAGTGGTTCTGGCAGACTACCGCCTGCGCGAGGGCGCTACCGGCGGACAAGCCATCAGCGCGCTGCGTGCCTACCTCGCTATGCGCGGCTTGCAGACGACGCTGCCCGCCATCATCATCACCGGGGACACCGCGCCAGAGCGCATCCGCGAGGCGCGCAACACCGACGCCTTGCTGCTGCACAAACCGGTGTCTGCCGTTGTATTACAGCAGGCATTGCTCCAATTGCGGTAATACCCTCACCGGCCACTTGGCCTGTAGGACACCCCGACCATGCCGCAACCCAATACCTGCTTAGCCTGGACGCCACGTTTCCATCACAGAAGACACCCGTATAAACCCCCGTCCCGCGCGCGACAAAAAAACAGGCCGTCGCCTCTAAAACCATAGCAAAAAAAACTATGGCGGGAAAAGCGGGTACCCTAAAGACACTAGGGCATACCAATGCGGAGCAAGACCGCGACAGCCCCCTCAGGCAGATCACCTACCGGTAAAAAACCCAATGCTTCCCCCCATGGAAAAACCCAAGCGAGCCAGCGCAGCACCCAAGGCCAATGACGATCCAGCTCCTCCCAGCTTGGCATTACTGGCAATGGAGTTCCGTGCACCGATGGAGTTTGGCGCTCTGCTCCCAGCTTGGCCAGCGCTGCAACGCGCGCCGCGGGGCGACGGGCACACCGTCGTGGTGTACCCCGGCCTGAGCGCCAGCGACGCCTCCACCATTCCGCTGCGCAAATACCTCAGCACCCTGGGCTATAAAACCCACGGATGGGGCCAGGGCTTTAACTTTGGGCCCCGCGCAGGGGTACTGGACGCAGGCAGGCAGCAGTTGCGTGCGCTGCTGGCGCAGCCCAAGCAGTCCATCAGCTTGGTCGGTTGGAGCCTGGGTGGTATTTACGCCCGCGAGCTGGCCAAAGAATTGATCAATGAAGGCTTGCCTGTACGCGCAGTGGTCACACTGGGTACGCCCTTTGCCGGCGGCCCACACAGCACCAATGCCTGGCGTTTGTACGAGCTGACCAGCGGCCGTAGTGCCCAGCGCGAGGCGGAAAAGTTTGAGCTGCATGTGGCACCCAGCGTGCCCACCAGCAGTATCTACAGCCGCAGTGATGGCATCGTGGCCTGGCAAGCCAGCCTGCAAGCCGCGCAAGCAGGTCACCCGCACACCGAGAACATTGAGGTGGTAGCCAGCCACTTTGGCATTGGCCTGAACCCTAGCGCGTGGTGGGCCGTAGCCGACCGCTTGGCACAAGTTCCAGGCAGATGGCAACAATTTCAAAAGCCCTCAATGATGGGCTTGCAAGGCTTGGTGTTTCCAGACCCAAAGCGCAGGTAATTTTAATCTCACATCATTACTGTCGTTGTTGCGTAACCTTGCCGCGCTGCAGCACTCTCGTAGGCTCTGCGCCTGGACCTTAATGATGTGGAAATGGAATAAGACCGTGCTTGCAGTTTGGAAGACACTACAAAAACAATAGCTGCTCCCGCAATATTTTATTGCGCTAGAGGGCTAAACAATATCTATTTTCATACCCGCTGCACGCAAACGCTGCACCAATGCCTCACCCAGTGCAAATGCTGGCGTGATGACACCGCCACGCGCACGACCACCAGGTAATTCACTCAAGTTAAGCGCCAAGGCCAATGCAGACTCGCACACCATTTTGGTGGTCGCGCGGTTACCCGGGTCGCCCTTGTCGCTGACCACGGCCCGCACCTCTTTACCGCTGGCAGACTTGCCGATCAACTCACACCGAAACGAGCCCCCGTCCATGGCGCGCAGGCTAGGGCCCTCGCCTGGCTTGGGAGCGATGGCGGCGGTAAGCCAGCGCACAGGCGAAAACTGCAAGGCCGACTGGCCAGCCAGTGCACCGGCGCTCATGCCCGCCGCAGCGACGGCGGCCAAAGCGCCCGTGCCAAAGCGCAAATACTCTTGGTAGTGGAAACCCTTGGCATAGGCACTGTCACCAGTGGCTTGCAAAAGCGCTGCGCTGCGGCGCACCACCCGGGTGTTAATAGGGCCCATAAAAAACGGGCCTAACCACGCACCAAAGTCTGCGTCGCGGTGCGGGCTTGTGGGGTCTAGATGGCTGGTATCTGCTTTGCTTTTGTGGTGCTCAGGGTTGAGTAAAAACGGGTTAGCGAACGCCTGGGCTTGCCCCTTGGCCATGATGTTGAGCACCGAGGCCAGCGTACCGCCGTTCAAGCCGCCGCGCAGCGTGAAGCTGGCCTTCACCTCTACGCACGGCTCGCCATGGCGGCGCAGCATTTCTTGCGCCACCACATAAGCGCCTATGTCGGACGGCACGGAGTCAAAACCACAACCGGGCACAATGCGCGTGCCGTCTGCTGCGGCTTGCGCATGGTGCGCGTCAATCATGGCGCGCACCCAAGGCGTCTCTCCGGTGATGTCGACGTAGTGGGTTTTGTTTTGCACGCACGCAGCCACCAGCAGGCTACCGTACAGGGCAAACGGCCCGGCAGACGACAACACCACGCGCGTTTGGGCTGCCAAGGCGTGCAGGGCTTGGCTGTCTTGCGCGTCGGCCACGATGATGGGCGCGCTCACTTTCAACTCGCGTAGCACGGCCTGCAGCTTGGCCTGGCTGCGCCCGGCTATAGCCCACGCCACGCCCTTGCCATGCTGGGCCAGATAGGCCACGGTTTGTTGGCCTACAAAGCCTGTAGCGCCATACACGATCACGTCGAATTTGCGTTGTGCAGTTTTCATTGGTAGAGTCCCCAGTACGCACGAGTGTCGCATAGACTAGTCGGTCTACACAGCCGCTACACTATCACGTCCAAATCACCCCTGTTTTACCCAAGGAAGACCTTATGACCACCGCCGTCGCCACCACCAACCATCAAATTCGCCTAGCCCAACGCCCTGTGGGCTTGCCCGGCCGCGAGTGCTGGAGCTTTACTGAGGAGCCGGTACAACAGCCCTCTGGAGAGGGAGACGTGCTTGTCAAAACCCTGTCACTGTCACTCGACCCCGCCATGCGCGGCTGGATGAATGACGGCAAAAGCTACATTCCCCCGGTGGGAATTAACGAAGTGATGCGCGCAGGCGGCGTGGGCGTGGTGGTTGCGTCGAACAACCCTACTTTTATTCCAGGCGATACCGTCAGCGCGGGCTTGGGCGTGCAAGAGTACTGCCTGATTCCGGGTGACCAAATCAAGCGCAACGGCATCGCCAAAATCGACCTGCGCGCTGGCACGGTGAACCAGTGGCTCAACGTGCTGGGTATGCCGGGCATGACCGGCTATTTTGGCCTGATGGACGTAGGCATACCGCAAGCTGGCGAAACCGTGGTCATCAGCGGCGCAGCAGGTGCGGTGGGGCAAACCGTGGGACAAATTGCCAAGCTCAAAGGCTGCCGCGTAGTGGGCATTGCAGGCGGTGCAGCCAAGTGCGACTGGGTAGTGAAAGAGCTGGGCTTTGATGCCTGCATCGACTACAAAGCCGGCGCCTCCAGCGTGAAGGATGGCCTGAAAGAACACTGCCCTAAAGGCGTGGACATTTACTTCGACAACGTAGGCGGCGACATCTTAGACACCGTGCTCACCCGCATCAACCGCAAAGCCCGCATCATCATCTGCGGCGCGATCAGCCAGTACAACAACACCACCGCCGTGCAAGGCCCCAAAAACTACCTCAGCCTGCTGGTCAACCGCGCCCGCATGGAAGGCATCGTGGTGTTTGACTACGCCGACCGTTACCACCTGGCCATTGCCGAGATGGCGGGCTACTTGAAAGACGGCCGCATGAAGAGCAAAGAAGATGTCGTGGCAGGCATCCAAACCTTCCCGGAGACGCTGGTTAAGCTGTTTAACGGAGAGAATTTTGGCAAGCTGGTGCTGGAAGTGGCCAAAGCTTAAGGCGCGAGAAAACACATCGGTCACAAAAGCCGTACCTAGACAGTCCAAGTAGAGGGGGGCGAAAATAGTTTCCGCCTCCTCAAAAAAGGACTGCCATGAAACCACTTTTGTCTGCCATCAGCGCATCCCAGCTCGCCTGGGGCACTCTGGCGCAAACCGATGCGCAGTTTGGCGAAGCGCAGGGGCTGGGTTGCACCGCGGTGCGGGTTTGCAGTTGCTGCACCGGGCGCGGTCACTTTGTTGGCTTGGCTTGAAGATTTCTATTTTGCCTTGGTCACATTGCGGCGATGGAGGAATTTGCGCTGCAAAAACCTTGCGAAAACACGCGGGCACCTTGGTATCGATCTTGAGCTGGTCCCCGCGCCTTTCTCCAGATTTTTTATCGCAAACACGCTACATCACCGCTTGTAGGCCGTGGCTCGCTCCATTTCGCGCTTGCGTGGTGTGCGGTGGCTGCTGGGGTGGCTAATCGGCGACAATTTTGTATGTAAATCGGGCTGTAGCGCAATGAAATATTGCGGGAACAGCTATGAATTATGTAGTGTCTACACCCCTTCACTTTTACATTCGTGTCTCGCGGGCGGCTATTCGGCTACCTCCACAGCACATTCCGCGCCTACGCAGTAGCTAAAAATCCAGCTGCCACAGGCATGTTTTTTCACTCTGTAAGCTATAGTGGAAGTAACAAATCCGGTTCCCAATCTGCTCTTGCAAGCACGTAGCCAGAAATTGGAGTTGCGACTTTACCGAATTCGATGTACCTGCGCATTGGTATCCTGCACTGCTGTAACATGATGAATACAAACAGTTTTTTGAAGTATTGTGCCCCGCGTTGTTTCGCAGACAGCCATGTTATTCCGCAGTATTGCAGGATACATCGATAGTTCAACAGCTATGAGCGCGCAGACAGATAGCATCGCCACATCCTCGGTTGTAGAAGGGCTGGACTTCGCGTGCACCTTGGCGTCGGATGCAATCGGCCATGCTGGTTCGGCAGAGCCTGCGAAGGCCGCTGAACTACTGCACGAATTGACCTCATATGTCCAGTTTCGATATGTCGGCGAATATGCGCTTGCATTGGAATATCTCGCGAGCCTCGGGAGAAGTTGTGATCAGTCCAGTTTTCCTGCGAGTCAATTCTGGCGACAACTCCGATGGGTCGCGGCGCAAATGGAGCTTTCTGGGGAAGACCTCGAACGAATCGAGTTGCCGAGTGAATGAAACTGCGACCGTGCTGCTTAACATGCCAATCGACACGGACCAACAACAGCTGAGGGTGGCTTCGCCGCAAGGTGTTGTGGTCCGGTCATCTTCACGTAAATACTCGCCTTAACTCAATGCATTGAAATGGCAGCTTCGGCGCATAACTGAGTTCCACAAAGCCTGTTAAGCGGTAGTTCGGCGTGCTTGGGACGAAAATCTGGAGCAAGGCGCGAGGATAGGGTACTTACAGGATTTTTGCAGCACAAGTTCCCGAGCTGCCACCAGCCAACCAAGTTCGCGTGGGCTCTTCAAACCGAGGCAGTTGCCGCCATCAAGCCAAGCGCTTGAGCAAATGGTAATGCACCATTCCTGCCTTGCCAGAACGCGCTACTTGCAGGCCAAAGGGTTCCAACTCTGCGTCCAACCAGGTCTTGGGTGCTTCCAAATACACAGCGCCCTCGCTCGACACCGCATGGGCGGCAGCGGTGAGAGCTTTGTCGTAGATGGGGGCTTCGAAGGGGGGGTCGATGAAGACAACGTCTACGCTGGCGCGTGGCAGGGCTTGCAGAATGGCGATGCCGTCGCCGCGTTGGATGCGTACCGCTTCGGCTTTGAGCTTGGTTTTGAGGGTTTGCAACTGGGCCACCAGTTTGGACTCTGACTCTACCAGCAGCACGTCCAGAGCGCCGCGCGATGCGGCCTCCAGGCCTAGCGCGCCGGTGCCTGCAAAAGCGTCCACGCAGCGCAGCCCGCTCATGTCTTGGCCTAGCCAGTTGAACAGCGTCTCGCGCACGCGGTCGGGTGTGGGGCGCAGGCCGGGGTGGTTGGCGACTGGCAGCTTGGTGCGCTTCCACAGGCCGCCGATCAGGCGGATTTCGTGGGCTTTGCGTTGCACGCCGCGCGCGTCGGCCAATTGGGTGGCAGATTTTTTGGCGGGCGTGGTGCCTGCGGAGGACTTGTCGCCCAACGAGGGCTTGGGGGGTCGTTGGCCACCCGTTGATTCACGCAGCAAATGCTTGGTGGCGCTCTTGGCTAACTGCTCTTGGATGAATGCAGTCTCCAAAATATTTCGGCTAGATACTTTCATTGGGTAGCTCCCACCACGACGGTGACCATCTTTTCGGGTTGCAACTTGCGCTGCAATGCGGCTTTGATATCGGCTGCGGTAATTTTCTCGACCCGCTGCGTCCAGTTGGTCAAATAGTCCAGTGGCAGGCCAACCCAGGCGATGTTGGCGACGTTGTCCAGCAGTTTGCGGTTCGAATCTATGCGCAGGGCAAAGCCGCCTATCAGATTGTCTTTGGCGGCTTGCAGCTCGGCCTCGGTGGGGCCATTGGCCACAAACTGGGCCAGCACGTCGCGCGAGACCTGCACCGCTTGCGCGGCTTGGTCGGGCCGGGTTTGCAAGCCAATGGCAAACTGCCCGGCGTGCAGGCCGGGGCTGAAGAAGCTGTAAACGCTGTAGCTCAGGCCGCGCTTTTCACGCACCTCTTGCGTCAGGCGCGAGGTAAAGCCGCCGCCACCCAAGATATGGTTGCCCACCAACAGGCTGAAAAAATCCGGGTCGCTGCGCTTGTAGCCGGGCTGGCCAATCATCACATGCGCTTGAGCAGACTGGAACGGCACTTGGATGTTTTGCGCAGCCACCAGGGCCGGCACTTCGGGCACCACAGGCAGTTGCTCGCAGCCGCCTTGGGGCAAACCTGCTAGCAATTGCGTAGCTAGCTGCGCAGCGTTGGCTTGGGTAACTGCCCCCACAATGCTTACTTTGGCACGGCAGGCGCGCACATGGGCGGCGTAAAAACTGCGCATCGCCTCTACGTTGATGCGGCGCAAAGTCTCCTCCGTCAGCTCGTTGCCATACGGGTGGCCGCTGTACACCGCGGTGTTAAACCGGCGCCCCGCAATGGTGGCGGGTTTGGTGTTGGCCTCTTTGATGCTGGCGCTGATGCGCTCTGCATCACGCGCCCACAGTGCTGCGGGAAAAGCAGGCGCGGTCAGTTGCTGCGCGGCCAAGGCCACGGCTTTGGGCAATAGATCAGGGTAGGTCAGCGAGCGCAGCGAAAAGCTCATGCGGTCGTCACCCGCCCCTGCGCCAAAGGTAGCGCCCAGGTCGGCCCAGGCCTCGCCCAGTTGGTTCTCATCCAAGGCAGCGCGGCTGCCCATCGCCAGCACGCCCTTGCTAAAGTGTCCACTGGTCAGGCTGGCCAGGCCCGCCAGGCCTTGTGGGTCGCGCCTGCCGCCTGCGTCAAACTCAATCTGCACGTCCACCATGGGGATACCCATGCTGGAGACCACGTACACCTGCGCGCCACTGGGCAGCGTGGTGCGTTCGATCGGCAAACTAGCCCATACATTAGTGCCAAATAGGGCTGCAGCGCAATAGAATATTGCGGGGGCAGCTATTTTTTTAATAGTAATCATAATGTGATGCGAGGCTTAGTGGCGTGCGCCCGGAGGCGGAATGCGGGGTTTGCGGGCCGTGTTGATAGGCTGGGGCAGCAAGGTGGCTACCGTCAGCGCATCGTCACCAAAATATTGACCCGCCACCGCTTTCACCTGCTCGGCAGTCACTGCCCGCAGCCGCTCGATCACCACCTGGTCGGTGTCCAGCGGCAAGCCTGAAGCCCAGTTCGACCCGATGGAGCGCGCCTGCGAAAACACCGAATCTTGCTGGTACACCTGGCCAGCGACCCACTGGGTTTTGACCCGGTTCAGCTCAGCCTCGGTCACGCCCTCTTTGGCTATTTTGGCCACTTGCTCGCGCAGCGCTGCCTCTACTTGGGCGGCGGTTTTACCCGCTGAGGGCACGCCGTCCAGGCTGCACATTTGCGGGCCACGCCCTGCCATGCCGCAGTAAGCGCCTGCGCTGTCGGCTACGCGGTTCTCGCCTTGGGTCAGCGCGCGGTCCAGCCGCGCGCCGCTGTAGCCGTCCAGCACGGCAGACAGCACGGTGAGGGCGTAGGAGTCTACCGTGGCGGTGTCGGTGGCGCTGGGCGAGGTAAGTTGCGGTACCTTGAAGGCCAGGCTCACATAAGCCTGCTCGGCGGGGGCTTTAAAGTCCAGCCTTCGGATACCGCTTTGCTGCGGCTCCTCACGCGGCTTGCGCGCGGGCACGGCCCGTGCGGGGATACTGCCATAGTACTTCTCTACCAGCGCTTTGGCCGCTGCCACGTCTACGTCGCCCGCTATCACTACGGCAGCATTGTTAGGGCTGTACCATTGGCGGTAGAAGCTGCGGGCATCGTCTGGGGTCATGGCATCCAGGTCGCTCATCCAGCCCACAATAGGGCGACGGTAGGGCGACGCGGTGAAGGCCACGGCGTTCATAGCCTCCCACATCAGGCTGCGGGGGTTGTCCTCGGTGCGCATGCGGCGCTCTTCTTTGACCACCTCCAGCTCTTTTTTAAACTCTTCGTCGACCCATTGGTTGTTGGCAAAACGGTCTGCCTCGAGCTTCATGACGTCCTCCAGCCGGTTGGAGGGAATTTGCTGGTAGTAGCCGGTGTAGTCGCGGCTAGTGAAGGCATTTTCACGCCCACCCAGCGCCGCCACCTTCTGCGAAAACTCGCCGGGCTTGAGGGTTTTAGTGCCTTTAAAGAGCATGTGCTCCAGCACATGGGCCACGCCGGTCGTGCCATCCACCTCGTCCATTGCGCCTACGCGCACCCACAGCATGTGCACCGCCGTGGGGGCGCGGCGGTCGGGCTTGATGATGACGGTCAGGCCGTTGGGCAGGGTGAACTGCTGGATTTGATTGGCCGGTGGCGTGGGCGTTTGACCCCAGACCGAAGGGGCCAAAACAGCACAAACGCAGACAGTAAAAAGGGTACGGAATATTTTCATAGAATGGTGTGATTGTAGAAACCCACCAAATGTTCTCGTTTTTTCGTAAAAAAGCCCCTGAAACTGCTGTCCCCGTGCAGCCACCGGCGCCTACCAGCACGCCAACCATCCCTCCAGCAGCGCCGCCCTCTGTGCCGGTGGCAGCTCCCGCGTTAGCACCTGTTGTCCCAGGTGTACCTGACGCATCTGTGCCCGTACCACCTCCCGCGCCCGCGCCTGTCGCTATCACTGTCGTCAGTATCAGCCCGCCCGCATTCGCTGCCGCTGCAGTTGCGCCAACCCCTGTGCCCCAACCCGCAGCGCGCCAAGGCTGGCTGGCCAAGCTGAAAAATGGCCTGCGCAAAACCGGCAGTGCCATTGCCACGGTATTCACCGGCACGCAGATTGACGATGCGTTGTATGAAGAGCTTGAATCGGCCCTCCTGATGAGCGATGCTGGCGTAGCCGCTACTGAACACCTGCTGGCCGATTTGAAACGCCGCGTCAAGGAAAGTAAAACTACCGACCCCGCCGCCGTCAAGACACTGTTAGCGCACAGCTTTGCAGATTTACTCAAACCCCTGCAACGCCCGTTGCAGATCGGCGAATTCAAACCCACGGTGATGATGATTGCAGGCGTCAACGGGGCCGGCAAAACCACCTCGATTGGCAAGCTGACCAAGCATTTGGCCGACTCGGGTGCCACCGTCTTGCTGGCTGCAGCTGACACCTTCCGCGCCGCCGCGCGCGAGCAACTGGCCGTGTGGGCCGACCGCAACGCGGTAGACATCATCAGCCAAGAGGGCGGCGACCCGGCCGCGGTGAGCTTTGACGCCGTAGCCGCAGGCAAAGCCCGAGGGCGCGACGTGGTGATGGTGGACACCGCAGGCCGCTTGCCCACGCAACTGCATTTGATGGAAGAGATCAAAAAGATCAAGCGGGTGATTCAAAAGACGGGCCCTATAGAAAGCCGAGGCGCCGCCGGGCCGCCCCAAGGTGACTCAGCCCCCTCGGGGGGCGGCGCGGCACACGCTGTGGCAAGCGTGGGGGCTAGCATCCCCCCCCACGAAGTGCTGCTGGTGATTGACGGCAACACAGGGCAAAACGCGCTGGCCCAGGTCAAAGCTTTTGACGAAGCCTTGCAGGTCACCGGGCTGATCATCACCAAGCTGGACGGCACTGCCAAAGGCGGCGTGATCGCCGCGATAGCCCTGTGGGCGCGCGAGCGCTCGGCCAAGCAGCCAGCGTTGCGGCCCATCAGTATTTACTTTATCGGTGTCGGTGAAAAACTGGAAGATTTGGAAACTTTTGATGCGTTGGAGTTCTCACAGGCCCTGCTACAGTAAGTGAGCAATGGCGCTCGGATCTAGTCTGCTTGCAACTGCGCTGTATCACCTGAGCACCAAGCACGTAAGGATACGTAGTTTTGCGCGACGTACTGATAGCACCCACTATTTACGGAGTTTCCCTTTTCATGAATTGCACACCTGTCACGCCAACCCCTGGCGGTATCCATCGCCGCGCCATGCTCACCCATACCGGTGCAGCCGTTTTGGCCGCCAATAGCCCTTGGACGTTTGCGCAAACACCCGCGTGGGCAGACATTGAAAAGAAAGCGCGTGGGCAAACCGTGGTGTTCAACGCCTGGGGCGGCAGCGAGCGGATCAACGCCTACATTGTGTGGGCAGCAGCCGAGCTGGACAAAGCGTTTGGTATCAAACTGGAACATGTCAAAGTGGCCGACACCGCCGATGCCGTGAAACGCGTGCGTAACGAAAAGTCCGCTGGCCGCCTGGCCGATGGTTCGGTAGACATGGTGTGGATCAACGGTGAGAACTTTTTGGCTATGAAGCGCGAGGGCATGCTGTTTGGGCCGTTTGCCGAGAGCCTGCCCAGCTTTAAATTTGTCGACGTTGACGGCAAGCCCACCACCCGCATTGACTTTGCCGAGCCTGTAGCTGGCATGCAAGCGCCTTGGGGCATGGCGCAGCTGACCTTTTTTGCCGACCGTACCAAGGTGCCCAATGCACCACGCAGCACCGGCGCCTTGCTGGAGTTTGCACGCAGCAACCCTGGCCGCGTTACCTACCCCAAGCCACCGAATTTTCATGGCACCACCTTTGTCAAACAAGCATTGCTCGACCTGACGGCTGACAAAACCGTGCTCTACAAACCCTTTGATGCAGCAGCCTTTGCCAAGGTCACCGAACCCCTGTGGAAGCACTTGGACGCACTGCATCCGCACCTGTGGCGCAACGGCAAACAGTTTGCGACCAACGCCGCCAATGTACGTCAAATGATGGCCGATGGTGAGCTGATGTTGGCCCTGACCTTTAACCCGAACGAAGCGGCCAATGAAATCGCAGCTAACCGCTTGCCCAAAACCGTCTACAGCTACCAGTTTGACAGCGGCACTATCGGCAACACGCACTTTTTGGCAATTCCGTTCAATGCCAAGAGCAAAGAGGCCGCGCAAGTGGCCGCCAACTTTTTTCTATCCCCATTAGCTCAGGCGCGCAAGGCCGACATCAGCGTGTGGGGTGACCCCACCGTGCTGACCCCCAGCAAAATGCCCGCCGCCGATGCTGCGCGCTTTACCGCAGCAGCGGCCACCGGCCAAGTGGAGCGTTTTGCACCTGTGCTGCCCGAGCCGCACGGCAGCTGGGTAGACCCGCTAGAGAAAGAGTGGCTGCGCCGCTACGGAGCGTGAACCTGAACGCCTGGAGCCAACGCAGCCGCACCGCACAGTTTGTAAGGCTGGCGTTGAATCTGGCTTTGGCTGGCGTGATACTGCTGCCATTAGTGGCGATTGTTGGTGCCTGCATCACCAGTGCGTTGAGCCTGGCCGCATGGAGCGAAGTGTTCAGCGCGCCCCTGCTGTGGCCCGCATGGCGCATGACGTTATGGACTGGCCTGGCCTCTACCTTATTGGCCTACGGCCTTTGCGCTTGGCTGCTCTCGCGCAGCTTCGCGCACCCCGTGTGGTCGCGCGTGGTGCGCGCCTTGGGCCCCATGCTCGCCGTGCCGCACGCAGCCTTTGCCGTAGGGCTGGTGTTTTTAATCGCGCCAAGCGGCTGGCTGCTGCGCGCTGCTTCGCCCTGGCTCACAGGCTTTACGCAACCCCCCGCCTGGCTCAGCTCACAAGACCCGTGGGGCTTGGGCATGGTGGCGGTATTGACGCTGAAAGAAGTGCCTTTTTTACTATGGGGTATTGCCACGCAGTTGCAGCGTGATGATGTGGGCCTGCGCCTGGCGCGCGAGCTGCAAGCTGCGCAAACCATGGGCTACGCCCGTCACACTGCGTTTTGGCGAATGGTGTGGCCCCAACTGGTGCCGCGCCTGCGCTGGCCCGTACTGGCGGTGCTGGCCTACGGCCTTACCGTGGTCGATGTGGCGCAAATCGCCGGGCCGTCGAACCCCTCTACCTTGTCGGTGCTTGCATGGCAATGGCTGCAAGACGCAGACGAGCTGACGAATGCACAAGGCGCTGTGGCGGGCTGGCTGTTGGCGGGCACCGTAGCACTGTGCGCCATGCTGTGGGCTCTGAGCGCGCGTGTGACTGCCCTGCGCCGCAGCACCTCAGGCCAGCGCGGGCGCGATACCCGGGCGGGCGCAGGCAAAGGTATTCGCACCCTGGCAGGCAACGCTGCGCTGAGTGGCCTGCTTACTGTCTATGGCGCGGTGTTGCTGACTTTATTGGTGGCCAGCGTCTCGGGTGTGTGGCCATTTCCTCAGTTGCTTCCGGCCTCGTGGTCGCTGGACGCCTGGCTTAGCGTGTGGGGCAGCACTGCTACCTTGCGCACCACGCTCGCGCTGGCAATGGCCAGTACCGCACTGGCTTTGGTGTGGGCGGTGGCTTGGCTGGAGCGCGCGCCCAGCCACTGGGATCATGCCATGCGCTGGCCCTTGTACTTGCCGTTATTGCTGCCCTCGGTGCTGTGGGTGGTAGGCTTGCATAAATTGGCGTTAATGACTGGCAACAGCGCCAGTTGGGCCGCTTTGGTTTTGGCGCATACCCTGGCGGTGGTGCCCTATGCTGTCATCGCGCTCAGCCCCGCTTATCTGGGTTTTGACGCGCGCTACGCCCAGGTGAGCGCCAGCTTGGGGCGCAGCTACTGGGCGTTTTTGCTGCGGGTCAAGTGGCCTATGCTGCGGGCCTCACTGTGCGCCGCCGCCGCCGTGGGGATGGCAGTGAGTGTGGCGCAATATTTACCAACGCTGTATGTGGGCGAAGGCCGCTTTAGCACCGTGACCACCGAGGCTGTCACGCTGGCCTCGGGCGGGCAGCGCTCTTTGGTAGCGGCCTATGCCTGGTTGCAATGGTTTATTCCCGTGCTGGGTTTTGCTGCGGCTGCCTGGCTGGGCCAACCTCGGCGCTTCGCTGCCCAGCCGGTACCCAAAAACCTGGCCGCTTAGGCACTAGACTCCAAAACATGGCACTCGACATTTACATCCAATCGCTCAGCGCCAACGGCAAAGTGCTGGTGCGCGACCTGCGTGTGCATTGCGCGCCGGGGCAAGTGGTCACGCTGATGGGCGCTAGTGGATCCGGCAAGTCCAGCTTGTTGGCAGCGGTGTGCGGCACACTCAACCATGGCCTGCAGTTTGAGGGCGATGTGCAACTGGACGGCCAGTCGGTAGCCGCCCTGCCCTGTGCCCAGCGGCGCATTGGCATGCTGTTCCAAGACGACTTGCTGTTTGCGCACATGACGGTGCGCGAGAACTTGCTCTTTGCGGTGCCCCAAGGTCCCACAGCACAACGCCAAGCCGCCGTGCAAGCCGCGCTGAACGAACTGGGGTTTACCGAGATGGCACAGCGTAGCCCCAGCACCTTGTCGGGTGGCCAGCGTGCCCGCGTATCGTTGCTGCGCACCTTGCTAGCCCAGCCGCGTGCCTTGCTGCTGGACGAGCCCTTCTCCAAGCTGGACGCTGCGCTGCGCCAACAGTTCAGGGAGTTTGTATTTGCGCATGCGCGCCAATATGCCTTGCCCACCTTGCTCGTCACGCACGACGCTGCCGATATTGCGGATGCCAGTGCTGTGATCCAGTTGCAGCATGCTTGACCGCCACATCCTGCCGTTGATCAAGCCTGCCATGGACGGGTTAGCGCGGCAGCTGGTCAAGCTGGGAGCCAGCGCAAACCACGTTACTTTATTGGCGTTCGCCCTAGGCATTACTGCTGCAATTTTGATAGTTAATCAAGCCTATCTGCCCGGGGCTGCGATGATCTTGCTGTCCAGACTGTGCGACGCGCTGGACGGCGCAGTGGCGCGGCAAACCGAGGCTACCGATGCTGGAGGTTTTTTGGATATCAGCCTGGATTTCTTGTTTTATGCCAGCATCCCTCTGGCTTTTGCCATTGCCAACCCCGTTGCCAATGCCCTGCCTGCGGCCGTGCTGCTGGCAGCATTTATGGGCACAGGTTCGAGCTTTTTGGCGTTTGCCGCGCTGGCGGCCAAGCGTGGGCTACAAAGTATGGCCTATCCGCACAAATCGTTCTATTTTTTAGGCGGCTTGACCGAAGCGAGCGAAACTTTGGTGTTTTTCGTCGCTATTTGCTTGTGGCCATCGCACTTCAGGGTGTTAGCCTACTTGTATGCGGCAGTGTGTTGTGTCACCATCGCCACACGCATTTATGGGGGCTGGCGTAGTCTGCGCTGACAAACCATCCACACTGTCTGTAAGAAACCATAACAGCCCACGACTCAATGTGGCGCACGTTAAATACAAAGAGGAAGTCCATGGACAAGAAGAAACTCATTATCCTGCTGGTCATTGCGGCAGCGGTGGTCGCATTTTTTACCTTCGATTTAGGCCGCTATTTGAGCTTGGACTACGTCAAAGGCAGCCAGCAAAATTTTGCCCAGCTGTATGCCGCCAACCCGGCGGGCATCATTGCCGGGTTTTTTGCCATTTATGTGGCAATCACTGCGATATCCCTGCCTGGCGCGGCCATTTTGACATTGGGTGCAGGGGCCATATTTGGGTTGGTCGTCGGCACTGTCATCGTCTCGTTTGCATCCAGCATCGGTGCCACCATAGCCTTTTTGGCAGCGCGCTTTATCTTGGGCGAGTCGGTGCAAAAGAAGTTTGGCCAGCGCATGGCCGAAATCAACAAAGGCGTGGAAAAGGAAGGTGCGTTTTACCTGTTCACCCTGCGCTTGGTGCCACTGGTGCCTTTCTTCGTCATCAACCTGCTAATGGGTTTGACCAAGATGAAAACGCTTACTTTCTACTTGGTCAGTCAAATTGGCATGCTGCTGGGCACCATCGTGTTTGTCAATGCGGGTACGCAGTTGGCCAAGATTGACTCGCTCAAAGGCATCTTGTCGCCTGGCCTGATCGGCTCCTTTGTGTTGCTGGGTATCTTCCCCATCATCGCCAAAAAGATAGTGGACGCCTTCAAGCGCCGCAAAGTGTATGCCCGCTGGAACCACGTCAAACCTGCCAAGTTTGACCGCAACCTCATCGTCATTGGCGCGGGTGCAGGCGGCTTGGTTACCGCGCTGATTGGCGCAGCGGTAAAGGCGAAAGTAACTTTGGTAGAAGCCCACAAAATGGGGGGCGACTGCCTGAACTTTGGCTGCGTGCCCAGCAAAGCCATTATCAAATCAGCCAAGCTAGCGCACCAAATGCGCCATGCCGAAAACTATGGTTTGAACGCTGCCGTACCGACCTTCAGCTTCAAAGCCGTGATGCAGCGCGTGCACGACATCATTGCCGCCATTGCCCCGCACGACAGCGTAGAGCGCTTTACCGGCCTGGGTGTGGAGGTGCTGCAAGGCTATGCCAAAATCGTCAACCCATGGACGGTAGAGATTGCCATGAACGATGGCAGCAAAAAAACCCTGACTACCCGCAGCATTGTGATTGCCGCCGGTGCCAGCCCGGTAGTGCCGCCCTTGCCGGGTATTGAGCAGTCAGGCTATGTAACTAGCGACACCTTGTGGGACGCGTTTGCCAAACTCGACGCTGTGCCCAAGCGCCTGGTAGTGCTGGGCGGTGGCCCGATTGGCTGCGAGTTGGCGCAAAGCTTTGCCCGGCTGGGCTCTGAAGTGTCGCAAATAGAGATGGCCCCACGCATTTTGATTCGCGAGGACGAAGAAGTATCGGATCATGCGCAAAAATCTCTCAGCAGCGACGGAGTGAAGGTGCTTACCAGCCACAAAGCTTTGCGATTTGAAAACGTGGGCGGTGTAAAAGCCTTGATCGTCGAACACGCTGGCGCAGAAAAACGCATTGAATTTGATGAAGTGATTTGCGCTGTGGGACGCATTGCGCGTCTCAAAGGCTACGGCCTGGAAGACCTGGGCATACCCACCAGCCGCACGGTGGACACCAACGAATATTTGGAAACCCTGTACCCCAACATCTTTGCCGCTGGTGACGTTGCCGGGCCTTACCAGTTCACCCATACTGCGGCGCACCAAGCTTGGTATGCGGCGGTCAACGCGCTGTTTGGTACCTTTAAAAAATTCAAGGCCGACTACCGAATCATTCCCGCCGCCACCTTCATTGACCCCGAGGTGGCCCGTGTGGGCCTGAACGAGCAAGAGGCCAAGGCGCAAAACGTGCCTTACGAAGTGACCAAGTACGGCATTGACGACCTGGACCGTGCTATTGCTGACAGCGAAGCGCACGGTTTTATCAAAGTACTCACGGTGCCCGGCAAAGACAAAATCTTGGGCGTCACTATCGTGGGCGTGCACGCGGGCGACATGCTGGCCGAGTACGTGCTGGCCATGAAGCATGGCTTGGGATTGGAAAAAATCTTGGGCACCATCCACGCCTATCCCACCCTTGCAGAATCTAACAAATACGTAGCGGGCGAATGGAAGCGCGCCCACCAGCCTGTCAAACTGCTGGAATACGTGAGAAAGTACCACGACTGGCGACGTGGTTAAGCGCTCCCTGTAGAACTATCACATTTATCGCGTACTCCAAACTCCACATCACACCTCTGCAAAGGTTTTACATGAAACGAATTACTACATTTTTAATAGCTGCTCTCGCAATACTTTTTTTCGCTGGCAGCGCTTTTGCCCAAAGTTTTGACCACGGCTATGCCGCATGGGATGCGCAGCTGAAAAAGCATGTCAAATGGCTGCCCGACAACAAGCAAAGTCGTGTCAACTACAAAGGCTTTGCAGCCGACAAGGCGGAGCTGACCAAGACGTTGGAGAGCTTGTCTGCCGTCACCTCGGCGCAGTACGCCGCGTTCAGCAAAGAGCAGCAAATGGCATTTTTGATCAACGCCTACAACGCCTTCACCATCGAGCTGATTTTGTCCAAATACCCCGACATTAAATCGATCAAAAATGTCACCAGCTTTGGCAGCCCGTGGAAGAAAAAATTCTTCACTTTGCTGGGCGAAGAGCGTAATTTGGACTGGGTGGAGCACGAGCGCCTGCGCCCGAACATCGCCGGGGGTGGCTTTAAAGATCCCCGCGTGCATGTGGCGATTGTCTGCGCCAGCATTGGCTGCCCTGCGCTGCCCCCCGAGGCTTTTACCGCGGCCAAGCTGGACGGGCAGTTAGACGAAGGCATGGCACGCTTTGTGGGCGACAAAACCCGCAACCGCTATGCGGACGGCAAGCTGCAAGTCTCCAGCATTTTCAAATGGTTCAAAGAAGACTTTGAAAAAGGCTACAAAGGCTTTGGCAAAGTAGAAGATGTGTTTGCCAAGTACGCCGACGCCCTCACCACTGACGCCACGGCGCAAGGACAAATTCGTGCCAAAACTGTTGCTATCAGCCATCTCGATTACGACTGGTCTCTTAACGACGCTGGTCGTTAGCCACGCAGCGTGGGCGGCAGGACCGGCTGCGTTCTCACGGGGCACGGGCATAGAGCCACCTGCTCCGTGGCAGTTTGTAGGCCTGCCCGAACGCTATGCCAAACCGCCCACGGTCATTGACCTTAGCGAAATCGACGGTAAAAAAACCTTGCGCCTGCGCGGCGACAAATCGTGGGGCAGCTTGGCGCACCCCTGGACGGGACCTGCGCAGACCATTGCATTCCAATGGCGGCTAGACAAGGCGCTGACCAAAGCCAGCTTTAAAACCAAAGCCACCGAAGATGCGGCCTTGAAGGTGTGCATGAGTTTTGATATGCCCGCTGACCGCATCCCGGGTGGCGAGCGTACCCTGTTCAAATTTGCCCAGTTTTTAAGCAAAGAGAAGCTGCCCACCGCTACGCTGTGCTACGTGTGGGCGCAATCCGAAGAGGTTGGCAGTGTGCACGCCAGCCCCACCACCGCCCGCGTACGCTACATGGTGCTTGACTCGGGAACCGCGCCGCTGAAAACCTGGCAGGCGCACCAGCGCAGCGTAAGCACTGATTTCTTGAAAGCCTTTGGCTCTGAAACCTCTACGATACCTGCGCTAACAGCTATTATTGTAGGAGCAGACTCTGACAACACCCAAGACACCAGTTTGGGCTACATTTCTGATATCGTGTTGCAACCTTAAGCGGGAAAACCGGTCAGATTTGAATCCAATGACACATAGCGCGCGTATCTAACTGGGCACAAGACCTAACCAGTCGCTAGTATTTACCCTGCACAGCCCTGCGACTGAACAGTGGAAAAATGTAATAAATCAACGCTTGCAGCCGACTGTACATCCCATGACCAGCAAAACTCTTTTACTTTTCAACTACGACTGGGACGCAGAAGGCTTTGCTCGCCAGGCCAGCAAGCTGGGCGAGCGCTTTGACAGCCGGGGATTTGACCTGTTTTCTTTCCCCAGCAATTTGAATTTAGCGCTGTTCGACATAGACCGTTTTGTCAACAAACTGGCCGCGCAAGCCAAGGCCCAGGGCTGGACAGCCGTGGCATCGCAACATGAACAGTTTGGCGCGCTCGCCGCAGCTTTGTTGGCCGAAAAAATGGGCTGGCACGGTACCCCAGCCGCTGCAGTGGTGGCCTGCCAGCACAAGCTGTATGCCCGCCAAGTGCTGCAGCAGGTATGCCCGGAGGCCAACACCGCCTTTGAGCGCTTGGCCTGTAGCTATGGAGACCCCGTGCCCGAAGGCCTGAGTTTTCCAGCGTTTGTCAAACCCATCAAGGCCGCCTTTTCAGTACTCACGCGGGTAGTGCGCACGCATGACGAGTTGCACCGGTTCACCCGCTTTGGCATGTATGAGCTGATGGTCATCAAACGCTTGGTAGAACCCTTTGAGCGTATCGCCAAGCGCCTGCTGCCCCAGGCAGGCACAGCGCACAGCATGGTGTTGGAAACCCCCGTAAATGCCGCCCAATACAGTTTGGACGGCATCGTGCGGGAGGGGCAAGTCAAGCCGCTGGGCGTGGTGGACTCGATCATGTACCCGGGGACGCAAGCTTTTATGCGGTTTGACTACCCCAGCCGCTTACCCGCCGACGTGCAGGCAAGAGCGCTAGACGTGGCGAAAAAGTTTTTGGCTGCGGTGGGCTACACCTACGGCATGTTCAACATGGAGTTTTTCTACGACGTGAGCACAGATAAGCTGACGGTGATTGAGTTCAATCCGCGCATGGCATCGCAGTTCGCCGATTTGTACCTGCGCGTCGATGGCATTGATCTGTATGCCATGGCCTTGGCGCTGGCGCATGGGCAAGATCCGTGGGCAACGCCGCGCAGCTTGCCTACCGCACAAATAGCCACCAGCTCGGTGTATCGGGTGTTTGACGACAGCGCCGCCCATCTAACGCAAAACATCCCTGCCATGCCAGGCCCAGAGCAATTGGCGCAACTCAAGGCCAAGTTTCCAGACCATTTGCTGCTGCAATTCCCCAAAGCCGGCCATTCTCTGGCGCGAGACTTTAAATGGTTAGGCAGCTACCGCTATGGCATCTTGCACATGGGCGGGCAAAGCTCGGCTGACTTGCGCGCGCGCTGCGATGCCGCCAGCGCCGTCCTACAATGGCCCCTGCCTTATGCCGACAAAGCATTGCAAGTTGGCGTCCATGAAACGTCTGCGGCCGCAGAAAACTCACACCATCTCACTTCACCTTCTCCTTCCTGGAAACTCTCGACATGACACTGCACACCACCTTGCGCCGTATGGCCACTTTACTGACCATCGGTGCTATCAGCACATTGATGGGCTGCGCTGCTATCAACGCACAAAACCCTAGCGGCGCGCTCA
This sequence comes from Polaromonas sp., assembly GCA_043777795.1. Lineage (GTDB taxonomy): Bacteria > Pseudomonadota > Gammaproteobacteria > Burkholderiales > Burkholderiaceae_C > JAAFIP01. The sequence goes on along the minus strand of JAYWHJ010000186.1, from coordinate 164 downwards.
AACCCGTCAACGCCCATGTGGTGGACGATGTCAGCCCTGTCATGCTAAAGGGCCACGATGTGGTGTCTTACTTTTCCCAAGGCAAACATGCGCTGGGCAGCGCCCAGTTTGTCAGCACGTACGAGGGCGTGACCTTTCGCTTTGCCAGTGCAGAGCACAAAGCC
>JAYWHJ010000185.1:0-3220 GCA_043777795.1 Polaromonas sp. | reverse complement strand
GCACTATTTATTTAAAGTACTCGCGCTCGGCCAGCTTCGACCCTTACACCATGAGCCCCACCACCTTGCGTGCGTTTTTTGACGAGATCATGCAAAACGCCAACTGGGTTAGCTAGCCGTATTCATACAGTTGAATTGGCCTCCAGACCAATAAAATATCGCGGTAGCAGCTACTGATAATATAGCACTACAGCGCACTGGAACCAGCCGATGGCCCAGTACCGTGTGGCCATGGGGACACCACCAACTCTACGGGTAATATTACAGCCACCTCCACCTTGCGTCCTGCCGCAGGGTCAGCCAACGCGGCCCAAGTAGCCAGCCTTATCAGCCGCTGGCAAGGCGTGCAGCTTACCAGCGCCAGCGAGCTGTCCAGCTCGCAAACCTTCATCCTCAAGTTGTGCCAGCTGCTGGGCGTACCCGCGCCCCTGCTGTCGCAAAAGCAAGACTACATGTTCAAGCGCCCCATCACTCACCACCATCGCAACGTTAGCACCACCCCACGCCGTGTTGACTGCTAACGCAGCAACGCCTTCGTCTGGAAATCAAAAAATGCGCAAAACCCGGTAGCAGGCAAGCGCTTTAAGATTACCCTTCTAGCCGCCCGCACCCAGGCCGAGAACTACGTCCGCGCCCTGCCCGCCGCGTAGATTACCCAAGGCTGCTCGCCCTTTTTGTTAGTAGCCGACATTGGCCATGTGCTGGAAATTTATACCGACTTCACCCAAGGCGGCGTCACGGTTATTAACACCGTGCGGGTGAACAACCCTGTCAAAAAAAGCTACGACCAAAACCCACAGGGCGTATTTGGTCATACATGAGTGCCAGAGCTCGCTGCAGTGGAGACTGAGTTTTTGCACGCACCGTGGAAGGCGCCTATCGTCCCGGTGGGCCACCCAGCGCTGATAGTGGATTTACAGAGTGCAGTCCGCGTGGCCAAAAAGCGCACATACAGAAAAAAGCTGAACGTTCGGTCAAAGCCCAAGCCCGAGCCATGTACCAGAAACACGGCTCAAGTAGCCCTGAGCGCGAGGGAGTACGCAAAGCCGCTGCGCAGCGCAAACCTGCCGCAGATAAAAACCTGCGACCCGCCCAGGGTCGGCTTAATCTGGACAGGTAGGGCTATCTGACTGCGGGCAAGGCCGCAGCAGGACGGGCTGCCAAGGGCGAGAATTTTCCAGCCTCAAAATCGGCTTTGGTCAAGCCCCGGTTCACATCAATGCCCGACAATGAAAAATCATGCGCAGGCAGACCTGCAAAAGGCTTAACCACCGTTTCATAAAAATGCGTGGGCCACATCACACCGCCTACCTGCACAAACTTGTCATGCACCACACTCACTACCGCGCCTTTGCTAGGCTCGCTGCCTTCCAGCGTCAGCCACACCCGGCGCACCAGTTTGTCTTGGCGGTCAATACACAGCAACACGCGGTCTTCAGCTGAGCTGCCAATGCCCGGGCGCAATACGGCCAGCAGGTTATCGCAGTCGCGGCCATTCACTACACTGGTGCCAGCCAGTTCCAGCACGCTGGCGCGCTGCACATAAAACGCGGGGTACAAAAATAGCTGGTAGGCGTGCAGCACCAAGTGCGACGCGGCCATTTGGTCTGCCCCCGTGTAGGGTTGCTGGTTGTACCAGATGGCTACTTTTCTCTGGTCTTCCACCACCGTCTTTTGCCCACCCGGGCCGCTGTGGATTTGGGCAATCAAGCTGTCACCCATCAGCATGCGCTCTTGCGATGTTTGGCGATAGGCAATGTCAGTGATCGCAGGCTGCACTTTAGTGATGATGCTAAACCATGTCCCGGTGTAGCTCACGTTGATGTCTTTGATCGCTTCAAAAGCCGCCTTGCCGTGTGCCTTTTGCGATTGCTCCAATAGAGCCGCTGCCTCTGGCTGGCTTTGACTGCCCCGTGGCAATGGAATGGAACCACAACCAGACACCACACCCAAAGCTACCAAAGTAACGCCTATCGTCTTCCAACTTGCAAAGTTCATCGTTCGCATCCTTTACAAGTGCAAAAGTAAATTCATTTCATTATGGCTAAAACCACCACGGCAGTGTGCCCGCTGCGCGATCACCATTCACTTCGCTAGGGCTTAGCACCGCAGGCAATAAAACAATCCGCCGGCGGCTAAAAATATCTCTGCTCTTTGTGGCGTAGCAGCGCTAGGTAGCCCGCGCTAGGCCCACCGCCCACGACGGCACCGCCACCGAGGTGAGTTGCAGCCGCATTGGCCGCCAAGCCGCCCAGCCAGCGCGCTGATAGCTACGCCAGTCCACGAAATAGCACTCCAGCAAAACCAACCCCAGTGGCATCAGCCCGATGTGCGATGATCGCGCCGTACGCCACCAGCGCGGTAGCTAAAACCGGGGCAACTCTGTGCGCACCATCCACAGCACAACAGCCAGCAGCGCAAACGGCACCAGGCCTGCGCAGGGCAGCGGCGGCGAGGCCAGCAGAATCGGCCGCGCGCCCACCTTGTCCACCACAAAGCCCGCCAGCGCCATCACCTTGGCATCTTGGCCCTAAGGGGTGACGGCCAGGGCGGTCGCATGGTAAAAAGTTGCCATATGTATCGCCCCACAGCAGCAACATTTTGGGCGTTTAGAACCTCACGGTCTCAGCTCCCTGCTGTTTAGACTCTAACCATTCACATCGGCACTGCCGGTGTGACCTACTTTACTTCTACCGCAACCGTGGCAGACTCAGCCAAGGTCTGACCCACATTGGCGTTGTCCAAGAAATCAAGTTTGAGCGTGTAGTTGCCCGGTGGCGGGGCTAGCCAAGTTTCGGTTTGCCCGTTGGAGAAGATAAGCTCAGCGGGCTTACCGCCCCCATTGGGCACCACCAGCAAGCGGAAATGACCGGTATCGCCTTCTTTTTGCTGCAAGTGCGCAACGTTGAGCCCCGAGGCGTGAAATTGAACCCGGAAAGGTGACGTGAGCTTTTCGCCTGGTTTGATGTTAAGCAGGCTGATGCCTTTTTTCACCAAGCTTTGGGGCGCAGTGCCATTCTTTTTAGTCACGGTGATCGTGATGGGTTTGCTGTACACAAAGTGCAGCTGGTGGGTGTCGTTCGCTAACAGCATGCGCAACGTGTGGGTGCCGGGCTCCAGGTTGAGCACCGTCTCCATTTGGCCTTTACCAAAATGCACGTGCTTGTCGGAAAATGGAATCGGCTTGAGGATGTCAACCGGCAGCTCGGTGTTGATCAAC
>JAYWHJ010000184.1:0-24634 GCA_043777795.1 Polaromonas sp. | reverse complement strand
CAGGCAACAGGGCCGATGCAGCTCAAGCCTGGTGCCGCAGGATCACGCAATACCGCGCCGCTGGCATCCGAAGGCCCTGCGTTCGCCACGACGATCGTGTACGTCGTGCTGCCGCCCGCGACCACTGTCGTGGTGTTGTTCGTTTTGGTAATGGTGATGGCTGCCAAGCCGCGTACGTTGTCGGTGTCGCTGGAGCTGTTGTTGGCCGTGTTGGTGTCAGTGACGCCTGCGGGTAAAGTCAGATTCACTGCATTGGTAACACTGCCGTTGAGCGCCGTCACATTGGCAGTCACGGTGAAGACCACGGTGGTGCCCACCGGCAGGGTGGGGACTGATAAGCCCGCGCCCTCCAAGCCGCTGACGTTGACCAAGGGCGGGCAGGCTGCGCCTACCCCAGTAGCTGCGCAACTCACGCCGGTTTTAGTCAAGCCAAGGGCCACCGGATCACGCACGGTCACGTTGTCTGCTCCACCAGGCCCGGCATTACCCACGGTGATGACGTAAGCCGTGGTGCCCAGAGCGGTGACTTGGTTCACGCCATTGGTCTTGCTTACGAAAACATCCACGCTGGGGCGGCATTCGCGCAACTGGATTTGGGTACTGGCAAAGTCATCGCCGGTGATGCCGATGACGGTGTCCCACAACTGCAACGTGAGTGCACTGGCTCCGGCCACAAAAGTGCGCTGACGCAGCGTCCAAGTGTCTGTCACGCCAGCGCCTTCGTTGGGGTAGCTGTCCGCAGTGCCCAGGCTGGTGGTTGCCGTTCCGGTGAGCACACGAAAATCGATCAAAGGCAGGTCTGTGGCAGTGACGTTGCCGGAGGCTAGGGTGTTGGATCCGTAGTACATCCAGGTATATGAGCGACCAGGCACCAAGCCGCTCACAGGCTGCGACCAAATCCGGTAGGCTGCGCCAGTGTTGTTGCCGTTGCTGTAAAGCCAGTTATTGGTGGCAGGCACACTGCGCGAGGGGTCGCCGGGGAATGGATTTTGAAAGACGACACCACCCGCATAGTTTTTGGCACCGCTTTGCAGGGCCACCCTGGTATCTGCAGGATAAGTGTCGTTGGTGGTTTGCAGTACGTTCGCACCCACGCTGAAGCTGGTATTGGCAAAGTCGCCGTTGGAAATCAGATTAACGATCTGCTCGGTGCTGCCCGCCGGGCAGATGGAACCACTGCTGATAACGCGAGCCACTGCGGGTGTGACGGTGTCCGTGTCGGCGGAGGTGTTATTCGCCGGCGTGGGGTCAGTCGTGCCGGAAGGTGGAGCGATAGTAGCCGTATTGGTGACAAAACCACTGCTGGCGCTCACTTGTGCGTTAAGTGTGAAGGTCAAGGTGCCGCCAGCAGGGAATGTGGCGATGATGAGGCCTGCTTGGAAGGTGCTGGTGGTCAGCAAGACCGGACACACCGCGCCGCCCTGCGCACTGCAGGTGACGGACAAGGGCACGAGCCCAGCCGACGCAGTATCGGTGATCACCGCATTGTTCGCTGCCGACGGCCCGACGTTGCCCACCACGATCGTGTAGGCTGTCACACCGCCGCTGGTGACCCCGTTCACGCCATTACTTTTGGTAATCAGCAGATCGGCGCTGGGGGTGGTAATGGTAGTAGTTGCGGTGGCGCGGTTGTTCGACGGTGTGGGGTCGTTGTAGCCCACCGGCAGGGTGACTGTGGCGGTGTTGACCACCGTGCCTGCGGCGATGGCAGTGCCGGAAACCACAATTTGGATTTGCCCGCCGCTGTTTAACGCGACACGCGGTAGCGCGATGGCATTGCCGCTGCCAGCGCTGCCCGCGCCCACGGTCAATGTGTCGCAATCGCCTGAACCGGCCACCAAGGTGCAGACCCAAGTGACTGTGCCGATGCTGGCAGGCACGATGTCGTTCACAGTGATCGTGCCGGGCACATTGGCGGGGCCGTTGTTGCTCACCAGCAGGGTGTACACGACAGGCTGGCCAACTTCTGCGCTGGCCGTGCCGTTTTTGGTAATGACGAGGTCCGCTGTGGTGCCAGGCGCGCCGCTGATGACGATGTCTTCCTGCGTGCTGCTGGCGGCGTTGTAGTTGCTGCCGCCCACAGGTTGGCCGTTGGCATACGTGCTACCGGGGGTAGCGGTGCTGTTGACTGCGCCTTGTGCGCTGCCGCCGCTGGTGCGAGTGGGGTCGGCAAAGCGCAGATTGATGGGGTTTTGGTACGTGCCCGCCGCCGCGCCATTGAGCGCCACATTGAATGTGACAGTCACACTGCTGCCAGGGTTAAGCGTGAAGCTGCTGGTGGCATTGCCTGCTGCCCCGATGACCACGGTATTGGTGCCGCTGGCGGTAATCGGCGATACGGGGCCCGATGCGCCCAGGCCATAGGTGACGGTGGCGCTGCTGCCACTTAAAGTAAAGGGGGAAGACAGGGGGTCGTTCAAGCCTACGGCATACGCAACACCGGCATTCACGGCATTACTGAGCACCACTACGTAAGTGCCTGTGCTGTCGGGTGGTACGGTGCGTGCTGGGGTGTTGGTGGATTTGGTGGCCGTGAGCAAAGGCAGGCATTCATAGCCAGGGCGCACGCCTACGACGGAGCTGCTGCTCACCGTGGCTTGTACGCCATTCGTACCGGGGCCAGCCAGCATGTTGCCTGAAAAGCCAAGATTTCTATCCGAGCGGGAAAGGCCATTGATGCCTCGCGCGAGCACAGCGCTTCCAATAGGGCTGTTGTACAACACCACGCCGCCGCCGCCGCCGCCGCCAGGGCCTTCGCGCTCGTTATTACAGCAATCGCCAGTCGAGTTTCCAACTGGTGGGGCAGCAGCCAGATTGAAAGTATTCATGTTGGAATTGCTGCCATAGCCACCGCGCGCAATTGCCGTCACATTGCCATGCCCCGCGCCTGCAATCACCATGACGGAGCCGCCCGCGCCGCCGCCGCCGCCCGCATCATTCCCAGCATCGCTGTCGATCCCTTTTTGTCCGTTGCTTTGGAAGACGGCAGAGCCACTGATGCTGCCCGCGCGCACGGCGATGATGCCGCCGCCAAAGCCACCACTGCCGCGCTGGCCGGAGTCGTTGTTCAGGCTACCCGAGCCACCGGCACCGCCCATGTAGATGCGCGTAGCCACAGGGGAGCCTGCCTGCGGAAGGCGGGAGCCGCCGTAGCCACCCACATCGCGCAGGCCATCGCCATCGAAGGTTTGCCCGCCGTTGCCGCCCACGCCGCCATTGCCGCCGCCGCCACCGCCCGAATTGTGCGAGGTGCCACCGCCTCCGGCATTGGCTGGCGCGCCACGGGCGAAATCACCATTGGGGTAGCCCATGTTGCCAGCGCCCAGATCCAGCACGGCGGTGGCAGGAAAGCCCACTGCATCCAAGTTGCCCGTGCCACCGTCAAAGCTGCCGCCGGTGTAAATGGAGAGATAGCGCGGTGTTCCGGCAATACCTTCGCCTTTGCCGCCGCCGTCCGCCGTCTGCGCGCCACGGTAAAAAACGTATGTTCCATCGCAGCAGGTTGAATTGGCGGCGCCTTGTGCGCCGCCGCGAAAGCCTTGGTTGGAGACATTGATGTGCGCTCCGCTGCCGCTCAGCGTGAGTGCGCCGGCCACGTCGATGGAGACGACGCCGCCCGTGGTGCCGTTCCAAGGCACGCTGACCAAGGGGCTGGCCGCACTGATGCTGGCGCTCGGGTATTGCGGCACGCGCACCACTTGGTAGGTGCGCCGCGGCTGCGCCGCAGTGTTTTGTTCGTAAGCGTTGGTCAGCGCCGGAGTAAAGCTGATATTGCTGCCTGCTGCTGCCGTCACGCGCACGTACTCGAAAAGTCCAGCTTGCCCTAACGCGGTATAGCCGTTAGCCTGCGACAGGCTGGTATTCACTTGGCTGGCAGCTACGCCCACGCCATCGCCGTAGCGCTCGTCGTCGTTGGCATCAATGCTCGCACCTTGCATCTGAATGATCATGAGGAGATCGCCTACGCTGACCACTCCCGCTGCGCCAATGGATGTGCCCAGCGTGAGGCTGGTGGTCGCAATGCCCAAATTACCGTTGCCTTGGTAGAAGGTGTTAACCACGCCACTGATCAAACCTGGCGCATCTTTGCCGGGAGCAGCGCAGACTTGCGCCCCAGCAAAAGGCAGCCATGAAATTAAGCCTACAAAAAAAAGTGCGCGAATGTAGTGTGAGAACATGCAACCAATTGTATATTACTTTAATCCCCATTTAAATTCCATTGACTCGATGGTGAAACAGACAGCGGCTTTGGGTGCGACTTTGGCTAGTGGAGCCGCTCAAAGTTGAATGGCCTCGCAAACTGATGGCTTGCGAGGCACCCAAAATGCCCAAGGATCAGATCGCTGTCATTGGCCGGGTGAGCCTATCGCCGTGGGTACAGCAGGCTGGGTATAACCGTTAAGTACACCCACGGCAGCTGCTTTATAGGTGGGCGCAGTAATAGACACACCATCCCACACCGCGGAAGTGATAGCGGTGCCGCCAAAGGCCAGGCCAGCATGGTTAGGAAACACAGCGGTCACACCAGCCGACGCCTTGGCATCGGGGATCACGCTACCGTCAGAGGCGATCATGGTCGCCGTACCGCCTTTGTAGTTGAACGAGGTGACGACCTTGCCTGCGTTGTCAAAGAGCACTACGGCATCGCCACCCCCGAGACCTGGACCACCGGTAGCCACCACCGTGACCGTGTTGGGAATATTCCAAGCCGTGATGAATGCACTGGTGCTGGTTGCGTTGATAACCACCAAACGTTGACCAGGCGCTAAGCTGGTATTGCCAAAAGTGGCATTCCCTACATCGCTGAATGATGCCGAATCGTCATCCCATTTCCAACCTGTTAAATCTATGGTGGTGGTTCCATAGTTATACAGCTCAAAGAAATCGCCGCCAACGGCGTTGGAGTTGACCTCAGTGATCAATAGTTTCGGCGCACCCACTACAACTACCGCTGGAGCAGCGGTATTAAAACTCAGTGTGGTGGCATTCACAATGCCTGCAAACGAATTACCCGACACATCTTTGATCACGCCACTGGCCATTTGAACGTTGTAGCTCGCGCCTCGGATCAAATCTGCACTGGGGTTGATATTGGCCGAGTGACCGCTGAACGTGACTTGGGTAATGTCGGTCACACTGATGGTGCGTGTATCCGCTCCATTGCTGATCACAATGTTGCCCACGCCAGCTATCACCGCTTCACTAAAATTGAGCAAAATGCGACTGCTGGTGACACCTGTCGCATTGTTGAGGGGTGACGTACTTGCCAATACGGGCGCTGCGGTGTCAAACACGCCCACAGTGGTAAAGCTGGTCAGCGCAGCGCTGGACAAAGTCGGTGCGTTATTGCCGGATGCGTCTTTCAGCAGCCCTGCCGGGTAGCTCAGGCTGTAGGTGGTACCTGGCACCAAATCGGTAGCAGGATCAATCACCAGTGTGTTGCTAATCAGCTTGATCTGGGCGCTGTCGCCAACCGCAATGGTGCGGGTGTCACCTGCGCCATTGCTCAGCACTATGCTGCCAGCACCTGCGACAACATGTCGGTCAAAAATCAAATACAAGTTGCTTCCAGGGGCTATAGCGGTCTTGGTCAAGCTGGGTGAAAACACCAGCAGCTCGGGACGGCCGGCGCCACCGCCGACCTCGCTCACTACATAGATGTTGCCAGCAGCGTCCATGGTCATGCCTTCGTTTTGCGCGGCGCTGCCCACTACCAGAGTTCCCAGCAGTTTGCCAGTGCGGTCCATTTTGACGATCTTGCCATCCGGTGCACTCAAAATCATCAGGTGGCTGTAGTCAGGCGCATTGCTGGGCAAAATGTTTGACAATGCAAACACATCGTTGTGTGCAGACAGGCCTGTTCTGGCAGGGTCAAACAAGTTCACCGAATCCACTGCGGTGGCCGAACCGTTGGAGGCGGTACCTAATGCAAAATCGATCGACGTTTGAAACACCCCAAGCGGGCCGGATTCTTTGACAGCGATAAAGCCACCGGTCATTGGGTCAAAAGAAATGCCTTCTATTCCAATATTACCAATTGTCGTACCCAGCTTGACGGTACGTACGCCTGCTGCTGTCAGCGTGTTGCTAGGCAGCGTGGTATTCGGCACATAGAAAAATTCATTAACTTGCCTGTAGCGCTCTTCAACCAAAGCAAACTTGCCGCCACCTAGGTAGGTCAGCCCTTCAGGATCATAAAAATAGGTGCCCTGCGGTTTGGCGGCATCTTGCGCTAAAACCATGGAGTTCACCAGTACGCCCTGCTTTGTCACCTGAGTAATCGACGTACCGCCATCGCCCAGCACGAACAAAGTATCGGTGTCTTTGTTGTAAGTGACTGCAGAGGCCTCCCCCGCCAGCAAATTGGCCCCAGTACCTACAGGCAAACTAAAGCGGCCCGTTTGAACGTAGTTGGCTAACTCAAAGCTGGTTTGTGGATCTTTGAAACCAAAGGTAGGCGTAGTCCAGACTGCTGTGGTGGACGTTGTAGTGGGGGACCCGGAAGTGGTGCTAGGGCTATCGCTACCACCACCGCAGGCCGCTAGTCCAGCTGCCAACAAGACGGCTAGAACGCTTGTTGAAAATAGTAAGCGCATAGATTTTTCATGTAAGTGGAAGTGAATTTCAACTTTGGATGCTATCTACGCAATGTGTCAAACCAATGACTGTGCTGTGTCAGTTTTTATACCAAAGTCCACCCGACTCCAACACCCCGGATGACGGTCATCGGTACAAGCCATGACCGCTATGACGTTAGACGGCGTAGCCCGCACGCTGGGCGACTCGAATACTTCACCGGAGTACTGGACGCTCCCTTTAGCCAGGCTTAAGCTGCCGTCGAATATCATCACAACACATGTTCAAATTCTTCGAATCCCGCATCGGCAGCATTGCCACACCACCAGAGTCTTCCAGCAGTGGCCCACCACCGGGCCTGGTGGCGTTTTACTGGCACTTTGTCAAGCAAACACGTGGCTTATACGCGCTGATGCTGGTGACGGGGCTGTGCGTCGCCTTGGTCGACACACTGATTCCCGTGTTTATTGGCCGCATGGTCGGCTTAATGACGGCGAAAGATCCTGCTCAGGCATTGCAAGAACAAGGGCCATTGCTGCTGGCTGTCGCCGTGGCTATCACGCTGCTAAAACCTGCGCTGGTGCTGCTAGACAGCCTGGTGCGCAACAACGCGGTGATTCCGGGGGCCACTACGCTGATTCGCTGGCAGAGCCACTGGCATGTGGTGCGCCAGAGCGGACCGTTTTTTCAGAATGATTTTGCCGGGCGCATTGCCAACCGCGTGATGAACACGGCCAACTCGCTGCGCGAGAGCGTGGTGGCTACCATTCGCGCGGTCTGGTACATCGTGGTGTATGGCATCAGCGCTCTTTCCTTGATGTTGGTGTATGACTGGCGGCTCGCCTTACCCATGCTGTGCTGGCTGGTGAGCTATATGTTTTTTTTGCGCTATTTTGTGCCGCGCATGCGCGACTTGTCGCGTGTGAGCAGCGAGGCACGTTCGCTGGTGATGGGCCGCGTAGTGGACAGCTATACCAACATCATGACGGTCAAGCTCTTCTCGCGCGCGCAAGACGAAGACGCGTATGTGCGCGAAGCGATTGACGGGCACAGAGGCAAAATTGCTGACCACATGCGCATGACCACGCGTTTTATGTTTACGCTGAATGTGCTAAACGTGTTGCTGTTGATTGGTACGGCGGGCACCAGCCTGTGGCTATGGCAAGCGGGGCTCATCAGCCCCGCCGTGGTGGCCACATGCCTACCTCTGGTCTGGCAGATCGCCAATATGGCTGGCTGGGTGAGCTGGGAGGTTTCGGGTATTTTTGAAAACGTGGGCGTGGTGCAAGAGGGCATACAAACCATTGCGGTGCCGCACACTTTGCTGGACGCGCCTACGGCCACCGAATTGAAGGTACCGCACGGCGACATACGGTTTGAAAACGTCCACTTTAGTTACGGCCAGGCGGCCACGGGCGGACGCAGCGTGCTACAGAATTTAAACCTGCACATCCGCCCTGGAGAGCGTGTGGGCTTGGTGGGACGCTCCGGTGCAGGCAAATCCACATTGGTGAATTTGCTGCTACGTTTTTATGATGCCGAGGGCGGCCGCATCACGATCGATGGGCAAGATTTAAAAAGCGTCACCCAAGAAAGCCTGCGCGCATCGATAGGCATGGTCACGCAAGACACCTCACTCTTGCACCGTTCCATAGCCGCCAATATCCGCTACGGCCAGCCCGGCGCGACGGATGCCGAGGTGGAGCAGGCTGCAAAGCAAGCCCACGCCCACGAGTTCATCGCCGAGCTGCGCGACTGGACGGGCCGCACCGGCTACGAGGCGCATGCTGGCGAACGCGGAGTCAAGCTCTCAGGCGGCCAACGCCAGCGCGTAGCCCTGGCGCGCGTGGTGCTGAAGAACGCGCCCATCTTGATATTGGACGAAGCCACCTCCGCCCTGGACAGTGAAATCGAAGCCGCCATCCAGGAGCAACTGGTGACCCTGATGCAAGGCAAGACGGTGATCGCCATCGCCCACCGCCTCAGCACCATCGCCCGCATGGACCGCCTGGTGGTGATGGACGCGGGCCGCATTGTGGAGCAAGGTACGCACCACGAGCTGCTGGCGCTGGGCGGGTTATATGCCAAATTCTGGCAGAGACAGTCTGGTGGGTTTTTAGCGAGCGAGCTTGACGAAGCTGTGGCTGTCTGATGCAGGCAAGCGGCGCTTGCGGCCCACCAAGTAATGCAGGCCGCAGGCGACACCGATCAAGCAGATCAGCACAATGATCCATACCACCCACAGCGCTGGCACCATCCAACCGATCATGGGTGCCACCCAGGGCAGGCCGGTAGCTACTGACTGCATTGCGGTAGCGCCTGCAACACGCACCCACTCCATTGCGGCAGGATCCAAAAACACTGACAGCCAAGCGGGAACCGGCAACTGCGACAGCTGTTTAACCCAATCTGCGCCACCGCCCATGTTGTCGCTTAGCCAACCTACTGCAAAAGCCAGCACGATGACCAGCAAAGTGCCCAGCAGTGTGACAACAGCCGTTAGGCTCCAAATCAAAATTTTCATACAAATCCTCCACATATAACAAAGCAAATCTACCGACCCAATTGAGCATCATGCGACTTAGTACATGACTTTGAGACTGGCATTTTGAGCATTAAGAATAACAATAAATACTACGTTTTTTTAGGATTGTTTTATCGCAATATGCTGCTTTTTTAGAAATTAGATGCCGCCTGTGTTTACGCTCTTACATAACTTGAAAGGTGTCATTGGTGGATGCATTACATGCATTTGCATACGCTCCATTTTTAGGTCAGGCTGTATGGCTTTGGCTAATTTTTGGCGGTATCGTCATTACACTGCTGGTCTTTGATCTAGGCGTATTGCACAAAGATGACCACGAGATTGGCGTACAGGAGAGTCTGCTCCTGTACGCTGGCGAAATTAGCGTGGCGTTGATATTCTCGTACTTTGCTATCCCACGGAAATACCAACACCGCGTGCTGTTCTGGGGTATCTTGGGCGTCATCGTGCTGCGCGCCATCATGATCGGCCTGGGTGCAGCCTTGGTCAGCCAGTTCAGTTGGGTGCTGTACCTATTTGGGGCGTTTTTAGTGCTCACAGGTATCAAGATGTGGATCATCGCTGACCACATGCCCGATATTGCCAACAATCCTTTACTCAAGTTTTTGCGCAAGCACCTGCGTGTGACTGAGCAAGTAGAAGGCAACGCGTTCGTCGTCAAACGTATTGACGCCGCCACAGGCAAACTGCAACACTGGGCTACGCCATTGTTTTTAGCGCTGTGCTTGGTAGAGTTTGTGGACTTGGTGTTTGCGATAGATTCTGTACCTGCTATTTTTGCTATCACCACGGATCCATTTATTGTCTACACAAGCAACATCTACGCCATCTTGGGCCTGCGTGCTTTGTACTTTGCTTTGGCCGCCATGGTCCACCGGTTTAAGTACCTGAAATATGCACTGGCTTTAGTGCTGGTATTTATTGGAACCAAGATATTTTTGGTCGGTATCATTGGCAAAATACCACCGGTGTTCTCGCTGAGCATTACCTTCGGTTTGATTGCGGGGGGCGTGATCGTGTCTCTGTGGAAAACGCGCAATGATGCGCCCCCGCAGGGGCGGCAGCGCCCGCAGATAAAGCGCCGTCTTAAGCGCTTGTGTACACGCTGCCCTGGTTTGGTTAAATCAGCAGGGCAGCGATAAACACCCCGATCATCATGAACGCAATGACCACTTTGGCCATCAAGCCCGCCATGATGCCCAGCCAGGTTGAAATACCTACTTTGATAGCTTGCTGATGGTTCTTTCGGACAAGGTATTCACCCACAGCCGCGCCCACCAGCGGCATAAACAGCACACCGATCAAGCCCATAAAGATCCCCACCACTGTGCCAATGGCAGCGCCCAAAATAGCGTAGCGGCTTGCACCAGCTTTTTGGGCACCCAGCAGACCGGCGACGTAATCCAGCACCCAGGCAATGATGGCCAGTACCGACACGGCCACCACACTGACCCAACCAATACGCGTAAAGTCGTCAATCCAGGCACCCAAAACAATGCCCGCCAGCACAAACAAGGTGCCTGGCAGTGCGGGCAGCACCGTGCCAGCCAAGCCGACAATCATCAAACCGCCTGACAAAATCCATAAGAGGGTATTGTTCATTTTTTACTTTCTAAAGTGAGTGCACAGTACGCACTGTGTGCATCAGGGTTACTTTCCCGCATGTAAATGCCTGGCTGACCACGTCAAAATCCCATTGCTCCGTGCGGAAGCAAGCTGGCACTTCAGACTGCCCCCACCGAAGCACATTCACTGAATTGGGTACACCAGGCCGCACACGCAGGGACACTGCTGTGCCCGCTTGCACCACCCACATGGGCCGCGCTACGTCGGGCACCTGCACGGCATAAGGCAAATGAATGTGCCCGCCCAAAACCACATCGGCGCCGGCAGCTGCCCAGCGCTGCTGTGCCCGCCGGTGGCCGCGCAATAGATCAGGCGCATCTTGCGCACGCACGACGGCAATCGGTTGGTGCACCACTACGACACGCAGTTGCTCTGCGCGGGCGCTGCTGAGCAATGCAGCCACTCGGTCAATCTGCGCCTCAGACACTTCCCCATCCACGTGTCTATAGCGCCTGGTGGTGTTAACGCACGCAACCAGCATGTCTTGCGAGTTGTACACCGGCTCTATATCAGCACCAAAAGCTGCTTTGTACCGCGCATGCGGACCAAAAATACGTGCGAATACGTCGAGCAGTGGAATATCGTGATTACCAGGGATCGCCAGCACTGGCGCGCCCAGGCGGTCCGTAAAAGCGCGTGCAGCACGAAACTGCTCTTCACTTGCGCGCTGGGTAATGTCGCCTGATAGCACGACCACATCGGGCCGCTGCTCTAATGCCAGCGTCATTAGCGCGCGCACAACCTGCGGCTGCTCAGTGCCGAAATGGGTATCCGAGATATGCAGCAGAACGCTCATAATGCGCCGTCTGAGGGGGTTGAGGGAGCTGGCGCCATGTCTGGCTTGAGCAAATACAAAGGCCTGGAATGCACCTCAAACTCAATGGGCCAGCGCATCCAACGCACCTCGCCGTCCATGGCCACTTTGACTTTACGCCTGTCTAATGCGAGCCGTGGTTTGACCACCATATGCTCAAACTCGAAACTCTCTACGCTGTCTGCCTCCCCCAGCTTGCCCATAGCGCCGCGCAACATGAGCCCCACCATGGCCAGCGTGCCGATAGGTCGCAGCATGACTGCAGCAACACGGCCATTGTCGTGCGGGGTGCTTGTATGCATCCCCGCCTGCACGCCCACCTGCGCCAGTTGCAACCGGTTGTTGCCGACGAACAGCGTTGTGGTGCGCACATCGTGTACGGTGGCACCCAGCTCAATATGCAGGCGCAGTTGCCGGTGCGCACGCAGCAGTGTGACGCAAGCAGCGCCCAAGGCTACCAGTCGGCTGCGGCCAAAGCGTGCCTTGTAGGCTTCGCGGTCTTCCAGAAGTATGGGATACAAGCCCAGACTGGCATTGACCAAAAATACCTGCTTGTTGACAGTGGCAACCTGCACTGGCCCAGCCGTTGCATGAAGTACCGTCTGCATGGCTTGCATTGCGTCCACCGCAATGCCGTGTGTACGTGCAAAGTAGTTAAAAGTACCGCACGGTATGACACCCATCACACAGCCTTCGGCGTGTGCAGCCTGCGACACAGTGTTGACAGTGCCATCGCCCCCTACCGCTACCACCGCAGTGTGCGTGACTGCGGCTTTGAAGGCGGCTTGCCGGGAGGCAACCGCTAAATCACCAGGCTGCGAAATTACCAGTTCGCCAGCACGGCCCGCTTGTTTGAGAGCATCTTCAATCAACTGACGTTGTGCATCAGCTTGCTGCGTTCCAGCGGTTGCATTGACGACGAAAATGAGTGGGGCTGCAGGGTTTATCTGCGGTGCGCCAATCAAAGACTCTTGCAACATCACACTACCCCTCCTTGAGTGAAAGGAAATCCACCTTGATTAGGTGCAGTGTGATTGTCGGACGAAATCCCAAACTGTCCGCGTGTGAGGCCTTTGCCAGGCAGCGACCCGTTACAAAATTGCGGCCCGCAACCCATCAATGCTGGTGCCCATGCTCACCATGCACATGCTGGTGGGTAATTTCTTCTGCCGTCGCCTCTCGCACGGAGATTACTTTGAGTTCAAAGACAATATCCTTGCCGGCCAGCGGATGGTTGGCATCCATGTACACCGTGTCGCCCTTGATCTTCATCACGGTATACACCTGCATGCTTCCATCGTCGCCCCGGCCTTCCAGCTGGCCACCCAGCTTCACACCCGGTGGAAAGTGCTTTTTAGGCAAGGTGCGCAGCAAGTTTTCGTCGTACACGCCAAAGGCATCGGCGGCAGGCAAGTTCAAAGTGACCGCGTAACCCGCCTCTTTGCACTCCAGCGCTTCTTCAATCTTGGGCAGCGTGTTGCCGTAGCCGCCGTGCAGGTACACGGCAGGTTTGCCACTGTTTTCAATGACTTTGCCATTAGCTTCAGAGAGCTTGAACTGCATGGTGACGGCGGAGTTTTTTTCGATTTTCATATTTGAATGCTTAACTGAATGGACTGTCCACCATTTTAAAGTACCACGCGGACGGGTTCAAAACAGTCTTACCAAATCAAGTTAGTGTCTTTTGTGAATTGGTGTATTATTACTGCAATACACTATATTTTTCATGAACTTTCTCATTGCTCCCAATGCGCCAAACCCTATCTATCGTCAGATAGCGGAGCAGGTGCGCCACATGGTGGCTGGCGGGCAGTTGCAAGCTGGTGATGAGCTGCCATCCGTTCGGGCTGTGGCGCTGGAGCATGCCATTAACCCTATGACGGTGAGCAAAGCCTACAGCATGTTGGAAACCGAAGGACTGCTGGAGAGACGACGCGGCATTGGCATGGTGATAGCCAAAACAAAAAACAAATCCTCCCGTCAACACAACGTTGGCCTGTTATTGCCTTCGCTGGCGAACGCAGCCCAAATTGCCAGGCAGCTCGGCGTGACTGATGCACAAGCGCTGGCCGCATTTCAGTCTTGTCTGGATAACTTACCCACGAAGGAGCCCCATGAAAAGGAATGAAGCCGTGATACAGATCAACGCATTGAGCCTGAGCACCAAAGACGCCAGCATTCTTAACAACATCAACCTTAGCGTTGCGCAGGGCGCCGTCATCGGCCTGGTAGGGCGCAATGGCGCTGGCAAGTCCTCGTTGCTGCGCTGCATGGCCGGCCTCGCCGTACCTACGCAGGGCAGTTCCACGCTACTTGGCCATCCCTCCAAAGATCTCCCAGACAACGTGCTGGAACGGCTCGGCTATGTGGCCCAAGCGCCTGATTTATTTGAATGGATGGAAGCCCTTGAAATGCTCCGAGCCATCGGCCAGGCTTACCCGCGCTGGAGTGAGGCGCGTTGCCTGTCGCTGGCTGCCAAGCTTAACTTGCCATTGGGCAGTCAAATAAAAAACCTGTCTGTCGGCGATCAGCAAAAACTGGCCGTGGTGCTGGCACTGGCCCATGACCCAGATGTGCTTTTACTGGACGAACCCGTATCTAACCTAGACCCCCTTACCCGCAGCGAATTCATGCGGGCACTTTTTGTGGACCGCGCTGTGGACGAAGTGCAGGACGCAGACCTGCGTGCGGCGCGCACCATTGTAATTTCTAGCCACATCCTTAGCGATTTAGAGCGCGTGGTTTCTCACGTCGCGTTTATTCGCGACGGTCAACTGCAACTGTTTGACGCTTGGGACGTGATCATCGAGAATTTTCGGCTGGTGGATTCAGCAGAAGGTGAACTATCGATACCAGCCGTGGTTTGCAAAAACCCTCACACCGGTCAATGCGTTGTCGATACGCGCAAAGTCCCTCAATTGAGCAGCACCGGGCGAAGCTTGTCACTCGATGAATTGTTTGCAGAGCTCAACGCATGATCTATTCAAAATACTTCAGCTTCAAGCCTGATGCGAGCGCTGGTTGGTTGACGGCTATTTACTTTTCTATTGGTATATTTTGGTGCATCCAAATTGCCATCGCGCTCACGGGCCAGCTAAGCACCAACGTGGTGTTTCAGTGGTTCCTGTTCGCCGGGATTTTGGTCGGCGGCAAAGGAGCCGGACTTTCACGATCGGTCGTGCGCGGCACAGTCGTCCTGAGGCAACTGCGCACCCCAAAGAGTTTAAGCAAAGAGTATTTGCTTGCCGTTTTATCTCATGCCAGCCTGATATGGCTCGTGTTTTGTGCAGCTGGCGCAGTTTTGCTGCTGGCCTGCAACTTTGCATGGGTATCCGTCAGCGCTCTCGCCTTCTTTTCTGTACTGTTGTCGATAAGTACGCTCACGAGTTTGCCTAGCAGTCATGCTGCGGTGCGCGTATGGAAGGTTTTTTTGTACACGCTAGTGGCGCTGCTGCCGCCGCTCATCATTTGGAAAGGCTTTGTCAATCCCATGGACTACTTGCCGCATTTGCCTGTGTGGCCACTTGTCGTAATGACTTTGAGCTGGCCATTAACCATTTACGTGATAGCCGGGAAATGGAAGCTCGCACCTAGCTCAATTGCTAAAAAATCCAGCTTGACCAGCATAGGTGTTATCAATCAAGTCTTTGCCTACTTCGAGCGCTTTTCACACTTAGCCTCCAGCACCCAGCTTTTTTATCTGAAGCCAACCCTCACGGGCAAGCTAATGTCACTGGTCAGTTTGCAGTATTTGAGTCTCACTTTACTTTCAAATGTTGCCAACGCAAAGTGGAACAACGGTGTTGGTCCTTACCATTTTTTTGGTATCTTGATGATTGCGTCGTTGAGCTGTAGTCTGCTTATGTTTAAGGATTTGCATTGGCGCATATTGCTTGCGCCGGGCCGTTTGCGGAGAAATTTTTTTGGTTGGCATATTTTTAGTGTCAGCATAGGCGTGCAGCTAGTGGTGTACCTAGTCTTCGCTTGTATTTGGACGCTGATAGCTTGGCCTTGGTTCGAAGTTTCGCCCGCTCAAACACTAGAAATAGCTTGGAACTACCGCGCAGCGCCATTGCAGCTACTTGCAGCAAATAGCCTCGCCGTTTTACTGATAGCCACCTTCAATTCACGCTGGGCGGGCTTGATTTTGATTGGCATAGCCAGCACGCTGGCTGGGCTTACTTTTGCCGCGTACGGCTTTACTTTACAGGCTCCCATATGGTTTTATGTGGGCCCGAGTTATTTGATTGGTCTGCTTGTGGTGACTGTCGTTTTTGTTCTGCTATCTAACCGGCTATGGACACGCCAACGCATTTTGCGGCATCTGCGTGTGTACTAAGCCTGCGCTAGAAATGCTAAGGCATTGAGTAACCCAGCCCCATTTCTATGGCGCCAGACTGCTTTCAATTTCAATACTGCGCCAATCATTTTCACGAAAAAGAAAACCATGAATAAGAGACTTTTACTCACCAGTATCGTTACTCTAGCCACGCTGCTTTTTACGGGCTGCGCGAGCAGCCCCTACCTAGGCGACGGAAAAATAGGCAGCGATACTTTGCTGAAACAACAATTTGAAGCAGCTGACAAACGCCGTGCAGACAAACCCGAGGGCAGGCTCATTTTGGCTGCCTTTGCTATGCACTCGCAGTCCAAAGCGTTTCGCAATGATGTGATGACGGTAGAAAAAAGTGTGCTGTCGCTGGACCCGAACGCTATTGTATTCAAGTTGAACAATCCAGCATTTGGTCAAGATGTAGATTGGCCCTACGCTACCACCGAGAACATCGCTCAAGTATTGAAAAAAGCCAGTGCTATGGTGCGACCTGAAGATAAGGTAGTCGTTTTAATGTCCACGCACGGGGACGTGGATATGTTGTCTGTCAACTTTGGCGCCCAGTACTACCCCCACGTCAACGCCAAAGTATTGAACCAATGGTTGAATGGTTTGCGCGGAAAGCCTACTGTGCTAGTCCTTTCTGCGTGCTATAGCGGATCGTTTTTGCAAGCGCTGAGTGGTCCCAACAGGGTCGTACTTACCGCTGCTGCCAAAGATAGGGCTTCTTTTGGCTGCCAGTTTCACAGCAGCAATACGTATTTTGTAGATGCTTTATTCAATCAAGTTGCGCTACCAAATAGCACGTTAGAGCAACTGATGGCGCAAGCTCAAGTGGCTATAGATAAACAAGAGCGCGCGCAGAAGTTGTCACCGCCGTCATTGCCCCAAATATCGATTGGCTCTGCCGCCAAGATCTGGGCTAACCAGCCGCTGAAAGACTGGGTAAGCACCAAATGATCGAGCGCGCTGAGGCGCAGCCGGCCCTGGCTGCTCCCTGCTGAACGGAAAGCTGTTTCTATACGGCGCCCAGCCCGAGCTCACGGTGGTTAACTTGCCTTAATCACATCCGCCATCCGCAGCGCACAAGCCTGCGCCTGCACAGCGTCGCGCGCCTCCACCATCACGCGCACCAAGGGCTCGGTGCCGCTGGGGCGGATGAGGACGCGGCCGGTTTGGCCTAGCTCGGCTTCTACGGTTTTGACCATCGCCTCCAGCGCGGGTGTCGCCCACACTTGGCCAGATTTCAAGCGGATGTTGATGAGCACCTGTGGGAAGATGGCCATACCGTTCAAGATTTGCGCAAAAGATTTGCCGCTGCGTTGCACGGCTTGCAGTACTTGCAGCGCGCTGATGATGCCGTCGCCGGTGCTGTGTTTGTCCAGCGCCAGCAGGTGGCCGGAGCCTTCGCCGCCCAGCAGCCAGCCGCGCTTCTCCAGCTCTTCCAGCACGTAGCGGTCGCCTACCTTGGCGCGCACCAGCTCTACGCCGCGCTCTTTCAATGCCAGCTCTACGGCCATATTGGTCATGAGGGTGCCAACGGCGCCGGGCACTTTTTCGCCACGATCCAGGCGCTCGCAGACCATCATGTACAGCACCTCGTCACCGTTGAAGAGGCGGCCTGTGCTGTCAACAAACTGCAGGCGGTCGGCGTCGCCGTCCAGCGCCACGCCGTAATGGGCTTTGTGGGCTGTGACTGCGGCTACCAAAGCCTCGGGATGGGTGGCTCCTACGTCTTTGTTGATGTTCAGGCCGTCAGGCGCGCAGCCGATGGAAATGACTTCTGCGCCGAGTTCGTGGAACACTTTGGGTGCGATATGGTAGGCCGCGCCGTGAGAGCCATCGACGACGATTTTCAAACCCTTCAAGGTCAAGTCCGTGGCAAAGGTGCTTTTGGCAAACTCGATGTAGCGGCCCGCTGCGTCATCCAGGCGGCGGGCTTTGCCCAGGTCGGCAGAGGTGGCCCAGACTGGAGCCTCTTTGAGGGCCGCTTCGACGGCTTCTTCCCACGCGTCGCTCAGCTTGGTGCCTTGGGCGCTGAAGAACTTGATACCGTTGTCTTCAAACGGGTTATGGCTGGCGCTGATGACCACACCCAGGCTGGCGCGCATGGCCCGGGTGAGGTAGGCCACGCCGGGCGTGGGCAGGGGGCCGAGCAGCACCACGTCTACGCCTGCGGAGTTAAAGCCGGACTCCAGCGCGCTCTCAAGCATGTAGCCGCTGATACGGGTGTCTTTGCCGATCATCACCGTGGGCTTGGCGTCGGTTTGGCGCAGCACGCGGCCTACGGCGTGGGCCAGGCGGAGCACAAAGTCGGGAGTGATGGGAGCGATGCCTACCGTGCCGCGTATGCCATCGGTGCCAAAGTACTGTCGTGCCATTTTAGTGATCCTTTTTGGGCTCTAGCGCATTAGTTAATTGCGGGGGCAGCTATTATTTATATAGCTATATCTTACACGATTAGGCCGGTTAAACCGAAGTTTGCACCGCCCGCCACACTTGCAGCGCCTGCACCGTCTCGCGCACATCGTGCACGCGCACGATGCTGGCGCCACGCTGTACGGCCAGCAGGGCGGCTGCCACGCTGGGCAGCATACGATCCGCAGGCTCCAGCCCGGTAACCGCGCCGAGGGACGATTTGCGTGACCAGCCGGCCAGCAGCGGGTAACCCAGGCTGAGCAATTCAGCCTGGCGGGCCAGCAAAGAGAAGTTTTGCGCTACCGTTTTGCCAAAGCCTACGCCGGGATCTAGCACGATACGGGTTTTATAAGCATTTTTTTGCTCAAGCCCTTTAGAATATTGCGGGAGTAGCTCACAAAAAGATAGTAGGTCAGCTGCTACCTGGGTTACCACATCATCGCAGTCCATAGGTGCGGATTGCATGGTTTGCGGGTTGCGGTGCATGTGCATCAGCACCAGTCCGCAATGGGGGTAGCTTGCCACTACCTCGTAGGCAGAGGGTTGCGCAACTGGCGCGCCCATGGCGCTGTGGTAGCGCAGCGCCCATATGTCGTTGATGATGTCGGCCCCCGCGTCCAGCGCCGCTTGCATGACCTCGGGTTTGTAGGTGTCTACCGAGACCGGCACACCCAGCGTAACCGCGCCTTGCACTACTGGCAGCACGCGCGCTAGCTCCTCTTGCAAGGGCAGTGGCGCAGCGCCGGGGCGGGACGACTCGCCGCCGATGTCCAAGATATGCGCGCCTTCTTTGAGTAACTGCTCGCAGTGCTGCAAGGCAGCACGGGTGCCGGCATGTTGGCCACCGTCAGAGAAGGAGTCGGGCGTGACGTTGACAATGCCCATCACCTGCGGCTGGGTCAAATCGAGCAAGAAGCGGCTGGTTTGCCACAGTGGCGCAGGAGGCAATGTGGCTGTCGACACTGAAGCAACGGGCCGCGCCATCAGCGGTCCTTCACCCAGTCGCCACTGGTGATCACCGGTTTGCCCACGGTGTAGGCCGGGTTGATCTCGTACACGCAGCACGCCAGCGCTTGGCCATCCACCAGCACCGATATCTCGCGTTTGGCGTATTCATCGGCCTGCGCGGGGTATTCAGACTCGATGGCGTCCAGCTTGGCCTCCAGCTCGGGCCCTACGACGTATACCTCGCCGACGATGTCTTGGTAGCCCCCCAAGGTCACGCCGGGGTAGCCGCCCAGGTGGTGCATCACGCCCTGTATACGCGCATGGCCCACCAGGCGCGGCGCGGGTTCTAGCAAAGTAATGTCGTTGTCGTCACCACGCCGCAGGGTGCCGTAAACAAAAAACAGGCGCTCGGTGGAAGGGGGCAAAACAGGCTCTGGCATGATGGCGAGTCTAATATGTCAAAACCTCTATTGTGACCCGCCCGTGCACCGATTTTCCGCTTTTGCCTGCCTCGCCCTTTCCATGACCCTGGTGGGCAGCTACGTCGGCCTGTCTAAAGACTTGGTGGCCGTGTTCCCAGTATTCTTGCTAGCCTGGCTGCGCTTTGGTATAGGGGGCTTGGCGATGCTGCATTGGCTGCGCAAACCAGTGGGTGAACAGCCCATGACGGCGCAGACCCAAAGGCTGGTTTTTTTAGAATCATTTTTGGGCAACTTTTTATTTTCTATCTGCATGCTCTACGGCGTGAGCATGACCAGCGCGGTGGCAGCGGGCGTGATCATGGCCAGCATACCGGCCTGCGTGGCGGTGATGAGCTGGCTATTTTTGCGCGAGCGCATCAGCCTGCGCGTATGGGCAGCGGTGGCCTGCGCGGTACTGGGCATCAGTTTGGTATCACTATCAAAATCAGAGCTGCTTCCGCATTATTTTATTGCGCCAGAGGCTAATTTGATTAGTAACAGTACCTCTTACCAAGCGGTGTGGGGCAACCTGCTGCTTATCGGTGCTGTCCTGTGCGAAGCAGCGTATGCGGTGATAGGTAAAAAGCTCACTGCCGCCTTGGGCCCCAAACGGATTACCTCGCTCATCAACGTGTGGGGCTTTGCCTTGGTCACGCCGCTGGGCCTGTGGCAGGCCAGCAGTTTTGACTTCTCCAGTGTGCCTGCCAGTATCTGGCTGCTGCTGGTTTTCTATGCCATGGCTGCCAGTGTGTGGACGGTGTGGCTGTGGATGACCGGGCTGAAAACCGTGCCCGCAGCGCAGGCAGGCGTGTTCACAGTGATGCTGCCCATCAGCGCAGCTGCGGTGGGCGTGTTATGGCTAGGCGAGGCAATGGGTTGGGTGCAAATGCTGGCCTTCGCGATTGCACTGGTTGGCGTGGTGCTGGCCACCTTGCCTGGTAAGGTGCGTTGAATGGATTGAGCTTTCCTCGGTTTGTACTGGATCAGGCCGACGGTGCACTTAGCTCCGCGGCTGTCCCCCGTGTCTGCCTAGGGCAGACAACTCCTCCTTGATGCCGCTGCGCTAAGTACACCGCCGACCTGATCTTGCAAGTGTGGCGGGTATTCCACCGTCAGTGCAAACACGACCTTGCCAGCACAGCGTGTCTTGCACCGCAGCGCACCCACCCTACTCGTTGCCCGGGTGCGTGGTTTTGGACGGCGTAGCGGCATAAAGGGGGAGTAGTCGGCCATAGGCCGACACGGAGGACAGCCGCGTAGCCGTCCAAACCACGCACATGGGCGTACAAGCCATCTAGGCGAACAAGTCACGTGCAAATGCAAGCACATCACATAGGCGCATTTGATTGATCTATATCAACACCGCATTTCTTGCGAAAGCTAGAGTGATCCCACACCACAAGGGGTCACCATGCGCCACACCACCGCCACCGTCCTGCTCTCGCTCAGCATGGCTATAGTTGCTTGCACACCGAACCCATCGCCCACCACGCCCGTGGCTATTGCCAGCGACACCGGCGGTTCTGCCAAAGGAGACTTTGGCCCACCGCAGGGTGAACCCATTAAGGCCGTGCTGACCAGCCCGCCCATGGTGCCCCCCGCCACCGGGCGTAAAACACCCGCCAAAGTGATCGTAGAGTTGGAGGTGCGCGAGCTGGAGAAAGAAATCTCTGAAGGGGTGAAGTACACCCTGTGGACCTTTGGCGGCACGGTGCCGGGCAGCTTTATCCGCGTGCGCCAGGGCGACACGGTGGAGTTCCACCTCAAGAACCACCCCGACTCCAAAATGCCGCACAACATTGACCTGCACGGCGTGACCGGGCCCGGCGGCGGCGCGGCGTCCAGCTTTACCGCGCCGGGACACGGCTCGCAGTTCACGTTCAAGGCGCTCAATGCGGGCCTATATGTGTACCACTGCGCCACCGCGCCGGTGGGCATGCATGTAGCCAACGGTATGTACGGCTTGATTTTGATCGAGCCACCAGAGGGGTTAACGGCCGTTGACAAAGAGTTTTATGTGATGCAAGGCGACTTCTACACCGCAGGCAAATACCGCGAGAAGGGCTTGCAAGCCTTTGACATGCAAAAAGCCATCGACGAGCGCCCCACCTATGTGCTGTTCAACGGATCTGAGTCGGCACTCACGGGAGACAACGCCCTCAAAGCCAAGGTGGGCGAGACCGTGCGCATGTACATTGGCAACGGCGGGCCCAACTTGGTTTCGAGCTTCCATGTGATTGGCGAGATATTTGACAAAGTATGGTTTGAGGGCGGCACCAAATTCCAGGAGAACGTGCAGACCACGCTGATCCCTGCTGGCGGTGCGGCGATTGCCGAGTTTAAAACCGAAGTGCCAGGTACCTACGTCATCGTGGACCACTCTATATTTCGCGCTTTCAACAAAGGCGCGCTGGGCATGATGAAGGTAGAAGGTCCAGAGAACAAAGCCATTTACTCGGGCAAAGAAGTGGACTCCACTTACCTGGGCGACAAGCAAGCCGACTTGGGCAGTGTGGCCGTGGCCACCAAGGCCGCTGCTGCGGGCAACTTGACCTTGGAGATGCAAATCAAAGCGGGGGGCGCTTTGTACAACGGCGCTTGCTCTGTATGCCACCAGGCCAATGGCCAAGGGCTGGAGGGCGTGTTCCCGCCGCTGGCCAAGTCAGACTTTTTAACAGCCGACAAAGACCGCGCCATCGGTGTGGTGCTGAACGGTTTGACTGGCCCTGTGGCCGTCAACGGCAAAGCCTACAACTCGGTCATGCCGCCCATGAGCCAACTGGCCGACGACGAAGTGGCCAACATCTTGACCTACGTGGGCAACACGTGGGGCAATAGCACAGGTGCTTACAGCACTGCGCAAGTGGCCAAGGTGCGCGCCAGCACCCCGCGTGCCAAAGGTGCTGCGCACTAGCCGTTACGTGAACCACAAGCACACCATGCTGTACACCTGCGCGCACAAGGCTCTCATCGCTGGCGTTGGCTTGTCCATAGGGGCTTGGGCGCCATGCGGCATGCAAGCGATTGCAGCGACCGCCAAGCCAAAGCAAGCACTAGTGGGCTACCGCAGCATAGCAGGCGGCACCATCACCACCCTGCTGCCACCCGACGGCAAGCAAGCCCCTGTCACCCTGCCCGGCTTTGCCATGCGCGTGCTGCCCGTCACGCAGGCGGAGTTTGCCCGGTTTGCACAACAGCATGCACAGTGGCGCAAGTCGCGCGCTGCCAACAGCAGCTTGGCCGATGGCCAATACCTGCGCGGTTGGCCAACCGATGCCGCGCCCAACAAGGCACAGCTGTCGCAGCCCGTCACCGATGTCAGCTGGTTTGCCGCCGCAGCCTTTTGCACCAGCGAAGGCGCACGGATGCCTACATGGCACGAGTGGGAATACGCCGCAGCCGCAGACGAGAAGCGCCGCGATGCGCGCAGCGACCCGGTGTGGCGCGCCAGAATTCTCGACTGGTATGGCCAACCGTCCAAGCCGTTGCCAGCAGTGGGCGCCTCCGCGCCCAACGTCTACGGGATCCAAGATCTTCATGGCGTGATCTGGGAGTGGGTGGACGACGCAGGCGCGCTGATGGTCAGCGGCGACAACCGCACCCAAGGCGACCCGGACACATTGAAGTTTTGCGGCGCGGGCGCGCTATCGGCCACCGACCGGGAAAACTACCCCATCTTGATGCGCATTGCCATGCTGTCGTCATTGAGCGCAGCCAGCACCAACCGCAATTTGGGATTTCGTTGCGTGAAAGAAATTACCGGAGCTAAGCGATGATTCAAAAACCTATCGCCCAACAGTTGCTGTGTGCCGCCTTCTCGCTATGGCTCTGTGCCATCCCAGCCGCCAGCGCGGCTGCAAGCGCAGATCTGCCGCGCAGCTCGGTCTACCAACTCGACGTGGGCCTCACCGACCAAGATGGCCAAGCATCCCGTTGGCGTGATGGTGTCAATCCAGTGGGCGGGCCACGCATCGTAGGCATGTTCTACAGCCGCTGTGACTATGTGTGCCCCATGCTGTTTGAAGCGGTGAAAAACATCGAGGCCAGCTTGCCAGCGCCAGCGCGCGACCGCATGCAAGTAGGTTTGATTACGCTGGACCCGGCGCGCGACGACACTGCAGCACTGAAAAAGACCGCCTTGCAACGCGCTGGAGACCCAGCACGCTGGCACCTATACCGCACGCAGGCCGCGGATGTGCGCAAACTGGCAGGCGTGCTGGGCGTGCAATATCGCCAACTGAGCAATGGAGAGTTCAACCACTCTACCTTGATGATCTTGCTCGACAGCCAAGGCGTCGAGCTGGCACGCACCGAGCAGATTGCCAAGATAGACCCGATATTTGTCAAAGCGGTCATAAAGGCAAGCGCACGGCCCTGAGCAGGAGTAAGATCAGTGCATTCAAAAGAGGGAGGGCTCCATGCTGCAACATATTGCAACCAAGACCGCCTGCTCGTCTTGCAGACTACGCGATCTGTGCATGCCCTTGGGCTTGAGCACCAAAGAGATGGCCTTGATCGACAAGATGGTCAGCACCCGGCTTAGGATCGCGCGCGGCGAGCCATTGTTTCGCACTGGCGGGCGTTTCAAATCCTTGTACACCATCCGCAGCGGATTTTTTAAAACCAGTGTCAGCGCCGCAGACGGGCGCGAGCAGGTTTCGGGCTTTTACATGGCTGGTGAACTCCTGGGCTTGGACGGCATAGCGCAAGAGCAACACAACTGTACGGCTCGGGCACTGGAAGACTCTGAGGTATGCGTGCTGCACGTGCAGCTCATCAACGAGTTGGCACACGACGTGCATGCTCTGCAGCACCATGTGCAAAAGATCATGAGCCGGGAAATAGTGCACGACCATGACCATTTGTTTTTGCTGGGCAGTATGAAGGCCGACGCGCGAGTAGCCACCTTTTTG